>CALKHQ010000116.1 GCA_937988735.1 uncultured Alphaproteobacteria bacterium
AGGTCATCACCTCGTCGGGCTGCACCATGTTCATCAGGAAGCTGGACCGGTAGTGACGGATGGTGCCGAGCTCGCCGGCCTCGATCATGTCGCGGGCGAGGCGGAGCGCCGGAATCGACCGGTGCAGGAAGGCGCACATGTGGAGCACGCCTGCCTGCTTCGCCGCCTGCCAGATCTCGTAGGCCTCGTCGGCGTTGCGGGCGAGGGGCTTCTCCGAGAACACGTGCTTGCCCGCCCTGGCCGCCGCAATGGTCGGCGCCACGTGGGCGTCGTTGGGGCCGGAGTTGATGAACAGGTCGATGTCCGCCCCCTCGGCCGCCTCGCGCCAGGCGTCCACCCCCCTGCGCCAGCCGTAGCGCTCGACGATCTCGTCGCGGAGCGCGGCATTGGTCTCCGACAACACGGCAAGGTCCACCGGCACCCGGTCCGGGAGCCGGCTGCGCATGACGCCGCTGAAGGCCAGTGCATGCATCTGGCCGATGAAGCCCGCGCCGAGCATGCCGATGCGGACGGGAGTCTTCGTCATTGTCGTCACCCTTCTAGAGCTGGGTCCAGCGCCCGTCCGCCTCGTGCGAGGCAACGACCGCTTCATGGAAGCGCATGGTCGCGACGCCGTCCTCCACGGTCGGGAGGTCGGTCCACAGCGGGTCCACCGGCTCGCCCAGCCGGCGGGCGACGAGCTGGCAGGCGAAGTCCCTGTAGAGGTTGGCGAAGGCCATCAGATAGCCCTCCGGATGGCCGCCGCGAATACGGCTGGCGTGCCGGCCCTCCGGCGTCAGCCAGTCATGGCCCGGGGTGATCGCCACATGGCCGCCGGAGGCGCGGTGGTGGATCAGCAGCTCCGGCTGCTCCTGCCGCCACTCCAGGCAGCCGGTCTCGCCGAAGACGCGGAAGCTGAACCCGTGCTCGACGCCGGCGGCGACGAAGCTGATCCACATCCGGCCGGCGCCGCCGCCGCCGAACCGCAGCCCGATCCGGCCGTCGTCGAAGGTCTCCCGCCCCGGCACCCAGATGCGCAGCTCCGCCGAGACCGCCTCCACCGGCAGGCCGGAGACGAAGCTCGCCATGTTGACGGCATGGCTGCCGATCTCGCCGAGGATGGAGGCGGTTCCCATCACCTGCGGACGGAACCGCCAGTGCTTGCGTGCCGGATCCGGTTCCTCGGTGAGGAAGGCGCCGTTCATGAAGTCGGACTCGACCAGCCGCACCCTGCCGATTGCGCCGGCCCGCACCATCGCGCGGGCCTGGCGGACCATCGGATAGCCGGTGTAGCAGTGGGTCAGGAGGAAGCTGCGCCCGCTTTCCCGCACCGCTGCGGCCAGCTCCTCCGCCTCGGCCGCGGTCTTCGTCATCGGCTTCTCGCAGATGACGTCGATGCCCCTGGCGAGGAACGCCCTGGCGATCTCCATGTGCAGGTCCGGCGGGGTGCAGATGCAGACGACGTCGATGCCGTCCTCGCGCGCCGCCTCCTTCTCCGCCATCTCGCGGAAGTCGGTGTAGCTCCGCTCCGGCGCCAGGAGCTCGGCCCTGGCCGAGGCCAGAGCGATCGCCGGATCGACCGACAGGCAGCCGGCAACCAGCTCGTAGAGACCGTCGGCGCGAAAGGCGTAGCGGTGAGTCGCCCCGATGATGGAATCGCTGCCGCCGCCGACCATGCCGATGCGCAGTCGTCGGCCGAATCGCTGCAACAGGTCGGCAGCATCCGGGTTGCTGGCCAAGGTCGGTTCCTCCCCTTCTGGTTTGCCGAAACGTTTAGCGGGGGTGGGAACGGCTGTCGATGGCCTCTTCACCCCGGGCTCCGCCCTTGCCTTGCGCGCCCGGCGGTGTTGATCTGGATGTCAGCCACCGGAGGGCCGGAGCGATGACGGCGGCCACAGCAGGGTTCGGGCGGACGGAGCGCGCGGCGGGGTGGATCCGCGCCGCCGGAAACTTCAGCGTGGAGTTTCCGGAGATGCTGTCGAACCACCTGCCGATGGTTCTCCACGCGCTGGAGGCACTGGGCGCGGACGACGCGCGGCTCGCCGCCTTCTTCGCCACCTACCGCGACGCCAGCGGCCTGGTGCCGGTGCCGCCGCCGGTGGCCCCCATCGACGCGCACAACTGGCGCGACGCCCTGGGCTGCCGGGAGCGCGAGGCGGACTACCGTCAATTCTTCGCCGGCGAGGTCGCCCGTCTCGGCCGCAGGGGTGCGGTCGCCGCCCACCTGCCGGCGCTGGCGCCGGGCATTGCGGCGAGCGCGCTGCACGGGCTGATGCGGCTCGCCTACGCCTGCCTTCGCCGCGATCCCGGGGAGACGGCAATCGGCCTCGCCTACATCGCCTGCACCTGGCTGCCGCTGGGGCCGGTCGACGGTCCGGCGCCGGACACGCGCGACCCGGCCGCTGTGCTCGAACGGATGCGCGGGATCCCTGCATTCCAGGACTTCACCTGCGACGCCCACCTGCTGTGGCACTGGATGCGTGCGGCGGCGGCGCTGCCTGAATTTGCGCCGGTGGGCAGCTGGCTCGACGTGCGCGACGGCGGCCTCGCCCGCATCGCGGCGGCGTCCCTCCGGCTGATGGCGGCGACGATGACCTTCGAGGCGGTGCACGCGGTGACCGGCAGCCACTGGCTGCGGCTGGTCCGGGGCTTCGGCTGCGACGAGGCCCTGCAGCGCCACTTCTGGCAGGCGATCGCGGCAGTCTACCCAAAGATCGGCATGCCGGCACTGCCCGACGAGGCGGCGTTCGAAGCGATGCGCCGGCTGCCCTGCCCCGACTGGCCGGAGATCGCCGCGGCCGCCGCGGCCTCCGACGACGAACACGACCTCAGCTACGTCTTCTCCGCCCGCGAGGAGCAGCGGGTCTACGGCGACCGCCTCTACCAGGTGACCGCCGCCCGCCGCATGGGGCTGATCCCGTGACCCGGCCCGCCGCCGGAGCCGATACCGGGACGCCATGGCCGGGCGACGCCGTGACGGGCAGTGCGCTCACGCTGCGCAACGGGCGGCTGGCGGACGGGCGCGCCGTGGACGTGACGCTGCGCGGCGGCCGCGTCGCGCGGATCGCCGACGCCGACCCCCAGGCGCCGGCGGAAGGCGCAGAGATCGAGCTCGGCGGCCTGCTGCTGCTCCCCGGCCTGGTTGACGGACACATCCATCTCGACAAGACCCTCACCGGGCTGCCGTGGCGGCCGCACATCCCCGGCGACGGCGTGGCCGCCCGGGTGGCGGCGGAGAAGCGGGCGCTGGCCGAGGCCGGCGTGCCCGTCGCGGAGCGGGCCATGGCACTGGTCCGCCAGGTCGCCGCCTTCGGCTCGACGGCGCTGCGCTCGCACGTGGACATCGACGGCGACATCGGGCTGGCCGGGCTGGAGGCGCTGCTGGCGCTGCGCGAGGAGGTCCGCGACCTTACCGACATCCAGCTCGTCGCCTTCCCGCAGAGCGGCGTGCTGGCCGATCCCGGCACCCCCGAACTGCTGGACGCCGCGGTCCGCGGCGGGGCGGAGGCGGTAGGCGGCCTCGACCCGGGCAGCTTCGACGGGGATGTCGCGGGCCAGCTCGACATCGTCTTCGGCATCGCCGAGCGGCGCGGCTGCCTCATCGACATCCACCTGCACGACCCGGGGGCGCTGGGCGCCTTCCAGCTGCAGCAGATCGGGGAGCGGTCGCGGGCGCTCGGCCTCCAGGGCAGGGTCGCGGTCAGCCACGCCTGGGCGCTGGGGGCAGTGGATGACGAGACATTCGGAGCCACGGCCGAGGCGCTGGCCGCCGGCGGCGTCGCCATCGTCACCAACGGCGCCGGGGCGGAGCCGATGCCGCCGGTGAAGCGGCTGCGGGCGGCGGGCGTCACCGTCATTGCCGGCTCCGACAACATCCGCGACTCCTGGTCGCCCTACGGCAGCGGCGACATGCTGGAGCGGGCGCGGCTGATCGGCTGGCGTTCGGGTTTCAACACCGACGAGGATCTGGCGCTGGCGCTGGCAATGGCGACGGAGGAGGCGGCGCGGGTGCTTGGGCTGCGGGGCTACGGCCTCGCCGAAGGCTGCCGGGCCGACCTGATCGCGGTCCGCGCCTCCTGCGTTCCGGAGGCGGTGGCGACCTTTCCGCCGCGGGCGCTGGTGGTAAAGGGCGGGCGCGTGATCGCCCGCGACGGGGCGCTGCTGGCGGAGTGACCGCCGCTACTTCACCGCCCCTTCGGTCAGCCCGGCGACGAACCAGCGGCCGATCAGCGCGAACAGCGCCACCACCGGCAGGATCGCAAGGGTCGATCCCGCGAGCAGCAGCCCCCAGTCTACCTGGTACTGGCCGATGATGCCGGAGAAGCCGACCGGGATCGTCCGGTTGGAGTCGGAGACGATCAGTACCGAGGCGAACAGATACTCGGTCCACGAGGTGATGAAGGCGAAGATGCCGACGCTGGCGATGCCGGGGGCGACCAGCGGCAGCATGATCCTGACCATGAGGGTGAGGGTGCCGGCGCCATCGATCTCGGCCGCCTCCTCGATCTCCTTCGGCACGGTGGCGAGGAAGGAGCGCAGCATCCAGACCGAGAAGGGCAGCGCAAAGGCGACATCGACGATGATGAGCGCGACCAGGCTGTCCACCAGCCCGATGGCCGCGAACATCCCGTACAGCGGGATCAGCACGACCACCGTGGGGAAGGCATAGGCGATGAGGATCGCCCTGTAGAGCCGCTCCCGCCCCGGAAAGTCCATGCGGAAGAAGGCGTAGGCCGCCGGCAGCGCAAGCACCAGGGTGATCAGCGTCGCCGCCGTCGCCACCAGCATGGAATTGGCGAGATAGGTGGGGTAGGCGGAGGCCGACAGCAGCTTCTCGAAGTGCTGCAGCGTGAAGCTCTCCGGCACCATGGTGGGACGGCGGGCGATGATCTCCTGCGGCGCCTTGAACGCGCTGGACAGCACCCACCAGAACGGCAGCCCGATCAGGATCACGAAGAAGGCGCCGACCCCGGCGGTGGACAGGCCCCAGGCCCAGCCGCGGCTCATCGCTGGGCACCCCCCAGCACGCGGGTCGCGAGCACGGCGAAGCCCATCAGCAGCAGGCTGGTCAGCACCGAGACCGTCGCCGCCTCGCTGAGCCGGTAGCCCTTGAAGGCGGTCTCGTAGATCAGCACCGGCAGCGTCTGCGTGCCGGCGGAGGGCCCGCCGGCAGTGAGCAGCCAGATCACGTCGAACACGTTGAACGACAGCAGCGTCCCCACCACCGCCAGCACCGCGAGCGTGGGCTGCAGCAGCGGCCAGGTGATGCGGAAGAACCGCTGCATCGTGCTGGCGCCGTCGATGCGGGCGGCCTCGTAGAGATCGTCCGGGATCCGCATCAGCGCAGCGAGCATCATCAAGGCGACGAAGGGGAACCAGCGCCAGCTGTTGATGAAGATCAGCGTGGCCATCGCCGAGACCGGGTCGCTGAAGAAGCCGATCGGCCGGTCCACGATCCCGAGCCCGATCAGGAGCGGGTTGATCATCCCGCCCGAATTGCTGAACAGCCAGCGCCAGATCATCACCACCACCACGGTGGGGATGATCCAGCTGAGGATCACCCAGGTGCGGGCGATGCGAACGCCGCGGAAGCGCTCGTTGAGCACCAGCGCCACCGCCAGCGCCAGCACCGTCTGCAGCACCGCGTTGCCTGCGACCCAGACCAGGCTGCGCAGGGTGGCGCCCCAGAAGGCGCCGCCCTCGAGCAGACGTACATAGTTGTCGCCGCCGACGAAGCTGCCTTCGGAGCCGACGACCTTCACGTCCTCGAGGCTGAGCACCACCGCCTGGACCAGCGGCGCGCCGAGGACGACGGCAAGGAAGAGCAGCGCCGGCCCGACCAGCAGCAGCGGCAGCAGCCCGCCGTGGCGCATGGGCCGGCGCTCCGGACCGCGGGGACCTACTCGATGGTCTCCATCATCCGCGCCTGGCCGGCGGCGACTGCATC
Source organism: uncultured Alphaproteobacteria bacterium (assembly GCA_937988735.1). Taxonomy (GTDB): domain Bacteria; phylum Pseudomonadota; class Alphaproteobacteria; order CALKHQ01; family CALKHQ01; genus CALKHQ01. Next base: position 5,927 of record CALKHQ010000116.1, read on the forward strand.
GGCCGGGCTCTCGCCGTCAACGACGATGCGCTGCAGGGTCTCGGCGAGGATGTTCTGGGCCGAGATCGCGGCGATCGACGGGAAGGTGCGGCCGCTGGTGAAGCCGAACAGCATGCCGTTCTGCGCGTTTTCGATCATCACCTCGATCTGCGACCGGTACTTCTGGGCCAGCGGATCGTTCCAGAAGCTCTCGGCGGTGGCGCCGTCGGCGGTCACCGGCATGAACAGGCCCGGCTCCATGTTGAGGAAGCGGCCGTAGTTCTCCGGCTCGAGCAGGTAGCGGATGAAGGTCTCCGCGGCCTCCCGCTTCGCCTCGTCCTGCGAGAGCAGCATCACCGCATTCGGATAGGCGATGGTGTAGGACTCGTCCTGGCCCTCGGCGTGCGGGATCGGCGCCACCCCCAGGTCCTCGGGATCGCCCTCGGCCTGGGTGTCATAGGTGGTGATCACCGTGAACTGCAGGATCATGGCGCAGGCGCGCGACGAGAAGCAGGCCTCGGCCTCGCCCCAGGTCCAGGACGTCGAGTCCGGCGGCGACATCGCCTGCATCTGGGCATAGAAGTCGTACGCCTCGACGGTCTGCGGGTTGTCGAAGCGGATGGTGCCGTCCTCGTTGTAGAGCTCGGAGGCGCCGTTGTTGACCATGAAGTCGTAGACGGTCTGGTCGGTGTAGAGCTGCCGGTTGGCGGGAAGCCCGATGCCCCAGGTCTCGTCGTTGCTCAACGCCTCAGCCGCGGCCTTCCACTCCGGCCAGGTCGTCGGCACCGCAATGCCGGCCTCCTCGAACACGCTCTTCCGGTACCAGAGCGACATCGCCATGTTGTAGAGTGGCACTGCCCAGACGCCGCCGTCGTAGCTGTAGGCGGCAACCGTGCTGTCGACGAAGTCATGCTCGGCGTCGAGCTCGGCGACAAAGTCGGCGACCGAGGTCAGCGCGCCGATGTCCTTCAGGATCGGGGTGAAGTCCGGGATGGCGAACAGCAGGTCCGGCCCTGTGCCGGCGGCGATGGCGGCCGGCGCCTTGGCGTAGATCTCGCCCCAGTTCTGCGGCTCCTGGGTCACCACGATGTCCGGGTGCGCCGCGTTGAACGAGTTGATGAGCTCCTGCACGCGCGCCACGCGGTGCGGCGGCTGCTCCATGTGCCACAGCATCAGCTCCACCGGCTGCGCCGCCGCCGGGCGGGCGACCAAGGTCACCGCCGTCAGCGCCGTCGCGGCCAGCACGGCCGTCGTCATCAGTCGCATTGTCATCCTCCCCCTGCTGTCGCCCTCCGACGCGGTCAGAGATGCGGGTTGCGCGATCGGTAGCGCGCGATCAGCCGGGCGTTGTGCTCGCTCGCACCCGGCATGTTCGCGCTGAGGTAGATCGGGGCCTCGTCGCCGCTCGCCTGCAGCCGCGCCGCGACCTCGGCAAACACGGCGTTGATCAGCGCCACGGCGATGGCGGTGGAAACGGGGCCGACCCTGAGTTCGCTGTGCGGAACCGGCGTCGCCGCATCCCCCGGCGGTGCCCCGTTGTCGAGAACGATGTCGGCGATGTCGGCAAGGCGGGTCCGGCCGGCCGCCGCCTGGCGGGAATAGGCCTCGGACGTGATGGCGATGACCGTCGCCCCACGCTCGCGCCCGATCCCGGCCGCCTCCACCGGCACCGCATTGACGCCGGAGTTGGAGACCACGACCAGCACGTCGCCCCTGCCGAAGGGGTAGCGGTCGAGGATCGGCCGCACCAGGCCGGGCATGCGCTCGAAGGCGGTGCCGGCGATGGCCCCCTCGTGCAGCATCGTCGGCCCGGTCAGGATAGGCACGGCGAAGGCAAGCCCGCCGGCGCGGTAGTGCACCTCCTCGGCCAGCATGTGCGAATGGCCGGTGCCGAAGACGTAGGTGAGACCGCCCGCGCGGGCAGACGCCTCGATGGCGTCGGCGGCGCGGACGATCGCGTCGGCCGCCTCGGTCCGCAGCCGCGCGACACGGCCTGCGAGGTCGGCGAGATAGGCATCGGCGGTCGCAGCCGTCATCGCTCCTGGCCTCCGATCGAGAGATGGGCGCGCAGCACGAAGGCGTCTCCACGGTAGGTCGAGCGGACGTATTCGATCGGGACGCGCTGGGCGTCGAAGGTGCGGCGGGTCAGCTTCAGCACCGGTGCGTCCGCCGCAATGTTCAGCGCACGGGCGGCCGCGGCGTCGGGATGGCCGGCGGTCATCGTCTGCTCCGCCTCGGTCGGCACCCGGCCATAGTCGCGGCGCAGCACGGCATAGAGCGATTCGCGGGAGAAGTCGGCCCGCTGCAGCAGGTCCGGCGCAATCGCCGCCGGCAGCTCCGTCGTCTCGACCGCGGCCGGCTCGCCGTCGGCCAGCCGCACGCGCACCAGCCGGTGCACCCGCGCCTTCGCCGCCAGCCCAAGCGCGGACGCCGTTTCCCGGTCGGCGGTTACCGTCTCGGCGAACAGGATGAGGCTGGAAGCGACATGGCCGCTGCGCGCCATCTCCTCGCTGAAGCCGATCAGCGTGGTGAGCTGCGTCTCCAGCTTCCGTCCGCCGACGAAGGTGCCGAGGCCGCTGCGCGTCTCCAGCAGGCCCTTGCCCACCAGATGCTGCAGCGCCTGGCGCGCCGTCATCCGGCTGGTGCCAAGCTCCTCCGCCAGCGCCCGCTCCGACGGGACCCGCGCGCCGACGGCCAGGGCTCCGGACTGGATCCGGCCCTCGATATCCTGGGCAATCCGCAGGTAGATCGGCGTGACGTCGTCCATCGACCCTCCGTGGTCTAGACCAACGTCAGCGCGGTCTATACCAGGCGCGAAACTGCCGTGCGCCGCACCGCCGGTCAAGGTGCCGCCTTGCGCTCGGCCGGGCCCAGCGACATCGCGCCCCGGGGGCAGGGGAACGCGGAGAGGTCAGGCGCCCAATGCGGCGTCGCGACGGGCGCGGTAGCGGGCAAAGGCCTCGTCCCACGCAGATGCCACCGCCGGGTCCGGGACATGCGTCCGCGCCACGTCCGGCTCAAGCGCCGCCGCGGCGCGGACCGAGGGGAAGCGGCAGACGGCGGTGGCGGCGATCAGCGCGGCCCCGCGCGCGCCGAACTCGGTCGCGGCCGGCACCACGACCCTGCGGCCGGTGACGTCCGCGATCATCTGGCCCCACAGCGGACTGCGGCTGCCGCCGCCGACCAGCACCAGCTCGCCGGCCCGCGCCGGCAGCAGGTCGATCAGGTCCCGGATGCCAAGCGCCACCCCCTCGTAGACGGCGCGGACGAGATGCGCCCGGCCGTGCCGCGGTTCGAGGCCGGCGAACTGCGCCCGCGCCCGGACATCGACCACCGGCGCCACGATCCCCGCCTCGCTGAGGTACGGCAGGTAGGTGAGGCCGTCGCAGCCGATCGGGACCGACGCGGCCATCGCCTCCAGCTGCCGGTAGAGGTCGGGCGCGCCGGCGAGGTCCGGTGTCAGCGTCGACACCGCCCAATCGATGTTGAGGGTGCCGGCGACGTTGACCATCGCCCGCCACCAGGCGTGGTCGGGCAGGGTGAACAGCAGGCCCAGGTTGGCCGGCTCGAAGGTCGGCGCATCGAGGCAGATGCCGAGCAGACAGGTGGTGCCGAGCACGCAGGTCATCCGCCCGCTGACGAGCCCGCCGGAGCCGACCAGCGATGCGCCGACATCGCCCGACCCGATCGCGACCGGCGTGCCTTCCGCGAGGCCGGTGGCCGCGGCTGCGGCCGCGGTGATCGTGCCGGCGATGCTTTCCGACTCCGCCACCGGCGGCAGCAGATGACGCCACCGCCCGAGCCCGAACAGCTCCAGCATCGCCTCGCTGCGGCCGCGCGCGACCGCGCTCCCCGGCGCCACCGAGGCCTCGGTGATGTCGGTCGCGGCCTTGCCGGTGAGCCGGAAGCGCAGGAAATCCTTGTAGCCGAACACGTGCGCGGCCCGCCGCAGCACTTCCGGCTCGTGCTCCGTCAGCCAGGCCGTGACCGGCAGGGTGCAGCCCTGCTGCATCACGCAGCCGGAGGAGCGGAAGATGCGCTCCTGCACGCCGGGTTCGCGCGCCTCCAGTCGCTCGATCAGGGGCTGGCTGCGGCTGTCCTCCCAGTTGATGCCCGGGCGAAGCGCGTTCCCCCCGGCGTCGACGACCCACGCCCCGACCATGGCCGCGGAGATGCCGACGGCCGCGATGTCGCCCGCCTCCACCCCGGCCGCGGCGACCACCTGGCGGATCACCGCCACGGCGGCCTCCCAGGCTTCCTCCGGATCGACCTCGACCCAGCCGGGACGGGGCCGCGACTGCCGTATCCGCCGGTCGGCCACCGCAAGCTGCCGCCCGTCGGCGTCGAACAGGGCCGCCTTGGTCACCGAGGAACCGGCATCGAGGCCGAGGAAGCAGTCGGGCATGGCGCAGTCGCGGGTCGGCGTTGGGGCAGGAGCGGGGGCTTACCGCAGGATCTCGGCGACCTTTGCCGCGACGGCGCGGCCGAGCGCCAGATGCGCCTCCGGGTCCAGATGGAAGCCGTCGTATGCGCTCGACGTGACGACGGAGCCGGCGTCGAGGAAATGGACACCCTTCTCCCTGGCCACGGCGGCGTAGCGGGTAGCGAACTCCTGCGCCTTCTCGTAGGCGCCGGCGAACATGTCGGCGTGGAACGGCAGCTCGCGCAGGATCGGCGGCGGGGCGATCACCAGCACCTCCGGCGTGCCGCCGCCATGGCCCACGCCCGCGGTGCGGACGATGTCCACCAGCACGCCGACGCCGGCGGCGATGTCCCAGGCGGAGACGTTGAACCGGGCCTTGAGGTCGTTGGTGCCCAGCATGATCGCGACGACGTCGAGCGGGAAGTGGCTGAGCAGGCAGGGCAGCAGGTAAGTCTTGCCGTTGCGGAACTCGCCCTCGACCGGGTCGTCGCGCACGGTCGTCCGCCCGTTCAACCCCTCCGCGATCACGCGCCAGTCCGGCCCGAGCTCCGCCTCCAGCACGCCCGTCCAGCGCTCATGGTGCCGGTAGCGCCCGTCAGGCCGGTCGACCGTCGCGTGGCCGAAGGTGTTGGAGTCGCCATAGCAGAGGATGGTGCGGGTCATGGCTTCGTCCGGTCAGGCGGTTGCACGGGGCCTGTTGTTTAGCCGGCGCCTTGCCGGAGCGCCAGTTCCTCGCCCGGCTGCGCTGGCCGAGGGCCGCATGCCCGTCCGGCGCCTGCGACCAAATGAGACTTGAATAATGATGTATGAGGCATCATCAATTATATCTCACGGCTCCTTTCTGATACATCAGACGGAATGATTACGGCATTGCAAATGAAGGCGGCGCGCGCGCTGCTGGGCATCGACCAGCAGACGCTGGCCGAGCTCGCCGGCCTGTCGCTTCCGACAATCCAGCGGATGGAGGCGAGCGACGGCACCGTCCGCGGCGTCGTCGACACGCTGATGAAGGTGATCGACGCCCTCGACCGGGCCGGGATCGAGCTGATCGGCGAGAACATGCCGAGCCAGGGCACCGGCCGCGGCGTGCGCCTGAAGGAACCGGGCATTCCCGCCCCGATCGAGCGCAGGAGAAACTGACCCCCATGCGCGCCACAACGATGCGGGGGCCAGAATCGGCCACCGGCCGGTTTGTCGAGCTGTTCACGCCGAAGCTCGTCACCATCCTGCGTGAGGGCTACCGCTGGAACCACTTTCGCGCCGACGCGATTTCCGGCCTCACGGTCGCCATCGTCGCCCTGCCGCTGTCGATGGCCATCGCCATCGGCTCCGGTCTGTCGCCGGAGAAGGGGCTGTTCACGGCCATCGTCGGCGGGTTCCTGGTGTCCGCGCTCGGCGGCAGCCGGTTCCAGATCGGGGGGCCGGCCGGCGCGTTCATCGTGCTGGTCGCCACCATCGTCGAACGGCACGGCTATGACGGCCTCGTCCTCGCCACCCTGATGGCGGGGCTGATGATGGTCGCCGTCGGGTTCCTGCGCCTCGGCACTTACATCAAGTACATCCCCTTCCCGGTCACGGTCGGCTTCACCGCCGGCATCGCGGTCATCATCTTCGCCAGCCAGATCCGCGAGCTGCTGGGCCTGGAGCTCGAATACGAGCCGGCGGCGCTGATCCCGAAGATCGAGGCACTGGCCGGCGCCATCGGCACCTTCAATCCGGCCGCACTGGGCGTCGCCGTGCTCGGGCTCGCCATCATCGTCGGCCTTCGGCGGTACCGGCCCAAATGGCCCGGGCTTCTGATCGCGGTAGTGGTGACTACCGTGGTCACCGTGGCCCTCGACCTCGACATCACCACCATCGGGTCGCGCTTCGGCGAGGTGCCGCGCACGCTGCCCGCCCCGGCCCTGCCGGCATTCGACCTGGCGAAGATCCAGGCCGTGCTGCCGGACGCGATCGCGATCGCACTGCTCGGCTCGATCGAATCGCTGCTGTCGGCCGTGGTGGCCGACGGCATGACCGGCCGCCGCCACCGCTCCAACTGCGAGCTGGTTGCCCAGGGCATTGCCAACATCGGCGCGGTGACCTTTGGCGGCATGTGCGTGACCGGCACCATCGCCCGCACCGCGACCAACGTCCGCTCCGGCGCGCACGGCCCGGTGTCGGGGATGCTGCACGCGGTCTACGTGCTGCTGTTCATGCTGGCGGCAGCCCCGCTCGCCGCCTACATCCCGCTGGCGAGCCTGGGCGCAGTGCTTGCCTTCGTCTCCTGGAACATGGCGGAGAAGCACGAGTTCTGGGGCCTCCTGCGGACGTCCTGGGGCGACGCGCTGGTGCTGCTCGCGACCTTCCTGCTCACGGTGTTTGCCGACCTGACGATCGCGATCGGCGTCGGCGTCACCATGGGTGCCTTCCTGTTCCTCCACCGCATGGCCGGGACCGTGGCGGTCGAGACGGGGAGCCCGCCGGTGGTCGCGGCCGACGAGCCGGACGCGCGGGGCAGCGACCGGACGGCCTACGAGCCGCAGGTGCTGGACGGGGAGGTGGTCGTCTACCGGATTTCCGGCGCCTTCTTCTTCGGTGCGGCCGCGGCGGTGAGCACGGTGCTGGACCGCCTCGGCGCCCATCCGAAGCTGTTCGTGCTCGACCTGAAGGACGTGCCGCTGGTGGACAGCACCGCGGCACGGACCCTGGAGCGGTTCGCGCACAAGGCAGCCCGCACCGGAGCCCGCGTGTACCTCACCGGCGCCGCAAGACCGGTGCGGCGGATCCTGCTGCAGGCCGGGCTGCGCAAGCCGCTGGTCCGCTACGCGTCGAACCCCGAGGACGCGGTCGCCCACTGGCGCGCCACCGCGGCCGGAACGGCGCCGGAGCAATAAGATTCCGGCGCAGGCGGTTTCGCGCGCTGACAGAAGGCCGGGGCAGGCGCCCCGGCCGCATCAGTCCCTGAGGTTGATCAGCGACAGGAATTCCCGCCGCAGCGACGCATTGGAGAGGAAGGCGCCGCGCATCACGCTGTTGACCATCTTGGCGCCGGTGTCCTTCACCCCACGCCAGTGCATGCAGAAGTGGTCGGCCTCGATCACGATGGCGAGCCCGTCCGGCTTTACCATGTCCATCAGCAGCTCCGCGATCTGGATGACAGCCTCCTCCTGGATCTGCGGCCGTGCCATCACCCATTCCACCAGCCGGGAGTATTTCGACAGACCGACCAGGTTCGACTGCTGGTTGGGCAGCACGCCGATCCACAGCCGGCCCATGATCGGCACCAGGTGATGGCTGCAGGCGCTGCGCACCGACACGGGCCCGACGATCATCAGCTCGTCCAGGCTGGCGGCGTTCGGGAACTCGGTCACCGGCGGCGCCGGCTCGTAGCGGCCGCGGAACACCTCGTTCAGGTACATCTTCGCCACCCGGCGCGCCGTCTCCTGGGTGTTGTGGTCGTTCTCCACGTCGATGACCAGGCTCTCCAGCACCGACTCCATCCGCGCGGTGACCTCCTGGAGCAGCGCGTCCATCTCGCCCGGCTCGATGAACTCGGCGATGTTGTCGTTGGCATTGAAGCGCCTGCCCGCGCGCCGGATCCGCTCGCGGATGCGGGCGGACACCGGCCGCGTCATCGCCGCGTGCCGGCCGTCCGAAGCTTCATTCATGGTCGTCCACAGCCGTCTTTCCCTTTTCCCGTCGTCGCGGGGGCTGCCACAGGCGGCCGCATCCCACCGCGGGGGCCACGATGGCCGAGGGTGGCGGCGGGGACAAGGCCCGCGACCCGGGACCGCGGGCAATGGCCCGACATCGCAGATGACCGCGGCCGCGGCGTAGGGCAGTGTGGCGCCTCGTTTCGAACCCGAGTGAGTCCCATGAACCGCTCCCGCCTGCTGCGTCCTGTCGTCCCAGCCGCCGTCGCATCCGTGCTGGCCGCCGTCGCGGCCCCGAGTCACGCCGCGGACGACTTTCCTACAGTGGAGGCGCACTTCCTCGCCCCGGACCTGTCGTCGGCCGGCGCCGCTGTCGCCGTCGGGCCCGATGGCTCCGTCCACATGACCGCCGCGACCTACAACGACGGCGGCGACGATGCGGTGCTCTATGCCCACTGTGCCGCGGACTGTGCGCGCCGCGAAAACTGGCGCGGCGTCACGATGCCGGTGCCGCGCGCGATCCGGGCCGAGATCGCGCTGACCCCGGGCGGCGCCCCGCGGCTGCTGATCCTGGCTGCGGCAGCGGACAACCCCGGCGGGCGCGACTTCATCTATGCCGAATGCGGGGCGCGCGAGGCCGAGGGGGTCCCCGACGCCTGCTTCGGGCCTGGCGGCTGGGCGATCGGCCGCGTGGCGAGCAACCACGAGACCGCGATGGGCAACTTCTTCGAGCTGCTGCTGCCGCAGCGCACCTTCGCGGTGGACCATCGCGGCAACCCGCGCTTCGTCATGACCGACTCCAACTACCTGGTCGAGCCGGACCACTACGGCGCCTTTTACATGAGCTGCGACGGCGGCTGCACCGACCCGCGCAACTGGACCGAGACCAACCTCGCTCTCCAGGCGGGCTACAGCACGGAGTCGTTCACGCGGCCGGTGCTGGCGCTCGGGCCCTCCGGATCGGCGCATGTGCTGGCCTGGGTGTTCGCCTTTGCTCCCGACGGCAGCGACCTTCCCGACGACCTCTACTACTACGAGTGCCCGGCCAACTGCACCGACGGGCGCAACTGGCAACGTGCGTCGTTGATCAACGCCGGCAGCGGCAGCTACCCCAGCCCGACCTGGGATCTCGCGATCGACCCCCGCGGGCGGCCGCGCGCCGCCGTGTTCATGGGCGGCGGCAGCGAGTCCGACGACCTCGACTACACCCTCATCTACCTGTGGTGCGACAGCGGCGCCTGCACCGGGGACGAGAGCTGGGGAGGCTGGGTCGTCCAGGGCGAAGGGTCGCACGGCGAGAGCCCGGCACTGGCGATCGACGCCGCCGGCCGCCCGCGGATCGCCTTCCTCACCTCCCGCGCCCTGCCCGCCCTCGCCGCCTGCGACCGCGACTGCGAGGGCGAGGCGCCGGAGTGGTCGGCCTGGGAGTTCGAAGCCGAGCCGGACATGGCCGCCGACCGCCCGACGGCGATCCCGTTCACCTGCGATGCCGAGCTGTGGAACGCGATGTCCCCGGACCTCGCGCTCGGCCCGGACGGGTCGGTCCATGTCGCCTACGACGTCTCCGTCCAGGCGCGCTGCCTGTACCAGGAGTTCATGGATCCGCAGATCACCTACGAATTCCACGAGATCTGGCGCGGCGTCCGGCTGGCCGCCCTGCCTCCGGTCGGAACCCCCGCGCCGGCCCTGCCCGTGGACCGCGCGCAGGAGGCCGCGCCCGCGGAGCGCGAGGAGGCCGCGCCGCAGCCCGCCCGGCCGCGCAGCCGGTTCTGAAGGCTCAGCCTCCGCCGAACGGGAACACCAGCGGCACCAGCAGCACCGTCAGCGCCAGCACGATGACCGCGAACGGCACTCCCACCCGCACGAAGTCCATGAAGGTGTAGTTGCCGGGGCCGACCACCAGCGTGTTCACCGGCGAGGACACCGGCGTCATGAACGCGGCGGAGGCGGCGATCGCCACCGTCATCGCGAAGGGATAGGGGGAGACGCCGAGGTCCGCGGCGAGTGACAGCGCGACCGGCGCCATCAGCACCGCCGTCGCAGTGTTGGAGATGAAGAGCCCGAACAGGGCAGTGAGCACGAACAGCGCCGCCAGCATGGCGTAGGGCCCGGCCCCGCCGACCGCGGCGCGCAGCGCCTCCACGGCGAGCGCGATGCCGCCGGTGCGCTCCAGCGCCAGCGAGAAGGGCAGCATGCCGACGATGAGCACCAGGCTCTGCCAGTGGATCGCGCGATAGGCGCCGGCCATGTCCATGCAGCGGAACAGCCCCAGCAGCAGGCAGCCGATCAGCGCCGCCTGCACGTTCGGCACCACGCCGGAGACCATCAGTGCCACCACAAGGGCGAGCACCCCCACGGCAAACGGCGCGCCCCGCGGCGCCGGCACCACCTCGTCCAGCTCTGCCGGCTCGTTGAGCACGATCAGGTCGTGGCGGTCTGCCTTGAGCTTCCGGATCGCGCGCCACGGCCCGACCACCAGCAGCGTGTCGCCGACCCGCAGCGTCTCCTCGAGCAGGTTGGCCGCGATCGCATCCTGCCCCCGCTTCAGCCCGATCACGGAGAGGTCGTAGGCGGTGCGGAAGCCGGCGCTGACCACCGTCCGCCCGACCAGCCGCGAGCCGGCGGGGATCATCATCTCGGCCATGCCGATTTCCTGCGAGAAATCGGTGAAATAGCGCCCGCCGAGGGGCAGACGGCGCAGCCCCGCCGACTCGGCCAGCGGCGCCATTGCCGTCTCCGGGTCACGCACGTCGAGGAACAGCACGTCGCCCGGCGCCAGCACCGTCTGCGCCAGCGGCCGGATCAGCTCCGAGCCGAACCGGCGCGGGCGTTCGATGGCGACGATGTTGATGCCGCGCGTCGCCCGCAGATCCAGCTCGTCCAGCCGCTTCCCCGCCCACGGCGAATCCGGCCCCACCTGCAGCCGGTGCTCGCGCCCGGCGAGGCCGTACTGCTCCACCCAGTGGGCCAGCCGCGGGCGGCCGGCGTCGGCGGCGGGCGGCGCTGTCGGCGCCAGCCGCCGGCGGACGAACAGCATGTAGAGGATGCCGCAGGCGAGGATCGGGACACCGAAGGGCGTGAAGTCGAAGAAGCCGAAGCCGGCGTGCCCCTCGCGCACAAGCTGGCCGTGCACCACCAGGTTGGGCGCCGTCCCGACCAGGGTCATCATCCCGCTGATCAGCGCCGCAACGCTCAGCGGCATCATCAGCCGGCCGGCCGCAATGCCGGCGTTCCGTACCACCCGCAGGACGATCGGGATGAAGATGGCGACCACGCCGGTCGAGCTCATGAACGAGCCGATTCCGGCGACGACCGCCATCAGCAGCGGGATCAGCCGCAGTTCGCTGCGGCCGGCGTGCCGGATCAGCAGGTCACCCAGCCGCTGGGCAACCCCGGTCCGCACCAGCCCCTCGCCGATCACGAACAGGGCCGCGATCAGCACGATGTTGGGATCGCTGAAGCCGGCGAGGGCCTCCTCGACCGTGATCACGCCGGTCAGCGGCAGCGCCGCCATCATGATCAGCGCCGCCGCATCCATCCGCGGCCGGTTGGCGGCGAACATGGCGATCGTCGCAGCCAGCAGGCCGAGCACGAGCAGAAGATCCCAGTTCATTGCCGGGGCATGCCCGAGGGCAGCGAAAGGTTCAAGAGCCGTCAGATGTCACGCCGCGGGCGACCGCTTTCGGGACCCGGCCGGAACCGCGAGGGACGGGGCGACGTTTCCCTCGTCCAACCGCTACCGGAGGCTCAGATGCGCGCCATTGCCCTGTGGATGCTGGGGATCCCCATCCCGATCATCATCCTGCTCTACCTGTTCGACGTGATCTGACGCGCGACGCTCGATCGAGCGGGCCGGCGCCGGCGGCGCGGACCATCACGCAGGATGCACCCGGCCGGCCATCGGGAGGCGTGACGGGCAGCTCATCTCGTCATGCTCCGGCTTGACCCGGAGCATCCACGGCACGGCCGCCTTCCTGTGCAATGGGTACGGCCGGAGCACCACATCCCCTCGTGCCAGCGCGAGCGGGATCGTTTCGGCGACAACGAATTTGCCGTTCCGAGAACTCGGCCGTCCAACCTACTGGGAAATTTGGCGCACCCGAGAGGATTCGAACCTCTGACCTCTGCCTTCGGAGGGCAGC
>CALKHQ010000117.1 GCA_937988735.1 uncultured Alphaproteobacteria bacterium
CGAGGGCGAAGGTGCGGCCGGCGAGCGCGTTGCCGTCGCCGTCCTTTTCCTGAAGATCCCAGATCGCGGCCCACGAGCCGATGTCGCTCCACGCTGCGTCCAGCGGCGCCACCACCGCCCGGTCGGTGCGCTCCATCACCGCATAGTCGATCGAGATGGCCTCGGCGGCGGCGAAGGGGTCGGCGGCAGGGTGGACCAGCGGCCCCTCCCCCGTGCGCGCCGCCCACGCCTCCGCCACCGGCCTGCTGACCTTCGGCGCATGGCGGGCCAGCTCCTCGAGCACCACGGCAGCGGAGAACACGAACATGCCGCTGTTCCAGTAGTAGCCGCCGTCGGCCACGAAACGCTCCGCCTTCTGCCGGTCGGGCTTCTCGAGGAAGGCGGTCACCGCGGCCACCCCGGAGAGCCCGGGCACCGCGCCGCCGGCGCGGATGTAGCCGTAGCCGGTGTGCGGCTCGGTCGGGCGGATGCCGTAGGTGGCGAGCCGGCCGGCACGCGCCGCCGCCGCGGCGGCCCCGGCCGCCGCCGCCAGCGCGGCGACGTCGCCGATCATGTGATCCGACGGCAGCACCCACATCAGCGCGTCCGGCCGCGTCTCCAGCACGCAGTGCGCGGCGAGCGCGATCGCCGGCGCGGTGTTGCGCGCGCACGGCTCGACGATGATGCAGGCCGGCGGGACCCCGATCTCCTCGAGCTGCTCCCGCACCGTGCCGCTGTGCGCCGCGCTGGTGACCACCACGGGCGCGGCGTCGGTGATCCGCACCGCCCGCAGCACCGTCTGCTGCAGCAGCGAGTGGTTGCCGGCGAGCGCGTGGAACTGCTTCGGCCGCTCGGGGCGCGACAGCGGCCACAGCCGGGTGCCGGCGCCGCCGCAGAGGATCACCGGGACGAGGTCGGACATCGGCATCGGATCAGCTCCCTGCAGCTCTCGAGCCGGAAACAGCGGTGGACGCTGCCTGCTCCCTCCGTCGCGTCGGGGGTCGCGCGGGGGTGGCCCGGCATTCTAACCCGATCGGGGGAGCCCGGTCACACGCAAAGCCCGCCCGCCCGGGCCGGCGGTGCGCGTCCTCCCCGGGGGTCGCCCGACCCGTCGATTGACTCGCCCCCTGCCGGGGGGATACTTGCCGCCCGCCCGCGGGCGGTGCTCCTGCGGGCCGCAAGCAGAGGAGAGGGTCGTGATACCTGCCGTCATGCCGACATACAGCCGGGCCGACATTGCGTTCGACCGGGGCGAAGGCGCCTATCTGTATGCGCTGGACGGCCGACGATTCCTCGACTTCGGCGGCGGCGTGGCCGTGACCTCGCTCGGCCACTGCCATCCGCACCTGGTCCGGACCCTGCAGGAGCAGGCGGCCCGGCTGTGGCACACCTCGAACCTGTACCAGATCCCCGGCCAGCAGAGCTTCGCCGAGCGCATCTGCGCCCGGTGCTTCGCCGACACGGTGTTCTTCTGCAACTCCGGTGCCGAGGCGGTGGAAGGCGGGATCAAGCTGGTCCGCAAGTACCAGAGCGAGACCGGGCACCCCGAGCGCTACCGGATCATCTGTGTCGAGGGCGCATTCCACGGCCGGACGCTCGCCACCATCTCGGCCGGCGGCCAGGAGAAGATGCTGAAGGGGTTCGGCCCGCCGGTGGACGGTTTCGACCACGTCGCCTTCAACAACCTGAACGAGATGCGGGCCGCGATCACGCCGGAGACGGCGGGTATCCTGGTCGAGACCGTCCTCGGCGAAGGCGGCATCAAGCCGGTCAGCCCCGATTACCTGCGCGGGCTGCGCGAGATGTGCGACGAGTACGGCCTGCTGCTGATGATCGACGAGGTGCAGACCGGGATGGGCCGCACCGGCAAGCTGTTCGCCCATCAGTGGGCGGGCATCGAGCCGGACGTGATGGCGATCGCCAAGGGCATCGCCGGCGGCTTCCCGATGGGCGCCGTGCTCGCGACCGAGAAGGCTGCCGTCGGCATGACGCCGGGCAGTCACGGTTCCACCTTCGGCGGCAACCCGCTGGCGGTGGCGGTGGCCAACGCCGTGCTGGACGTGATGCTCGAGCCGGGCTTCCTCGACGGCGTGTGCCGCCACGGCCAGATGCTGCGTGACGGCCTCGCCGCCATCGTCCGGGACCATCCGCACGTGTTCGCCGAGGTGCGCGGCATCGGGCTGATGCTGGGCCTGCGCTGCGTGCCGCCCGCCGGCGACGTCATCACCGCGCTGCGCAACGATGGGCTGCTCTCGGTCGGTGCGGGAGAGAACGTCGTCCGCCTGCTGCCGCCGCTGATCATCGGCGAGACGGAGGTGCGGGAGGCGCTGGACATCATCGGCCGCATCGCCGCCGCCTGGCCGAAGGCCCCGGCCGCCTGAACGGGCCGGCCCGAGCCGGCCAGCCCGAACCGGTCGGCGGGGTCAGCCCGCCGACCGGATCCCGTGCCCGCGACGCAGCCGGCGGCGCTCCTCCGCCCGGTCCCAGCCCTGGCCGATCAGGACGAAGATCGCCAGCACCGCGGCGATCGCGATCAGCACGCCGATGGTCTGCGCGGTGACGCTGCGGTGGGCGGTGGAGGCGAGCGCGATCAGGCCGACCAGCCCGATCACCCCGCCGAGCGCAAAGGTCGCACCCGGGCCTTCCGGTGCCACCAGCGGGATCAGCCGCGGCGGACGGCCGCCGTGCGCGATCAGGCGGAACACCACCAGCACGGCGACGATCGCGACCGCCAAGGCGATCACCGACACGGCGCCCGAGGCACTGGCAGCAACCACCAGCGCCACCAGCGCGACCGCCGTGCAGGCGCCGCCGCGCAGCCAGGGCAGCGCCGGCCCCCAGACCGGCGACGGCCCGTGCCGCAGCGGTTGGCCCAGCGCCAGCGGCTGGGCAGGCGCGCGCAGCGGCGCTGCCGGCCGCGCCTGCGCCGCACGCCGCCGCCGCGCCCACGGGTCCGCCTCGTGCCCCGGCGCCGAGAGCCCGTGCCGCCAGCCCAGCCGGATCATGCCCATCACCGCGAGCACGCCCGCCCCGAACACCGCGAGCCCGATCCACTGCCCGGTGCCGGGCGGCTCGGAAGCGGCATAGGCGAGGCCGGCCAGCCCGGCCGCCCCCGCCACTGCACCGATCAGGAACCGCGTCACCACACTCATCCGGACACCTCGCCTGCTTCCGGGAAACCTGGCCCCGATCTAGCAGAGCACGGGCCGGCGTCAAGCAGCCTCGGCGAGGCTGACCGCGGGCAAGGTGATGCGGAAGGTCGTCCCGTCGGGGCCGGTGCGGTCCAGCGCGATGAAGCCGCCCTGGGCAATCAGCAGCTCGCGGGCGATGGCGAGCCCCAGCCCGCTGCCGTCCGCCTTGATCGAGCCGGAGAAGGGCGTGAACAGGTTCTCCGCGATCTTCGGCGGAATCCCGGGCCCGTCGTCGGCGATGGCGATGGCGAGCTGGTCGGAGCCGACCTCGGCGGTGATCCGCACCGTGCGCGCCCCCGCCTCCAGCGCGTTGCGGATGACGTTGTCGAACACGCGCCGCAGATGCTCGTGGTCCGCCTTGAGCACCAGATCCTCCGGGATTTCCGCCCGCACGGTGGCCGCCGGGAAGCGGGCGGTGAGGTCGGACTCGACCTCGTGCAGCAGCTCGGCGAGCAGGAAGCGGCTCGGCCGCGGCTTGGGCGCGTCGCTTCGGGCGAAGCTCAGCACGTCGCCGCACAGCCGGATCGCCCGCTCGATCGCCGCCGCCACCTTCGGGGCCTGGCGCTGCGCCTCCGGGTCGGCGCTGGCGGCGAGGCTGTCGGAGACCAGCAGCGCCGACGACAGGATGTTGCGCAGGTCGTGGTTGATCTTGGTGACGGCGGCGCCGAGCGCCGCGAGCGCGTTCTTCTGCCGCAGCGCCTCGCGCAGGCTCATCTGCATGCTGGCGAGGTGGCGCTGGGCGAAGCCGATCTCGTCGTTGCGCCGGCTCGGCTGGATGGTTCGGGTGATGTCCTCCGGGTTCTCGGCGAAGCGGTCCATCGCCTCGCTCATCTTCCGGATCGGGCGCACGATCAGCCACTGCAGCGCGAAGAACACCACGGTGGCGGTGGTGAGCGAGATCAGCACCGACAGCAGCAGGATGCGCCAGGAATAGGCGAGCATCTCGATCCGCAGCGGCCGCTCGTCGATGTGGATGGTGACGGTCGCTCGCGGATCCTTCGGCGGCGCGCCGCGCACGGAGATCACCCGGTTGCCGGTGGACCGCAGGGTATCCACCGCGTCCCAGATCAGGCCGAAGAAGGTCTGCTCGCGCAGGTCTACCGTCACGTCGACCGCCGGCCGCCCCTCGTCGGCCACCATGAGGTCGAAGCCGCCCGGCCAGGAGATGTCGATCAGGTGCGCGTCGAGCATGGCGAGCAGGTCGCGCCGCATCTCGGAGCGCAGCTGCTGGTCCGGCGTCATCCTGAGGGTGAGGGTGGCGAGCAGCGCGTCGTCCACCTTCTCCTGCAGGTAATCGAGTCGGTAGCGCGCGATCGAGGGCGCATAGATCATGACCTCGACCAGCATCACGAACACGGCGGTCAGCACCAGCAGCCGCGCCGACAGGCCGCTCGCGAAGCTGGGCAGATGCAGCGGTCTGCGAGCCATGCCCGAGTCAGTACCGCAAGCCGCCGGACCGTCACAAGCGGCTCACGGGCGTACCGTGCCGGACCCCTTTCCTCCAACCGTCACCGTCCGGCCCGACCGGACGATCCACGGGGCCGAAGCAACGCACCGGGCGCTGCCGGATTCGCGCGGACGGCGTCCGCCTGCCCGCCGTCAGCACCCGGCCGCCACGGCGTGGGTCGTCCGGTCAAGCCGGACGACGACGGCGAGAGAAGGAGCCTCACCCCAGCCGCGACAGCAGCCGCACCACCTTGCGCATGCGCGGGCTGAACAGGCGGGGGGTGAAATAGGCGCCGGCAGCGCGTTTCGAGGCTTCGCCGCGGGTAGGATAGGGGGCGACAAGTCCGGCGACGGCGCCGATGCGCAGGCCCCGGGCGATGGCGAGCACCCAGGGCTGGATCAGCTCGCCGGCGTGGCGGCCGCAGATGGCGGCGCCGAGGATGCGGCCGCGGCGGGTGACGACCACCTTGACCAGCCCCTCATCCGCCCGCTCGGCCAGCGCGCGGTCGTTCTCCGCGAAGGGCGCGCGCAGCACCTCGATCCCGTCGCCGTGGCGGGCCCGCGCCTCGGCCTCCGACAGGCCCGCCGCGGCGAGCTCCGGGTCGGTGTAGATGGCGCGCGGGACCGCGGCCGTGGCGCGGCTCGGCAGCCGGAACAGCACGCTGCGGATGACGATGCCGGCATGGTAGCCGGCGAGGGGGGGGTACTGGCCGCGGCCGG
>CALKHQ010000118.1 GCA_937988735.1 uncultured Alphaproteobacteria bacterium
CCCCGGCCGCCGCGTCTCATTGCGGGGTGGGCGCGTCCTCGCGGATCAGCCGCTCATGCTTGAGCTCGGCCCACAGGTCCGCCGGGATCGGCCAGCGCATGTGCTCCAGGTTGGTGGTGATGTGGGCCGGCGAGAACGCCCCCGGAATGACGGAGGCGACGAGGGGGTGCCCGAGCGGGAACTGGAGGGCGGCGGCGGGCAGCGGCACGCCATGCGCCGCGCAGATCGCCTCGATCCGCCGCACCTTCTCCAGCGCCGCCCCGTCGGCGTCGGCGTAGTTGTACTTGGCGCCGGAGACCGCGCCGGTAGCGGTGATGCCGGAAGAGAAGACGCCGCCGACAACGATGCCGACGTCGCGCTTCGCGCAGGCGGGCAGCTCCGTCTCCAGCGTGTCCTGCTCCATCAGCGTGTAGCGCAGCGCGAGCAGGAAGAAGTCCACATCGACGATGTCGAGGAAGCGCGGGATGGTGCCGAGCTGGTTGACGCCGGCGCCGATGCCCCTGATCGCGCCGGATGACTTGAGCTCCTCCAGCGCGCGCCAGCCGCTGGTCCGGAGCTGGGCGAGCCAGGCATCGACCGCGGCGTCGGTGCCGTGGTGCCACCAGTCGAGGTCGTGGATCAGCAGCAGGTCGATGCGGTTGAGCCCCAGCCGCTGCAGGCTGTCCTCGTAGGACCGCATGATGCCGTCGTAGCCGTAGTCCCAGCGGTGCTCGAAGTGGAGGCCGCCGGCCCAGAACCCGGTGTCGAAGCGCTCCGGGTTGCGCGGCGCGCGCAGCACGCGCCCGACCTTGGTCGAGAGGATAAACTCGCCCCGCGGCTGGCGGTAGAGGAAGCGTCCCAGCCGGTGCTCGCTCTGGCCGCGGCCGTACCAGGGAGCGGTGTCGTAGTAGCGGACGCCTGCGTCCCACGCAGTCTGCAGCGTCGCCTCGGCGTCGGCCTCGCTGACCCGGGTGAACAGCTCGCCCAGCGGCGCACCGCCGAAGCCGAACTGCGGTATCTGAAGCCCCGTCTTGCCGAGGCGGCGCGTTGCGAACGGGTCCATGACCCTCCCCCTGATGCCGGTTTCCGGTGTTGGCTGGTGCGGGCAGCCATGCCATGAAACGGGGCCGCAGCCAACCGGGGCAAGACCATGTCGCAGCCATTCCATCTGCTCACGCCCGACGCGCAATATGCCGACGACGGCGTCGTTGAGCGCGAGACGGCGGGGCCGGAGTTCCGCTGGACGATTCTGCGCGAACGGTCGCTGGCCGCGCTGGAGGGTGTGGACCTGGAATCGGCCGACGCGCTGGTGGTGTGGCACGAGATGCCGGTGACCGAGGCCTTCCTGCGCCGGCTTCGCGCCTGCCGGATCATCGTCCGCGCCGGCGTCGGCTTCGACCACATCGACCTCGAAGCCGCCGGACGCGCCGGCATTCCCGTGTGCAACACGCCCGACTACGGCACCAGCGAGGTCGCGGATCACGCCATTGCGCTGATGCAGGCGTTCACCCGCGGCATCGTCAGCTATCACGATGCGCTCCGCCGCGACATCCGCGCCGGCTTCGACTACCGCGCGGCGCCGCTGGTGCGGCGGATCCGCGGGCGGACCTTCGGCGTGGTCGGGATCGGCCGCATCGGCACCGCAGCCGCACTGCGGGCGCGGGCGGCGGGGATGCGCATCGTCGCCTACGACCCCTATGTCCCGCGCGGTTACGAGATCGCGCTGGGCGTCGAGCGGGTGGACAGCCTGGAGGCGCTGCTGCGGCAGAGCGACGTGGTGAGCCTGCACTGCCCGCTGACCGCCGAGACGCGCAACATGATCAACGCCGAGACGCTGGCGATGATGAAGCCGGATGCGATCCTGGTGAACACGGCGCGCGGCGCGATCATCGACATCCCGGCGCTGCTGCAGGCCCTGCGCGCCGGGCGGCTCGCCGCGGCCGGCCTCGACGTGATGCCGGAGGAACCTGTTCCGGCGGAAGGCCCGCTCGCCGCGGCCCTTGCGTCAGGCGAATTCGACGGCCGCCTGCTGCTGACGCCGCACGCCGCCTGGTCCAGCCCCGAAAGCGTCCATGACGCGCGCCGGCTGTCGGTCGAGACCGCGGTGCTCTACCTGAAGCACGGGATCCTGCGGAACTGCGTGAACGCCCGCTGGCTGGAGGGCTGACGCCGGTTCCGGTCAGGCCGCCGGACGCACCGCCCGCTGCGCCGCGATCACCGCGTCGAACACCGGGTCCAGCGGATCCGGCTCCGGGGCGCCGGCGCCGACGCGCGCCCGGTAGGCGGCGAGCGGGGCGGCAAGGATGACCTCGAGGTCGCGCGCGCAGGCGAAGCCACCGACCACTGCCTTCACCTTGCTGTTGTCGAACACCGCCGAATTGGCCTTGTCGCCGAGCAGGGGGCCGGTCCAGTCCGGCCGGAAGCGGATCAGCGTGTCCGACGGCACGTGCACGATCTCGGCCTTCACGCCCAGCACCGCCGCGATCGCCCCGTAGATCTGGTTCCAGCTGTAGGCGTGGTCGGCGGTGATGTGGAACGCCTCGCCCAGGGCCGCCGGCTGGCCGAACAGCCGGACGAAGGGGACGGCGAAGTCCTCCGCCCGGGTCAGCGTCCACAGGCTGGTGCCGTCGCCGTGGACCACCACCGGCAGCCCGCGGCGCAGACGCGACGCCACCGCGTCCCGCTCGGACATGCCGGTGGGGAAGTGGGTACGCACCGTGTGGCTGGGGCGGACGACGGTCCAGGGCAGCCGGTCCTGCCCGGCGAGCACGGCCTCGCAGGCGGCCTTGCGGCGGCTGTACTCCCAGAACGGATTCTCCAGCGGCGTCGCCTCGGTGATCGGCCAGCGGTCCGCCGGCTTCCGGTACGCTGATGCCGAGGAGATGAAGACATACTGGCCGGTGCGGCCGCCGAACAGCGCGATGTCGCGCTCGATCTCGGCCGGCATGTAGGCGATGAACTGGCAGACCAGGTCGAAATGGCGCGCCGCGAGCGCCTTCAGCGCGGCGGGGTCGCCGCAGTCGCCGACGAGGCATTCCACACCGGCGGGCACGGCCTCGCCCCGCTGGCCGCGGTTGAACACGGTGACGCTGTGGCCGGCGGCGAGGGCCTCGTGCACGCAGGGCAGCGAGATCAGCCCCGTGCCACCGATGAACAGGACGCCAAGTCCCATCTGCTCCCTCCGTCATGCTGGCGTTGTTGTCGGCCAGCGCCGTAACGGTGCCATCCTCCGCGACTCCGCGGTAGCACGCCGCGGTTCCGCAGGCGAAGCCTCATCGTCGCCGGCCGCAGGCTGCGGCCGGGACCGCGGCGAGGACGGAACACCGTCCGCATTCGCTCGAATGCCCCGCAAATTCGAACAGATTGTGCCGGACAAGGCCAGGCCCGGCCCGGCATCCACCCGCCCGTGCAGGAACGGTTAACCGTGGCTCGCAAAGACTGCGCGCGAGCCGTGGAGGAAAGACAGGCGATGGCCCCGTTGGAGCGTGCTCCGGTTCGTCTGGCGACGATGAGCGAGGTGCTGGCCGTGTCCCGGGGAGACTCGGCTGCGCGCACCGTCGGCCTCACGCTCAACCGGATCTACTTCCTGAACCTCAAGGCCGTCCGCCAGAGACTGGGCTATACCCGCTGGCTGGCAAAGGGCGCAGTCGTGCACGCGGTCGTCCGCTCCTGCATCCATCGCCACACCCATCACGAGGACGTCTGCGTCCAGGTCGGCGAGGACCAGTATACGCTGATCTTCGCCAGCGACGACATCGAGACGATCGCCATGCGCTGCAAGCTGATCGTCGAGGCGATCGAGGAAAAGCTGTTCGGGCGGAAGGACGCGGGCCACGTGACGGTGCGGGATGCGGCGTCCTTCTTTGCCGAGAATGCCGTGCACCGTCCGGTCGACACCGGCATCGCCGAAGCGGTGGTGGAGGAGCACGCGCTGCTGGATGCAGCGGACGAGCCTGCAGGTGCGCCAGCGCCGGTCGATCCGCTGTTCTCCGAGATCCACCGCCAGGCGCGGCGCAGCGCCCTGTTCAAGATGCTGGGCGGCGACCAGGTCGACGCGCTGACCTTCGCCTACCAGCCGGTCTGGCATGCCCGCGAGGGGCGGATCGCCGCCTATGTCTGCCGCCCACGGCGGGGCACCGGGCCGGATGCAACGACGGGCTATGATGTCCTCGGCAGCGCGCGCGACCACGCGGGCATCGCCCGGCTCGACATCTACGGCATCGAGGAATGCCTGTTCACGCTGAAGAAGCTGAACGACAGCGGCGCGCGCGCGAACCTGACCGCGCCTGTCCATTTCGAAACGCTGGCCGGGCGCACAACGCGGATGCAGCTCCAGGACTTCCTGGCGCAGGTGCCGCGGCGCTTCGGCCGCCAGCTCACGCTGCACGTCGAGGCGATGCCGCTCGGCATTCCGGAAAGCCGCCTGTCCGAGATCACTGCCCGCCTGCGGGGCGCGGTGGGGAACCTGGCAGTGTCGGTCCCGATGTCGGAATTCCCGACTGTGCAGGCGCTGGGCATGCGCTCCTGGCAGTTCGGCCGGGCGGGGATCGGCATCATTTCGATCGACTTCGAGCGCCAGATCTCCGACGGGATGCTGGAGCGGGCCAGCCGGGTGGCTCAGGCGCTGGCGCCCCGCGGCCTGCAGCTCGCCGCGATGAATGTGCCGACGGCCGAGGCCGTGCTCGAGCTCTCGCGCCGCAACTTCACCTACCTCGGCGGTCCCCCGGTCGGCGACCTGCAGCCGGCGCCCGAAGGCCCGCGCGCCTTCGCCCGGCACGAGCTCGACTTCCAGTGACCGCCCGGACCCGCATCGCCCCGACAGACCGTGCGACCGTTGCCGGCTTGACGCCCTCTGTGCGGTCCTCCACCGTGGCTCGGCGTTGAACCGAGCGGGCATGTGGATCGTGCGTACAAGTCCTGTTGCCCTGATCGGTGCGGCGTTGCTGGCCGGCGCGGCAGCGCCCGCAAAGGCGGCGCAGCCGCTCTCCGCCGGCTGCTCCGCGGTGAATCGGTTCATCTTCGCACCGCCGGGGACGACTCTCATCTACACCCCGCCGGGCAACATCGCGATCGCTAGCGACGCGTTCACCGCCGGGGAGACCATTACCGTCTCGGTCAACGACGTCCCGAACGACGGGGTCGCCACCGCGGAGTTTCTCGACCTCGCGGGCACGACGACGCTGATCCCCGCGCTCACCCTGGTTGACGGGGCCTCGGCCAGCGCCACGGTGCCGGCCGGCTTCACCGGCCTGCGCCTCGTCGCGGCCGGCGGTTCCGCGGGCCTCGTCACCAATTTCACCGTCTTCTGCACGGCTGCTCCCGACCCGGTGGTTCCGCCCGATCCCGAAGACGAGG
>CALKHQ010000119.1 GCA_937988735.1 uncultured Alphaproteobacteria bacterium
GTCGCGCAGCGCCTGCCGTTCCTCCGCCGTCCAGTCCTTCACCAGCTCCCAGGCGGCGTCGAGGGCGGTCGCGTCGTAGAGGAGCCCGACCCACAGCGCCGGCAGCGCGCACAGCAGGCGCCACGGTCCGCCGTCGGCGCCGCGCATCTCGATGAACCGCTTCAGGCGGACTTCGGGGAACAGGGTGGTGAGGTGGTTGGACCAGTCGCCGAGCGTCGGCCGCTCGCCGGGAAGGCCGGGCAGCCGGCCCTCGAGGAAGTCGCGGAACGACTGGCCGGCGACGTCCACATAGCGGCCGTCGCGGTAGACAAAGTACATCGGGACGTCGAGCGCATATTCGGTATAGCGCTCGAAGCCGAAACCGTCCTCGAAGGCGAACGGCAGCATGCCGGTGCGGTCGGGGTCGGTGTCGGTCCAGATGTGGCTGCGGTAGCTGAGGAAGCCGTTGGGCTTGCCCTCGGTGAAGGGCGAGTTGGCGAACAGCGCGGTGGCGACGGGCTGCAGGGCGAGGGCGACGCGGAACTTGCGCACCATGTCGGCCTCGCTGCCGTAGTCGAGGTTCACCTGCACGGTACAGGTGCGCAGCATCATGTCGAGGCCGAGATTGCCCTT
This sequence comes from uncultured Alphaproteobacteria bacterium, assembly GCA_937988735.1. Classification (GTDB taxonomy): domain Bacteria; phylum Pseudomonadota; class Alphaproteobacteria; order CALKHQ01; family CALKHQ01; genus CALKHQ01. The sequence goes on from CALKHQ010000119.1 coordinate 613, forward strand.
CTTCGGCATGTAGGCGCGCATGATCCCGTAGCGCCCCTTCGGCATCCACGGCACCTCGTCGCGGCGCAGCGTGGGGTGAAAGCCGGTGCCGATCATGGCGATGCCCAGCTTCTCGCCGACGTGGCGCACCTGGTCGAGGTGGGTGTGGACTTCCGCGCAGGTGTCCTGGATGTTGCGCAGCGGCGCGCCCGACAGTTCGATCTGCCCGCCGGGTTCGAGCGAGATCGAGCAGCCGCTGTCGGCCACCAGCGCGATGATGTTCTCCCCCTCGTAGACCGGCTTCCAGCCGAACTGGAGCAGTCCCTCCAGCATCGCCCGCACGCCGCGCGGGCCGTCATAGGGCAGGGGGCGCAGATCCTCGGTGGTGAAGGCGAACTTCTCGTGCTCGGTGCCGATGCGCCAGCCGTCGGCGGGCTTCGACCCGGCTTCGAACCACGCGACCAGGTCGCGCTTGTCCGTCACCACGGCCACGTCGGTCTGGGGTACCGCAGTCATCCAGTCTCGCTCCGTCCGGGCATCTGCCGGGGCGGAGATAGCATCCCGACGCCATCCGGAGAATGCGGTCGATCAAGAGGCAGGGACGCGAGGGACCGGTCCCTTGCGCCAGTCGCCGCACAGCGCCTGGAAGCAGGCGAGCGCCGCAACGGCAGCCGTCTCGGCCCGCAGGATTCGCGGTCCGAGATCGATGGCGTTAACAATGTCCAGACGCCGCATCAGGTCAAGCTCTGCCGCCGAGAATCCGCCCTCCGGCCCGATCAGGATCGCGGCCGGCAGGACGGCTGCGGCAAAGGCGTCCGCCGCGGCGATGCCGCCGCCGGTCTCGTCGGCGACGAAAAGTCGCCGTCCTTCCCCTGCAAGGAGGTCGAACGTGTCGCGGAGGCGCCGGGGCTCGCGCACTTCGGGGACCGACAGGCGCCCGCACTGTTCGGCCGCCTCGCGCGCGATCTCCGCCAGCCGGCGTTCGTTCACCCGGTCGGTGATCGCATGGTCGGTGAGGACGGGCCACAGCCGTGCCACCCCGAGCTCTGTCGCCTTCTCGACCACGAAGTCGATCCGCGTCTTCTTCAGCGGTGCGAACATCAGCATCAGGTCGGGCACGGGCGCCTGTGCCGCCACCTGCGTGTCCACCCGGATGGCGGCCGCCTTCTTGCCGAGCTGCTCGATGCGGCCGCGCCAGCCGCCGTCGCGGCCGTTGAACAGCTCCACCGCCGCGCCTTCGGCCAGCCGCAGCACGGTGCGCAGGTAGTGGACGTCCTCGCTCTCGACCAGGCGCCCGGCGGCAAGGTCTGCGGTGACGTAGAGTCGCGGGATCATCCGGTATAGTAGTGCTCGCGCGCCTCGCGGTCGTCCTCGAGGTCGCGGATGGCGGCGTCGATGTCGGCCATGGCGTCCTTCAGCAGGCCGACCAGTGTCGCCCGGTCCCCCGTGAACGGCAGGTCGGCGAGCAGCTTGTCCAGCTGCCCGCGCGCCCGCCACGCCTTGTGGCGGACCCATTCGGGCAGGATGATGTCAGGCGGATCCACCACGCGGAGGTCATCGAGCCGGGAGAGATCCGGAAGCCCGATTTCCAGCGGCACGTAGCCGTTGACCAGCGTGATCCGCTCCGCCGGCTCCTCCAGCGCGCCGCCGCGATGCACGACCATGTTGCCCTGCATCAGCACCGCCCACCCCGCGCCGGGAAACTCCGGGGCCACCACGTTCTCCGGCGGATAGTCCCGGTGGCCGGCCCTGGCCAGCTCCGCGGCGTCGGCCTTGGTGCCGAGGAAGTACTGGAAGCGGCCGCCCCTGTGGGTCCGCGGGTCGGTGACCATCATCACGTAGTCGACCTGCAGCGTGTCGTGGTGCCAGCGGTCCACCGGCCGGCCCAGCGTCTCGGGGGCGTAGTTGATGTGCCCCCACTGGCTGGGCATGGTGTGCGGCGACAGCGGGCATTCGAGGATGTCGCTCATGAAGGCGCTGACCACGGGGCAGCTGCAGAACGCGCGCAGGAAACGGGAGCGGTACACCGACTGGCGGACGAAGCGCTCGATGCGTTCGGCGCCGCGGGCGTAGGGGCTGAGCCGCCGGCACAGGTCCAGCACCACCCGCACGCCCTCGTCGGAGAGCAGCCGGAACGGCCCGCTGATCGCGATCGGGCTGGGGCACTGCGCGATCTCCTCCGCGGTGTAGCCCAGCTCGGCGAGGGTGAGCCGCTCCGTCGGCGGGACCAGCGCCAGGTGCACCGCCGGGTCGTAGCGCGGCTCGTCCTCGAACTCCGGCAGTCCGGCGGGGCGGGTGGTCGGGAAGGACAGCGGCAGGTTCTGCATCGGTCGGACCTCGGAACGGCGCGCCCGCGCGGGGCGGGCGCGGGAGACGCGGGTCAGCCGGCGTACCAGACCTCACCCGGCGGCGCGTCCGAGGTGAGGTCGGCGATGGCATCCTCGACGTCGGCGATGGCCGCACGCAGATGCGCGACCAGCGCCTCGCGGTCGTCGGTGAAGGGCATCTGCTCGATGGCCGCGTCCAGCTTGGCCCGCGCGAGCCAGGCCTTGTGCCGCGCCCATTCCGGATAGACCACGTGTGGCGGGTCCCACACCCGGAGGTCGCTGAGCCGCGACGGGTCGGGCTTGGCGATGTCACGGGCGACGTAGCCGTTGATGAAGGTGATCCGTTCCGCCGGCTCCTCCAGCCGGCCGCCGCGGTGCACCACCATGTTCCCCTGCTGCAGCAGCGCGTAGCCCGCACCGGGGAAGTGCGGGGAGACGACCCGCTCGGGCGGCGGCTCGCGGCCGGCCTTCGCCAGTTCCGCGGCCTCGCGCTTGGTGCCGAGGAAATACTGGAAGCGGCCGCCCCGGAAGGTGTTGGGGTCGTTGACCATCAGCACATAGTCGAAGCCCAGCGTGTCGTGATGCCAGCGGTCCACGGCCCGGGACAGGTCCTCGGGGGCGTAGTTGATGTGCCCGAGCTGCGCCGGCATGGTGTGGGGCGCCAGCTCGGTCTCGAAGATCTTCGAGCAGAACTCGGTCACCTCCGGGCTGAGGCACAGCCCGCGGACGAAGCGGGAGCGGTAGGCCGCGCCGCGAACCATCTTCGCGATGCGCCGGCCGCTCACCGCCGACGGCTCCAGCGCGCGGCAGATCCGGCGCAGCACCGCAACCCCCTCGTCCGAGAGAAGCCGGAACACGCCGGAGACGGCAATGGGGCTGGCGCAGAGCGCGATCTCCTCGGGCGTGTAGCCCAGCTCGGCCAGTGTCAACCGCCCGGTGCAGGGCTCGAGCGCGAGGTGCCGCGACGGGATGAAGTCCTCGTCGTCTTCCAGCGGGTCGTAACCCGCGGGGGTTGTGCGCGGGAACAGCAGAGGCTCGGCCAACATCGCGGTGCCACCCCCTGAGATGCCAGTTGGCTATCCTGAACGACGGCGCCGGGATGCGGTCAATGGCAAAATGAGGGGCCGCCGTGCTGCCGGTGTTGCTGCGGTCAGGCGACCCGCTGCAGGGCCCAGCGCACCTGCGCGCCGTTGTGGTCGGTGGCGCCGGTGACGACGATCTGCTCGGTGCGCTGCACCGTCTCCCCGTCGGGCACGTAGATCGAGGCGGCGAGTCTCACCTGGCCGCCCCTGGCGCGGAACCGCCAGCCCGACTTGTCCGGCAGCCGGATCAGCACCGTCGCCTGGTCCTGGGCGAGGGTAGCGCGCACCCGCGGGTGCAGGTGGAAGCGGAGCGTGAACGACTGCCGTTCGGCCGAGGCCCCGCCCGCCGGAACGAGCGTGTCCTCGCCGCGCCAGTCCTGGCCGGCCGCGTCGCAGTAGAGGGCGCGCCTGTGCAGCAGCCCGAACCGTTGGGCGTAGCCCGCATGGGTGGCCTCGATCAGGCACGCCCCTTCGTGCTCGCTGAACCTCGGTTCGTCCACCCCCTCGCGCAGCGCGCGCGGATCGGCGTTGGTGTCGGCGACGGTCAGCGTCGAATGGGCGGCGGTCGCGCGCATCGCGTTCCGCCACGCCGCGCCGCCCTCGACCATGGCGCCGCAGTTGACGATAACCCGCTGCCGCCCGATCGACAGCTCGAACGCCAGCGGCCCGGCGTGGAGCTCCTCCGCGTCCGCGCGGGGCGGGACGCCGCAGTCCATGATCAGCACCGCGTTGCCGGCCGCGATCCGGGCGTAGCCGGAGTGGCGCGCCACCGTCGGGCTCGCGCCGGCGGCCTGCGCCCGGTCCAGCGCCAGATCGATCGCCTCCGCGCTTCCCTCCTGCGCACCGTGGAACAGGGCGAGCGCGCCGTCGCCGTGACGCAGCATCCGCAGCACCGGCGCGCTGCGGTCGAGCGCGTGCTGCAGCCAGTCCGGCACGCCGAGCAGCGACGCGGACAGCGCGTGGCGGGCAGCGGCAAGGTCGCAGACGGTGGCGAACTGCTGTGCCGGGGACCGGCCGACATGGCCGCCGTCCGGATGGAGCTGCTCGCCGAGCGTCCGCGCCAGCCGTGCCATCAGCCGCAGCAGCGCCTTGGTGGCGAGCTGCTCGCCGATCGCCTGTCCGGGCATCAGCGCGATCGCCGCGACGATACCGTTGCACAGGGCGCCGATGCGGGCCTGTCCGTCCACGTCCTCGGCGCCGGCCCGGCAGAGATGGCGGAGCTGGCGGCGGGCAGAGGCGATCAGCGCGTCTTGGGTCGCCTGCCGCGTCTCGGCATCCGGCGCGCCGTCGGTGATGAAGCTGAAATGGCTGGTCCAGCTCGCGAGCCGGCGCGCGAGCAGGTCCGAACGCCAGGCGAGCGCGTGCCAGCGGCCGTAGCGCTCCAGCCAGTAGGCGGTGGCGGCATGGGCGAGGGTGCAGGCTTCCGCGCTGCCGACCGCGGCGAGGTCGCGCAGCCACGAAAAGCCGTGGCCGTGCAGCAGCGCGTCCACCGACGGCTCGTACAGCGCCTTCGGATCGCGGCCCCAGGCGTCGAGGAAGGTCGTGCCGCGGCTGCGGTCGCCGGGCCAGATGTCGGGAAGCCCCAGCCAGGCGCCCCGGTTGCGGGTGGGATCGGTGATGTCCTCGAACGGGATGCGGTCGGCAATCCGCGCCAGCAGAGGCCGCAGCCGCGGATGCCGGCGGCGGACCTCCCGCACCACCGATCCGAAGACCAGGTGATCCCGCCAGCGCTCGACGCGGCCGAAGATCTCCGTCTGGATCACGGGACGACGGCGGCGAGCCGACCGCTATCATGCTGCGGCGCGCGCAGCGCCGCGATGTTCGGCCCGTAGCGCGCGGCGCCACCGGTGAAGACGGCGGAGCCGGCGACCAGCACATCCGCGCCGGCATTGATCGCGAGCGGCGCCGTCTCCGCGTTGATGCCGCCGTCGACTTCGAGCGCGATCGCGCGGTCGCGGGATTCGATCATGGCGCGCACCCGGGCGATCTTCTCGATCATTGCCGGAAGGAAGCGCTGCCCGCCGAACCCGGGGTTGACGGTCATCACCAGCACGAGGTCGATGTCGTCCAGCACGTGCTCCAGCACCTGCACCGGGGTCGCCGGGTTCAGCGCGACGCCGGCCCGCTTGCCCAGCCGCCGGATCGCCTGCAGCGTCCGGTGCAGGTGGGGTCCGGCTTCGGGATGGACGGTCAGGATGTCGGCGCCCGCCTCGGCGAAGGCCTCGAGATAGGGGTCGGCCGGGCTGATCATGAGGTGGACGTCGAACGGCCTGTCGCTGTGACCGCGCAGCGCGCGGACGACCGCCGGACCGATGGTCAGATTGGGCACGAAATGGCCGTCCATGACGTCGACATGGATCCAATCAGCGCCGGCCTTGTCGATCGCACGGATTTCCTCGCCCAGGCGGGCGAAGTCGGCCGACAGGATCGACGGCGCGACGCGCACGGGCGGACGCGGCGACTCGACCATGGGCTTGTAGGTATCAGCTTGCCCGGGGGGCGGCAAGGCGGGCAAGGGCGGGGCGGCAACGCGTCCGCAGGGTGCCGGCGGTCCTCCGCCCTGCGACCGTTGCGTGTGATCGCGGCGATTGTGATCGGGCTGAACGACACGTCCTGTGTTAGTTTTCCCACCGGCGGCGGCAGCCGGGCGCACCTATGCTCGCAGCCGAAGAGCCGGAGGCGAGGCCCCTTGCGGGTCACCGCCCGCCGGCGTGTCCGCAGAAGTGGGGAGGTGAATTCGCACGGATGGTGCCACGACATCTCCTGCAGGGTATCGACATCTTTTCCGATCTCTCGCCCACGGAGATCGAGGACATATCCCGGCTCACGGCCTGGACGCGCTATCCGCGCAAGCGCCAGATCATGGCCGAGGGGGACCCGACCACCGACGTGTTCTTCGTCGTCGAGGGCCGGATCGAGGCCAAGAGCTTCTCGCCCCACGGCAAGGAGGTCACCTACATCGACGTGCCGCAGGGCGGCGTGTTCGGCGAGTTCTCCGCCATCGACGGCGAGCCGCGGTCGGCGACGATCGTCGCGATCGAGCCCAGCCTGATCGGCCGGATGACCGCGGAGAACTTCCGCGCGACGCTCCTTGCCCATCCGAAGGCCCACATGCGGGTCACCGAGCTCCTGGTGGCGAAGGCGCGCGCGCTCAGCCGGCGGATCTACGAGTTCAGCACGCTCGCGGTGCGGATGCGGGTGCAGGCGGAGCTGCTGCGGCTTGCCCGTCCGGCGGATGGCGACCCCAACCGGGCGGTGGTCCAGCCGGCGCCCACGCACCACGAGTTCGCCACCCGGGTCAGCACCCATCGTGAGGCGGTCACGCGCGAGCTCAACTATCTCGCGTCGATCGGGCTGGTCGGGCTCGGCAACCGCCGGATCGAGATCCTCGACCTCGAGCGCCTGCGCCAGATGGTCGAGGGCGCACACGTGGGTTGAACGGGCACGCCCGGAGCCGTCGTGAACGGATTGTGAGTTTTCTCACTTCCTTTTTCCGCGTGATGGCACCCAATGATCCTTACCGGGCGTACATCATCGCCGGTGCAGATGGCGATAGGGGCGCATCACTCTCAGTTTTCATCCCGTATTCCTTTGTGCGTACCTGGGGCGGGCTTTCGGGTCCCGCCGAGTGATGCCCGCGGGGGTCGTCGGTGCCTGTCCGACGGCAGGCACCGACGGCCTCCCGGCCGATATCCGGCCGGTTGGCCGCTCGTGTCTGCGGGTGTCCTCGCCCGTGTCGGGAAGCCGGCGCGGGCCGGAGCGCGTTCGGACGTGGGACGGTCTGCGCGGGGGGCGCGGCGACGGATCATCCGCTTCGTGCGAGGGCCTCGGTGTAGGCGCCGTAAGCCTGCCACACCTCGTGGGCAGCCTGAGCGAACTGATCGACGGCGAAGGTGAGCTCGATGAAGCTCCTGCTCGTGTCGTCGGTGACGGCCCTGACCAGGGCGGCATGGGCGATCCCCAGCCGTTGCACGGCGCCCGCCGGGTCGCTCGCCCGGAACGCGGCCACTGCGCTTGGGAGTTCGAGGACTTGCTGACCACCGTCCGTCCGCACCGGCATCACCGTTCCAGGCCGCGCGCGTGCGAACTCCACCGGCGCGCGGCCGGTGCGCAGCGCGTGGGCGACCTCGACGTCGGCTGCCACCAGGGCCACGAACCGGCTGACCACCGGGTCGGCGGCCACCACCGCGTCGCGCAGCGTCGCCAGCCGGGCGTAGTCGGTGGAGAGGCCGGCCAGCAGGTCTTCCACGCCGGCCGCCGCCTGCCGCGCGCCCGGCAGGGCGCCGTTGCCGGGAAGCCGGGCGGCCGCCTCGAACAGGGCGCCGACCGCATGCGCGAGCGTCTGGCCGGCGTCCTCCAGCGCGGCGTCGTCGGCCTTCATCAGCGCCTCCAGCGCCCGCACGTAGTCGGTCAGCGCATGGACGGTGTCGTGGCGGGTCCAGATCGCGGCGCTGGCGACGCGCTCCTCGTCCCGCGCCTCGCGCCAGGTGACGGCGCAGGGGCCCGCGGGCGCATCGCCGAGCGCATCGGCGCTGGCGGTCTGCAGCGGAACGCCGGCCGCGGCCGCGGCGACGAGGCAGAACTGCCACTGCGCACCCGGATCGGCCTCGACATGGGCCATGGACGCGCCCACGACGCCCGCCACCTGTTCGGTGCCGGCGCGCATGGTGGCGATGGGGGCGGCATAGCGCATCGGGTCGGCGCAGCCGGCCAGTACGACGACGATCAACCCCGACATGGGTGCGGACAAAGACGGCCGTGCCATGCGTTCCCCCATCCTCGCTGCGGCCGCCCTGTTCCTGCCCCGTTTTCCTGCGGCCGGTCCGCGATGTTAGGGTTCGGAAATCTACAAAAACAATTGAGCGATAGTGTGAGAGAGGAAAGACGCTCACCCCTTAGTAAGGAAGGGCGCCTTTCGAAGTCTCGGGAGGGATCATCCAAAAGAATCGCCACGCCCGGCCGCGGCGCCATTGACGGCGCGTTCCGCCCCCTGGCCGAAGCGCGTGGACGACTCCGCGGGCTGCGGTCGGTTCGAGCACCGGAAAGCGGCCGGTCAGCGGCGGCGGCGATCCCTGGCGGCCGGTGCCCCGGCGTCCCGCGGCCGGTTCATACGGTCGGATCGCATGCCATCCGATCGGAGGGTTCTATTGTACGTCGAAAAGTCAGTAAATGCTCGCATGGCCGTAGAGTGAGGATTTGTATTCCAGATAACTTTATGTTATGTTTCGTTCCGTGAGATCGAACCGTGGGGGGAAAGAGGATCTCATGGCCCACCTGCGGGGCAGGTGCGCCCGCTGCGTTCCGTCGGACGGCCGGGGTTAGCGTTTGCTTACGCCGTCATTGGGGACGGCCAGCGAGATTTCCCAGAGACGCCAGCAAATTGGAGGGATGTTCTCTCGACAGAGCCGTCTGTTTCGCGGCTGCAGGCCCGACGTGGGGGAACCGCACGGCCGCGATGACAGTCACATCAACCAGGCATCCAGTTATATCCGGGGGGGATTAACGATGCGGCAGGTGGTTATTCTTGAGCCGAACACGCTCGTGAGGGAGGGCCTGGCCCGGCTTCTTTCGGAGCGGGGTTACACGGTCGCCGACGGCAGCCGGTTCGACGATACCGAAGGGACGCCCGCGCCCGACGACGCCGTGGACCTCGTGCTGACGGAACTGCCGGATGCCTACAACCGGCCGTCCGGGGAGCTTTCGGACTGGCTGCAGCGCGTGCATCTCGCCTTCCCGCGCGCCAGGATCATCCTGCTGACGGACGGTCCGGCGCGGCCCGAGGTGGTGAAGACGGCGCTGGCCGGCGGCGCCCACGGCTATGTGAACAAGGACATCTCGTTCGCGGCGATGCTCGCGATCATCGAGACCGTCATGCATGGCCAGATCGTCTATCCGCCCGTGATGCGCGACCAGCTTCTGGGGCTGAAGCCCGCGGCCCCGGGGGAGGAGACGGCGCTGGAGGCCCGGCTGCCGGAGACCTCCGGCCATCCGTCGGCCGTCGCGGAGCCGCGGCCTGCGGGACCGCTCCCGGCCGCACCCGTCGCGCCGGATCGGCTGCAGGAGGCCGGCCTGTCCCGGCGGGAATCCCAGATCCTGCTTCATCTCGCCGAAGGCCACGCCAACAAGATCATCGCGCACCGCATGAGCATCAGCGAGGCGACGGTGAAGTCCCACCTCAAGAGCCTGCTGCGCAAACTGCATTTCAGCAACCGCACCCAGGCGGCCGTCTGGGCGGTGAACCGCTACCGCAACGGGGGGATGCCGTCCGGAGACGCCCGCCTCTAGAGCTGATGCAGGGGCTTGAGCCATGCCAGCAAGGGTGCGGACGGCGATGACGGATCACCATCAGGAACAGGCAGGGCGCTTCGGCCGCGAACGGTCGTGCCTCGGCACGGCCGCCAGGGCGGCGGCTCCTGCCGCACCACAGTTTGGCCACGATCGGTGGCCAGCCTCGAAACGCCACGCTGACCGGGGAGGGGGCCTGGACCCGATGTCGATGATCGCGCGGTCTCGCGTCGGCCGGGCCGGCCCTGCTGCCGGGGCAGGGAGGGCTGCGCGATGACCACGATCGCCATTGTCGGCTCCAGCCAGCTGTTCCGGGAGGCGCTCGCCCGCATGCTCGGCGAGTGCGGCTATGACGTTGTCGACGTGGGCGCCGACGCCGGGGACTCCGCGCCGGACGGTGCCGCCCGCCACGATGTCGACGTGGTGCTGACGGAAACGCCCGCAGGCGGACGGCCCATGGGCGAATGGCTGCAGCGCGTCGGGAGCCGGTTCCCGGGCGCCAGGATCATCCTGCTGACGGGCAAGGGGGAAAACGGGCAGGCGCTGCTCGACGCCCTTGCCCACGGCGTCCACGGCTACCTGCAGAACAGCCTCTCCTTCGAGACCGTCCGGTCGGTGGTGGATGCAGTCTCGCACGGGCAGATGGTCTACCCGAGCGAGCTCCGGCACCTGCTGTCGCGGATGGGCGGCCAGTCAGGACCGACGGTCAACGGATCGGCGGTCAACGGGTTGGCCAACGGGGCACAGACGCACGGCCCCGGACCGAACGGCGGGCTGCGACCGGCGCCGGTCAACGGGACCACCGCGCACGAGGTGCCGCACAGTCCGCCGCCGCGGTTGGCCCGGCCGGCATCGCCTGGCACGGGCGGCCGCGCCGATCCCGATCTGTCGTTCCGCGAGCGGCAGATCCTGGGCGAGCTTGCCCAGGGCCATTCCAACAAGGTGATCGCCTTCCGGCTTGCACTCAGCGAGGCGACGGTGAAGTCGCACCTGAAGAGCCTGCTGCGCAAGCTCGGCTACACCAACCGGACCCAGGCGGCGATCTTCGCCCTGAAGCATCCGGACATGGTCGTGCGCACCGGCATGCAGCCGCCGGGCGCCCAGTCCGGGGCCTGACCGCTCCGCGATCCTACTGCTGCGCCGCCGGCTCTGCCGGCGCGCGCAGCGCGGCTGCCTGCGCGATCCACGCATCGATCGGCGCCGGCTGGTGGCCGCGCAGGATCCACCGCTGCGGCGGCACC
>CALKHQ010000120.1 GCA_937988735.1 uncultured Alphaproteobacteria bacterium
AGCCCGGCGCCGGTGCCATCGGCCGCCTGAACGCGCTCGAACGCCTCGGCGATCCGCTGCGGCGCCGCGGCACGCGCGTACATGCGATCGAGATAGGCCCGGAGGTTCGGAAAGCCGTCGGCCAGATGCAGTTCGTTGGCCCAGTCCATCAGGTAGGCCGTCACGCAGTCGGCGGCGGAGATGCGATCGCCGACGATGAACGTGCGCCCCTCCATGTGACGGTCAAGCACGCGCGCCATGGCGAGGAAGTCCTCGCTGGCAAGCGGGATGTCCTGCGGCAGGCGCCTGTCCTCGGGAAGCAGGAACGAGTGCTTGGCGATCCGCCACAGCGGCTGCTCGAGCTCGGTCATGGCGAACATCACCCAGCGATAGACCTGCGCCCGCTCCTCGAGACCGGCCGGCAGCAACCCACTGTCGGGAAATCTTTCGGCAAGGTAGAGGACGATGGCGGCCGACTCCGTCAGAACGAAGTCGCCATCGACCAGCACCGGCACCTTGCCCGCCGGATTCAGCGCGAGAAAATCCGGGCGGAGGTTCTCCTGGGCGAGCAGGTTGACGGGCACGTACTCGAAGTCCGCGCCGAGCTCGCGCAGTCCCCAGAGGGCGCGGAGGGAGCGGGTCGGACCGAATCCGTAGAGCTTCATGGCCGTTCTCCTTGCGAGGAGCTTGCTGTGCTCAAGGAACGAACGAGCGGCGGGGAGGTCGACAGGTCCCGGCAGATATCTGCAGCGACGCCGGCGTCCGGGCCTCAGCGGCCGACGATCTTCAATCCGGCAACTCCGGCAACGATGAGGGCGATGCAGACGAGGCGGGACCAGTCGAAGGGCTCGCGCAGCAGCAGGATGCCGGCCAGCGCCGTCCCGACCGTGCCGATGCCCGTCCACACCGCATAGGCCGTGCCCAGCGGCAGGCTGCGCATCGCGACGCCGAGCAGCGCGAGGCTCGCGATCATGGCGGCTGCGGTCAGGACCGTCGGCCACGACCGGGTGAAGCCTTCGCTGTATTTCAGGCCGAGAGCCCACCCGATCTCGAGCAGCCCCGCAGCAACGAGGACGAGCCACATCATCCCCATCTCCATCGCTGGTGATGAGGCCGTCCCCACCGGTGGTTCGGGAAGTCACGGGCCGTCCCGCGCCGTCCCTATCTGGTGCCGGTGGCCTTGGCTTTCAACGGAGGATTTGCTTCGCTACATCCCGGCGGCCGAGCGCCAGGCGTCGAGACCCTGGGCGGTCTGGCGGCGGCTGCTGGCGGCGCGATCCTCGTCGGTGGCGGTGGACCAGCTCTGGGCGAAGCCGAGGCCAAGGATGGCGGCGTAGTAGACCGTGACCGCCGGGATCTGCAGGCTGAAGTCCACCAGCGCGTGGATGGCGACCAGCGCGGACGCGGCCGCTGCAACGGCGGGGTAGGCCGCATTGCGCCGGCGGATGAGTGCGCCGCGGGCGCAGGCGATGGCGAGGGCTGCGACCGTCGCCACCATCACGATCGCGGCCGGCACGCCCGCCTCCAGCGCCCATTCCAGATAGGTGTTGTGTGCCTTGTCGAAGGCCGGGATGTCGGGGTTGAGCGCCGCGTCGCGGAACATGTGGAACACGCCCTCGAAGCTGCCGAGCCCGAAGCCGGTGAAGGGCCGGTCGGCGATGGCGCGCAGCGCGATCTCCGCCACCTCGCGCCGGCCGATCGCATCCTCTTCGAACACTGCCAGCCGTGCCATGAGGCCGGCGCTGGACACGCTGAACACCAGCCAGCAGCCGACGATGATGATCGCGCCGGCGATTATGGTGCCGAGCCGCAGGGAGCGCTGGTTGAGCACGGTGACGACGACGAACACGATCAGTGCGAACAGCGTGCTGAGCGTGGCGCCGCGTGAGTTGGTGAGGATCAGCGCCGCCAGCACCAGCACGAAGCCGAAGATCAGGAAGAACTCGCGGAAGGTCAGCCGGTCCAGCATCTCGCTGAGCCCGCCGCCGGTGACGCCCTCGGTGGCAATCCGGCGCATCGCGCGCACCAGCAGCCCGCAGATCACCAGCAGCCCCAGCCCGGCGAAGGTGCCGTAGCTGTTACGGTTGATGAAGGTGCTGGTGACGCTGTCCTGGTAGTGCCGTTTCTCCGCCCAGGCGACCATCTGCAGGTCGGCGAGCTGGACGATCAGGCCGTAGAGGGCGTAGGCAACCGCAATCGCCGCCAGCGCATAGGCGAGCTTCGTCGCCGTCTCGGTCCGGCGGGCGAGCTGGACGGCGAGGAAGAAGGTGAGGCCGTAGGCGCCGACCCGGGCGAGGGTCTCGTAGGCCGCGGCGGGGTCGAGCCCCATCGCCCCTGTGGCGGGCACGCCCAGCGTGTCGGTCGCGGATTGCCACATCGGGTGGTGCCAGCCGGCGGGCGTCCAGCCCGCGTTCTGCACCACCACCCACAGCGTCAGCGCCAGCGCCACCACCGCGAGGAGGCGGAAGCGGCGCAGCGGCACCCGGATCAGGTCGAGGTTGCGGATCGCGGCCACGGCCCACACCGCGGCGGCGAGCGCGATCAGGCACACCAGCAGGTTGCTGGCCCAGGCGGTGTTGCTGGCAAAGGGCAGCGGCGCCCAGGCCAGGACGGCGACGAACAGCCACAGCGGCACCGCCGCCGGATCGCGGGTCTCGATCTTCGCTTTCTTTACGCGCGCCATGGGGCGAGGCTGGCGGAGGTGGCGGGCTGGGTCACCGGGCGGGTCAGTAGGCGTTGCGGTGGGTGAAGCCGACGAAGGCGGTCATGAACAGGATACGCAGGTCGAACAGCAGCGACCAGTTCTCGATGTAGTACAGGTCGTACTGGACGCGCATGCTCATCTTTTCCGGGGTCTCGGTCTCGCCCCGCCAGCCGTTGATCTGGGCCCAGCCGGTGATGCCGGGCTTCACCCTGTGGCGGCACATGTACTCGTCGATGACCCGGGCGTATTTCTCGTTGTGGGCGACCGCATGCGGGCGCGGCCCGACGATGGACATGTCGCCCTTCAGCACGTTGAACAGCTGGGGCAGCTCGTCGAGGCTGGTCCGGCGCAGGAAGGCGCCAACGCGGGTGACGCGGGGGTCGCCGCGGGTCGCCTGGGGCGCGCTCTCGTCGGCGCCGGCCTCCACCCGCATCGAGCGGAATTTGTAGACGTCGAACGGATTGTTGTTGAAGCCGTAGCGGCGCTGGCGGAACAGCACCGGGCCCTTGCTGTCCAGCTTGATCGCAATGGCGATCAGGAGCATCAGCGGCGCGAACAGGATCAGCAGCAGGATGGCGAGCGCCCGGTCCTCCAGCGCCTTGGTGACCAGCGCCCATCCCGACAGCGGCCGCTCGTAGATGTTCAGCAGTGGCACGCCTTCCATCGAGGAGAAGCCGCGCAGCGGGATGCCGAAGCCGACGAGGTCCGGGCAGATGCGCACGTTCGCCGGCACCACGTAGAGCTGGCGCGCGATCTGGCGGATGCGGGCGCTCGCCTGCCACGGCAGCGCGATGATGATGTCGTCCACCTCGTGCTCGCGGGCATAGGCGATCAGGTCTTCGACCGTGCCACGCACCTGGAAGCCGGAGATCGACGGCGGCACGCGCGTGCCGCGATCGTCCCACACCCCGACCACCGTCGAGCTCTTGGCGCCGTGGCCGCTGAGATGCTCCGCCAGCCGCTGCCCGATGCCGCCGGCGCCGACGATGGCGACGCGGGCGCGCAGCCGTCCCTTGCGGTTCAGCCGCGCGACGATCAGCGCGCCGATGAACCGGTTCAGGAACAGCATGGCGAGGCCCATCGCGATCCAGAGCAGGAACCAGATGCGCGAGAAGTCCTCGGACGTCTTGGTGAAGAAGGCGAGCGCCAGCATCGCCATCATCACCACCGCCCAGGCTGCGACGAGGCGCCCCACCTGGGCCGCGGGCGAGCGCAGGGTGCGGAGCGAGTAGAGGTCCGCCAGCGCCATCGCGTTGATGGTGAACAGCGTGCAGAGGCCGATCGCCGCGATGTAGGACTCGTCCATCGGGAACGAGCCTTCGCGCACCAGATAGGCGGCGAGCCCCGCGATCATCACTCCCACCGCGTCGGCGAGCCGCAGGCCGCCGGCGAGGAAGATCTGTGCGTTGGAACGGAGCTGGTTGAGGCTTGGGCCAGCCACGAGAACCCTGTCAGCGTCGTGTCAGCGCGGAGTCATTAACAGGTGGAGGAATTTTAATACAGTTAATATGGGGCGCGGTCAGCGGTGCCGCCACCACCCCATTTCGTTCAGCGAGTACACCGGCTGGTAGTGGTGGATCGACGCCTGCGACACCACCTGCTCGATCTGGTTGTCGAGGACCAGCACGTCGTCGTCCATGTAGACGATCAGCACCGCATGGCCGATGCCGAGGTTGGTGTCCATCAGCACGACGATCCGCATCGATTCGATCGGGAAGCCCAGCGAACGGAGCGTCAGGTACTTGGTGATGGCGTAGTCCTCGCAGTCGCCGGACCGCGCGAAGAACTCGGCCGGCGTGGCCCAGTAGTCCTCCACCCCCCAGTTGACCGGGTCCTCGACGTAGCGCACGGCGTTGACGTAGCGGTTGACGCGATCGATCTGGGTGCGCGGGTCGAGACCCTGGACCGAAAGGATGAAGCTCTCCCAGTCCTTGAGCAGGCAGGGAATGTCGCGCCGGCCCTGGCACGGCTCGCCCAGATATTGCAGGTCGCTGGCATAGCGGCGCAGCATGTCGGTGAACTGGGGGAAGAAGGCGAGATTGTTGCCCTGCATCTCGCTGGTGCCGAACAGGGCGATCCGGGATGCATGCGCCTGCTGCAGCGGAAGCGCGAACAGCGCCAGCAGCAGAATCACGGCCGCTGCAGCCTTCATGCGCATGGGCGACGCCCCCGTTCCTCCCGATTGCGTGCCTCCGAGGGTACCGGCAAGGGGTTAACAGGACGTTGCCGGGGAGGAGGCGGGCGTTGGTCTTTGCTTAACGGGTGGTTTGCTACTATGCGATGAGCGATCGCAACGCCGAGGAATGCCCGATGGCCGAGTCACCTGCGCCGCCCGGGGGAGGGGCCCCGGCCTTTACCGACGACATCGCCGCGCAGGAAGCGGCGGAGGCACGGCGCGCCCGCAACAAGATCGGGCTGTTCGCCCTCCTGCTCGTGATCGCCGCCGTGGCCAGCGCGGTCGCGGTGATCCGCATGGTCGAGGACGCCGGCGAGCGCGAACTCAGGGCCTGGCAGGTGCGGCTCGGCATCGTCGCCGACAGCCGGGCGTCGGCGGTGGCGGACTGGGTGAAGGCGCAGGCGGACGAGATCGCCGCCATCGCCGCCAACCCCTCGGTGGCGCTCACCATGACCGAGCTGGCCATGGCCGACGGCGACCGGTCCCAGCTCATCGACTTCGACGGCCAGGCCGCCTACCTGCGCAACTACCTCACCTCGGTGGCGGAGCGCGCCGGATTCTCGCGGCCGCCGGCGTCCGACGTGGACTTCCAGGCCGGCGGCGGTCCGCGCACCATGGGAATCGCCATCGTCGATCCCCACGGGATGCTGGTGTCGGCCACCCGCGACATGCCGCTGATCGAGGGCGAGATCGCGGACTGGATCCGGACCGCCTCGCGCGACGGCCCCACCTTCATCGACGCCCACGCGGCCGAGGGGGCGGTGCGCATCGGCTTCCTTGCCCCGATCTACCGGCTGCAGATGCCGTCGGAGAGTGCGAACTACACCGGCATGGTCATCGGACTCCGGCCGCTCGACGATGGCTTCCGCGCCCTGCTGCACCAGCCGGGCGCGACCGAGGAGACCGCGGAGGCGCTCGTGCTCCGCCAGGAGGGGGCGCGGATCGACGTGGTCGCCTCCACCGATGGCAGCCTCGCTCCGCTCACCCCGCTGGCCGAGGCCGGCGTGGAGGCGGCGGAGGCCCTGGTGTTCGGTGACGCCGACGGCTTCGTCGACGCCCCCGGCTACCGCGGCGAGCAGGTGCTGGCGAGCGCGCGGCCGGTGGAGGGCACGCCGTGGCTGATGAGCTATCAGCTCGACCGTGCGGAGGCGCTCGCCGAGAGCGACGCGCGGCTCACGCGCATGCTGGTGCTGCTGCTGCTGATCATCGGGCTGATGGTGGTGGTGACCGCCGCGGTCTGGCGACACGGCGCCTCGGTCCGCGCCACCCGCGCCGCCGGGCGCTATCACGCGGTGGCGGAACGGCTGGCGCGGCAGGAGCGGTTCCTGCGGCTGGTGACCGACACCCAGCCCTCGGCGATGTTCGTGACCGACGCCCACGGGATCTGCCGCTTCGCCAACGCGCCGCTGGCGCGGCGGCTCGGCGTCGGGCTGTCCGACATCGTCGGCGCCACGCTCACCGCCGTCTTCGGCAAGGATGTCGCCCGCGACTATCGCCGCGCGCATGAGGATGCGCTGGAGCAGAACGGCATGGTGGCGCTGCGCCGGACCGTGACTTCGGCCGACCGCGGCGACCGCATCGTCCAGGCGCTGCACGTGCCGATGAAGGGCGTGTCGCCGGAGCTGGAAGGGGCGGTCCTCACCGTCGAGGAGGACATCACCGAGCTGATGGCGGAGCGCGAGCGCAACAGCCGCAACCTGCAGAAGCTGGTCGACACGCTGGTTACCATCATCGACGCCCGCGACCCCTATGCCGCCCGCCATTCGGTGCGGGTGGGCGAGATCGCCGAGAGGGTCGCGCGCGAGATGGTGGCCGACCAGAGCGTCGTCGCCACCACGCGCATCGCCGGCACGCTGCTCAACGTCGGCAAGATCCTCGTGCCGTCGGCGCTGCTCACTTCCGACCGCCACCTGGACGAGGCCGAGATGCGCGGGGTGCGCGAAAGCATCCTGCGCGGCGCCGACCTGCTGGAGGGCGTCGCCTTCGACGGGCCGGTGGCGGAGGCGATCCGGCAGGCGCAGGAGCATGTGGACGGCAGCGGGATGCCCCGCGGGCTTGCCGGCGACGCCATCATGCTCCCGGCGCGTATCGTGGCGGTGGCAAACGCCTTCGTCGCCCTGGTCAGCCCGCGCGCCCACCGGCCCGGACTGGACATCGACCAGGCGCTTGCGCATATCCAGCGTGACGTCGGCAAGGTGTTCGACCGCAGCGTGGTGAGCGCACTCGACAACGTGCTCGACAACCGCGGCGGGCGGGCCATCGTGGCGGAATGGGTGCAGACGGCGCCGGTGGCGGAGCTTCCGGTACGGCAGGGTGTTGCCGTCTCGCTCTGACCGCCCGTCAGGATCGCAATCGGGGCACAGGGGCATGCTGCGCAGGCTGATCGGACTCGAGCGGACGCCCGAAGCGGTCCGTCCCCCGGCCGCGGTGCCGGACGGCACGCGAGTCTACGCGATCGGCGACATCCACGGCTCCGCCCATCTGCTGGAAGCGCTGATGGAGCAGATTGTGGAGGACGCGGAGAAGCGGCCGGGGCCGTCGCGCAGGCTCCTCGTCTTCCTCGGCGACTACATCGACCGCGGGCTGGAATCGCCGCGGGTGCTCGACATGCTGATCGCCGGCCCGCCGTCCGGCTTCGAGCAGGTCTGCCTGATGGGCAACCACGAGGAGGCGATGTTCGGCTTCCTCGAGGACATCACCATCGGGCCGATGTGGCTGCGCAACGGCGGCGGCGAGACGCTGCTCGGCTATGGTGTCACCATGCCGTCCACCTTCAGCCTGACCAGCGAGAGGATGGAGGCGGCCCGGCTCGCGCTGCGCGAGCGGCTGCCGGCCTCCCACCTCGCCTTCCTCAAGAGCCTCGCCCTGTTTCACGTCGAGGGCGGCTATCTGTTCGTCCACGCCGGGGTGCGGCCGAAGGTGGCGCTGGCGGACCAGCATGCCAACGACCTGCTGTGGATCCGCGACGAGTTCCTCACCTCGCGCGCGGACTTCGGCCATGTCGTGGTCCATGGCCACACCATCTCGCGCGAGCCGCAGGTGCGGCCAAACCGCATCGGCATCGACACCGGCGCCTATGCGACCGGCGTCCTCACCTGCCTGGTGCTGGAGGGGACCGAGCGCCGCTTCCTGCAGACCGGCGCCGGCTGACGCTCCGCCTCGGGGCTCCCGCCGCGGCTCAGCGTCCGCGCGCGTCCACCGTCCAGATCGCCTCCAGCGTGTCGCCGCGCACGCAGTGGATGTGGTCGTACAGGTTGATGGTGGGGTCGCAGTGCGGGACGATGCACTCCACCATCGCCCCCGGCGCCATCGACGGCGCATCGTCCGGCAGCACCAGCCGCCCGTGCTCGTCGCCCTGGAAGCGGTAGGCGGTTCCCGGCGGCGCACCGCGGGCAACCTGCGGCGGCGGGCCGTCGGTGGCAAAGGCCTTGAGCCCGGCGTCGGTGGTGGCGCCGTCGCTGCGCGCCGCGCTGATGACGCTGGTCGCCACGAACAGCGACGGCTGGAAGGGCGGCCCGCCGGCGCCGTAGCCGACCTCCAGGTACTGCACGTCCATGAACGGGTAGGAGCCGACCTGCAGCTCGGTATAGACGCCGCTCTCCGCCGCCATGTCGTAGGTGCCGGTGCCGGCGCCGGTGACGATGCCCGGCCTGTAGCCGGCCTGGGTCAGCGCCTGCACCACGTCCGCCAGCGTGGCGGATGCCGCCGCGGTCGCCGCGCTGCGCTCGCCCGGGTCCGCGATGTGCTGGTGGTGGCCGGCATAAGCCTGCACGCCGGCGAAGGCGAAGCGGGGCGAGCTGCCGATCGCATGGGCAAGCATCACCGCGTCGCCCGGCGCGCAGCCGGTCCGGTCGAGCCCGACATCGAGGTCGATCACCAGCCGCAGCGTGGTGTTCGCCGCCCGGGCCGCCTCGTCCAGCGCCGCCACCACCCGCGGGTCGTCGACCACGGCCATGATGTCGGTGCCGCCCGCGGCGAGCGCGATCAGCCGTGTGAACTTGGCCGGGGTCGCGATCGGCGAGGTCAGCAGGATGCCGGGAATGCCGGCGGCGGCCATCGCCTCCGCCTCGCCAAGGGTGGCGCAGCACACGCCGACGGCGCCGGTGGCGATCTGCGCCCGGGCGACCGCGACGCTCTTGTGGGACTTCGCATGCGGGCGGAGCGCGATGCCGCGGCTGCGGGCGTAGTCCGCCATGCGGGCGATGTTGGCCTCGAACGCATCGAGGTCGAGGATCAGCGCCGGCGTGCCGAGGCGTGCCCGCGAGCCGGGCACGCCGATCAGGCTGGCGTTCGGTCCGAGATCGCTTGTCATGAAGGTCTTCCTGGGGTCGGCCGGGCGAGCGCCCGGTCTGTCGGTGGGATCAGCCCTGCCGCTCGATCGCCTCGATCTCGGGCCAGAACTCGTTGAACACTTCCGCCCGGACCGCGGCTTCCAGCCGGCTGGTCACGCGCTGGTCCGGGTGATAGAGCCGGGCGAAGGCGCGCTTGACCGCGGTGAAGCGGTCGCCGCCGGTGCCGCTGCTGCCGGGCGCAGCGGCTGCGGCCGATGCGCTGCGCAGCCGCTCGACCTCGATCTTCAGCATCGCCGCCCGCTCCTCGGCGCGGCGGGCCCGTTCCTCGGCGCGCACAAGCCGGGCCCGCAGCTCGTCGATCTCGCTCATCGCCGCCGTCAAAGCCTGACTCGCAATCCTGCCCGAAGGGTCATAATTTCGCCTTGTCTCGCCCATTCCTATAACACCGCCTGACGATAGCGAAACAGGATGGTCGCGCACACCCGCCGCTTTCCCGGCGGATCCTCCGGGCGACCGGTCTCGCTCGCATCGCTGGCCGGGAACAAGGAGGAAGTAGATGCGCGGAATGATGGGTCGGCGTGCACTCGCGTCTGCAACGGCGCTGTCGGGCGTGATGCTGGTCTCCGGTGCCGCTCTTGCGCAGGAAGCGGATCTCGAGCTCCGACGGGTCCTGCTGTCGACCGGAGGCGTCGGCTATTTCGAGTACGAGGCAGTGATCTCGGGCGACCAGCAGCTCTCGCTGGAGGTCCGCCTCGACCAGGTCAACGACATCCTGAAGAGCATCGTCGTCTACGACGACCAGGGCGGGATCGGCTCGATCAGCCTGCCGGGGCAGGAGCCGCTGCAGGAGGTGTTCCGCGAGCTTCCGTTCGGGCCGGAGGCGCTGTCCTCGCCGGTTGCGCTGCTGAACGCGCTCCGCGGCGCGGAGGTGGTGGCCGAGGGCTCGCGCAGCGTGCAGGGCCGCCTGATCGCGGTGACCGAGGAGACGGTGCAGCTCCCGGACGGCCGGGGCACGCTGGTCCAGCACCGGGTGAGCCTGCTGACCGCAACCGGCATGCAGCAGCTGATCCTGGAGGAGGCGAACGCGCTGCGCTTCGTGGATCCGACGCTGCAGGAGCAGGTCGAGGACGCGCTGGCGGCGCTGGCCCAGCACAGCCAGCGGGACCGGCGGGTGATCACCATCGAGACCACCGGCACCGCCGAGCGCACGGTGCGGGTTGCCTATGTGGTCGAGGCGCCGCTGTGGAAGTCCACCTACCGGCTGACCATGTCCGACGATCCGGCGGCGGAGACGGCGGAACTGCAGGGCTGGGCGGTGCTGGAGAACCTGTCCGGCGAGGACTGGGAGAACGTCGAGCTGACGGTGGTCTCGGGCAACCCGGTCACCTTCCAGCAGGCGCTGTACCAGGCCTATTACGTGCACCGGCCGGAGGTGCCGGTGGAGGTGCTGGGCCGCGTCATGCCCCGTGTCGACACCGGAGCGGTCGCCCAGACGGGGAACGGCTACGCGGAGTTCGACGCGGGCGGGCAGGCCCCGGCCCGGGCATCCACCGCCTATCCCGGCGCCGCCCTGGAAGGCATGGCCATGATGGACGACATGCCGGTGCCGCCGCCCGCGCCGGTGGATTACGCGCAGATCGCGGCAGCGGACTCGACCGAGGCGACGACCCAGGTGGTGTTCCGGCTGCCGGAGCCGATCTCGGTGGAAAGCGGCCATTCGGTGATGGTGCCGATCGTCTCCCGCCAGATCGCGGCGGAGCGGCTGTCCCTCTACCAGCCGGAGACGCACCAGACCAACCCGCTGGCCTCGGTGCGGCTGGAGAACGACGGGGACACCGGGCTGCCGCCGGGGATTCTGACGCTCTACGAGCGGTCGGCGGCGACCGGGCAGGTCTCCTACGTCGGCGACGCGCAGATGAGCGCGCTGCCCGCCGGCGACGAGCGGCTGATCAGCTTCGCCCTGGACCAGAAGGTGACCGTGCTGCGCGACGACCAGGGCACGCAGGAGATCGCCGGCGGCCGGATCGTGGACGGGGTGCTGGAGCTGACCTTCACCCAGCGCACGACCTCGACCTACACCATCGAGGGCGCGGCGCGCGAGCCGCGGACGGTGGTCCTCGAGCATGCGCGGCCGGCCGGCTACCGGCTCGTGGTCGATGACGACGTGCCGGTCGAGGTGACCGACAGCCACTACCGGCTGACGGTGGAGGTACCGGCGGGCGAGGTGCGGACGCTCGACGTTGCATTGGAGCGGCCGACCTACCAGTCGCTGTCCCTGGTGGACATGTCGGACGGCCAGGTCGAGTTCTATGCCTCGGCGCAGCAGCTGTCGCCGGAGCTCCGGGCGGCGATCGAGGAAATCCGCGGCTACAAGGCGGCGGTGCAGGCGCGGGAGGCGGAGCTGGGGCGGCTGCGCGCGCGCTACAGCGAGATCGTCGACGACCAGGCGCGCATCCGGGCCAATCTTGACGCGATCCCGCGCGATACCGACCTCTACCAGCGCTACCTGAGCGACCTGTCGGCGCAGGAGGAGGAGCTGGACCGGCTGTCCACGGCGATTGCGGAGGCCGAGGATGCCCTGGTGGCCGCCCGCAACGCGCTCGGGCAGTACGCGCGCAGCCTGAACCTCTGAGGCGTTCGGGGCGCCGAACCGGCGCCCCGGCTCCGCGCCCCTGCGGCATCCCGCCGCAGGATGGGACCGCGCGCCGCCGGGTCGTGTTACCGGGTGACGGACCGGGGGGTGTGGCCAGTCCGTCCGCGGCAACCGGGAGTGGGGGACAGCATGCGGGGCGTTCGCGACCAGTTCCGCGCCGTGGCAGCGGCAGCGGTGGTGGTTCTTGCCGTCGGCTGCAGCAGCAGCGCCGTCGATCTCGGCACCCTGGAGCCAGCCGCCGGGCCGTCGGCGACGGTGATCCCGGAGCCGGCGGTCGACCTGTCAGGCGCTGTGCCCGCGGAGGGTGACGCGCCGACGGTGGTGCAGGAGATCATGCTGCTTCCGCCGCCGGCACTGCTCAGCGCGGCGGCGCGGCGGCAGCCGCCGGACTTCACCGCGGCGACGCCGATCGCGTTCGGCCGCGACCTGACGGCGGACGAACGTGCGATCCTGGAGACGCATCTTGCCGAGCCGGTCGCGATTTCCGGCGGTTCATCCGCGAATGTGCAGGTGGCCCGGGTCGATCTCGACGCCGACGGGCAGGACGAGGTGATCGTGACGATCCGCTCGCGGCCCTACTGCGGCAACGGCAACGTCTGCAACTTCTGGATCTTCGAGAAGGTTGGCGGCGCCTGGCAGCCGATCAACGACGGCAACCGCGACGCCGCGAGCCGGCTCTACCTGCTCCCCGGCAGCACCGGCGGCTATCGGGACATCGGGCTCACAGGCCGGTGCGGTGAACCGAGCTGCAGCTTCGTCCTGAAGTGGACGGGGGGGCGCTACGACTCTGCAGACGCGGTGGGTTGAGCGCCGCCGCTTGACGCCGGCGCGGTTCCGGGCCATGTCGGGCCGGCCTGTCAGCCGTCCCGGGATGCTTCCATGTCCGACGCCAAGCCGAACCGTCTCGGCCTTGCCACGCGCGCCATTCACGCCGGACAGCGGCCCGATCCGCTCACCGGCGCGATCATGACGCCGATCTACGCCAGCTCGACCTTCGTGCAGGAGAGCCCGGGGCGTCACAAGGGCTACGAATACGCCCGCACCGGCAATCCCACCCGCGGCGCCTTCGAGGCCTGCATCGCCGACCTGGAGAACGGGGAGGCCGGCTTCGCCTTCGCCTCGGGGATGGCCGCCTCCGCCACCGTGCTGGAGCTGTTGGATCATGGCGACCACGTCATCGCCATGAACGACCTCTACGGCGGCACCTACCGCCTGTTCGAGCGGGTGCGCAAGCGCACGGCCAACCTCGAGTTCAGCCTGATCGACACGACCGACCCGGCGGCAATCGAGGCCGCCATCCGGCCGAACACGCGGATGATCTGGGTCGAGACACCGACCAACCCGATGCTGCGGCTGGTGGACCTGGCGGCGGTTGCGGAGCTGGCGCGGCGGCGCGGCATCCTCACCGTCTGCGACAACACCTTCGCCACGCCGGCGTTGCAGCGCCCGCTCGACTTCGGTTTCGATATCGTGGTCCACTCGGTGACCAAGTTCATCAACGGCCACTCGGACATGGTCGGCGGAATCGTTGTCGTCGGCCCGCGGCC
>CALKHQ010000121.1 GCA_937988735.1 uncultured Alphaproteobacteria bacterium
AACCCACACGACCATTTATTTTCCTGAGGTCCGGGCCTTCCACATCTGCCTTGCCCCGCTTGAGGAGCAGTGGGAGATCGTGCGCCGGGTGAAGGCTGCGATTGCGTGGGTCGAGCGAATTGCAGGCGAGCAGGCAGGGGCGTTCCGCCTGCTTGCGCGGCTGGATGAAGCCGTTCTCGCCAAGGCCTTCCGTGGTGAGCTGGTTCCGCAGGACCCGAGCGACGAGCCGGCCTCCCAGCTGCTCGAGCGCGTCCGCGCGTCGCGTGCAAGACAAACCGTACGTGGCGGGCGGAGACGAGCGGCCGTGAAAACGACTGGCAGCTGAGCAACTGGCAGTCTCATGTCCCCTGACCTGCAGTTCTGGCTGAACTGGATCGTTCAAGCGTTCATCGCCCTCGGCACGGTTTCCGCCGTGCTCTACGCCCTCTTCGGGCCTTGGTTGCGCTCACGCCTGTTCCCGCCAAGGCTGACGCTTGATCTCCCAGATGCGAAGGGCATGAAGACGGATGTGCAGGTGCGATCAGATGCCGGGGCATGGGACACGACCGCCCTGTGGTACCACGTGCGCGTCGAAAACAAGCGCAGGTGGTCTCCGGCCACTCGGGTCCAGGTGTTCTTGCTGCGCATCGAGGAGCCCGACGCGTCCGGGAGACCGGCGACGACGTGGCGCGGGGAGGTGCCCATTCTCTGGAGCGTGAACGAGGCGCACCCGCGCGAGCGCACGATAGGGTATCCCGCCCTGTGCGACCTGTGCTCGCTCGTCAAGGAGAAGTGGCTCCAACTCCATCCGATCATTGCTGTGCTTGCCATGAAACACCAGCGTAGAGAGGCGTGCGACCTCACCCTGCACCTTCAGGCCCGCGGCATGGAGGCTGATTCCAACCTGTTGTGCGTGAGGGTCACTTGGGACGGTGGCTGGGAGGACGATACCGAGGCGATGGCCAAGCGGCTCGTGGTCCAGGTCGTGCAACCAAGTCAGGTACCCGTCAGCGCGACTAGGTCGACGGTGACGCCGTGAACCCTTTTCTGAGAGTGCTGACACCATCGGCACAGCGTGGTACAAGGGCGGTGGTACAAGCGAAACCGACAGGGCGGAAAAAGTCCTTTCATATCAAGGGCGAGGTGCGAGCGGCGTAATCTCCCTTCCCCTCCGCCATTCGCTTTCCGCATACGCCGACGATCGCCAGCAAGTCCAGAAGGGCTGAAATATTCTGGGCGCTCGCTGCTGCAGTTCATCGGCTGTGTGAGTTGGCATTTCCGAATTGGCTACCCGATTGTGTCGCGCTGCCATTTGCGGCAGGCTCGCTTCGCAGCCTGTAGCCTGGGCCCATGCGCAGCGAACCTTGGAGTGACGCAGAGAACGACCTGATCGTCGCGGACTACTTTGCGATGCTGGCGGACGATCTGGCCGGGCGTCCCTACAGCAAGACGGAGCACCGGCGGGCGCTGGTGCGGCTGCTGAGCGGTCGTTCGGAAGGGTCGGTCGAGTTCAAGTACCAGAACATCAGCGCGGTTCTCCTCGGCCTCGGCGAGGCATGGATTCCCGGCTACAAGCCGGCGGCCAACTTCCAGAGTTCGCTGGTGGACGCCGTGCTGCGGTGGCTGGAGACGAACCCTGGTTGGCTCAGGCGGCCGCCGGCCTGGCGGCCGGCGGCGGGGCTCCAGGAAGCCATGCCGCTCTGGATCGGCCCGCCGCCCACGCTGTCGAACCAGCCGCCGCCGAAAGAGCTGGACGAGATCCTCGACATGGCCCACAGGTTCGACGTCGCCGGCCGGGACGCGCGGAACCGCGCGCTTGGCCGGGCGGGCGAGGAGCTGGTGTTTGTCCACGAACGCGCGACGCTGCGGTCGGCGGGACGCGACGACCTCGCGCGCAGGGTGCGCTGGGTGTCGCAGGAGGAGGGGGACGGCGCCGGCTTTGACATCGCCAGCTTCACCCCGGACGGGAAAGCGCGCCTGATCGAGGTCAAGACCACGAACGGATGGGAGCGGACCCCGTTCCACATCACCCGCAACGAGCTCCGGGTCGCCGACGAGCGTCGGTCCGAATGGTGCCTGTTCCGGCTGTGGAACTTCTCGCGCGAGCCCAGGGCGTTCGAGCTGTATCCGCCGCTCGATGCCCACGTCACGCTGACGCCCACCACCTTCATGGCCGCCTTCCAGTGAGGCGGTGCCCGCAGGGCGCGGCCGGTCCGGCGCCCGTTGACGCCGGGCCGGCGGCCGCAACATCACCATTGGCAGGCAGTCCGCCGGCCGCCCCCCGCACCCCGCGCCTGGGGCGTCCGGTCGCGGTGCGCTGGCGGGGCGGGTTGCCTATGCCTGCCGGGCAGGGCAGGGTCGCGCCGCAACCCCGGCGGATCGATCGTGTTCATGGGTTCAGCGAGCAGGTGACGCGGCGGCACTGGCGCCGGCGCGCATCGGCAGCATTCGCATGGAGGCGGCGATGGCGATTACGGCTGTCTTTTCCGCAGACGACGTGATTCTCGACATGGACGCGCCCGGCAAGCGCGACCTGCTCGAACGGCTGGCGACCGAGGCCGCGGCCCGCCTCGGCCGGACCGAGGCCGAGGTGCTCGACGCGCTGAAGGACCGGGAGCGGATCGGCTCCACCGCCCTTGGCAAGGGTGTGGCGCTGCCCCATGCGGAGCTCGCCGGCGACATCCGCCGCTTCATGCTGTTCGCGCGGCTCCATCGCGCGATCGACTTCGGCGCCCAGGACGACGAGCCGGTGGACCTCGTCTTCCTCGTGCTGTGGCCGGCGGCGGGAGGCAAGGACCTGCTGTCCACCATGTCCGAGATCTGCCGCGTCCTGCGCGAGCCGCAGATCCTGCGCGACCTGCGGTCGGCGTCGACACCCGAGCGCGTCGTCGAGATAATGCATCAGGTGGCTTCCTTCGCGCCGCCGCCGCCCGCGCCGGCTGCCCAGCCGTGACCGCGGGGTTCCCGAACGCGGCGGACGCCGCCATGATCCCGCCAACAAGTTGAGCGAGATGCCAGCCCGCGGACGCGCATGTCGGAATCCTACCTCCTGCTAGCCCTCGTCGGACTGCCGTTCCTCGGTGCCATCGTGGCCGGGCTGCTGCCGGCGCGTGCGCGCGACACCGCGGGGCAGCTGGGCGGGGCGGTCGCCATCGCCAGCATCGCGATCGTGGTGAGCGTGCTGCCGGCGGTGGAGGAGGGCGAGGTCCTGCGCCTCGAACTGCCGTGGATGCCGTCGCTCGGGCTCGACTTCGTCCTCCGGATGGACGGCCTCGCCGTGCTGTTCGTCGGCATGGTCTCGGTCATCGGCGGGCTCGTCATCCTCTACGCCCGCTACTACATGTCGGCGGAAGACCCCGTGCCCCGGTTCTTCTCGTTCCTGCTCGCCTTCATGGGGTCGATGACCGGGGTGGTGCTGTCCGGCAACCTGATCCAGCTCTCGTTCTTCTGGGAGCTGACCAGCCTGTTCTCGTTCCTGCTGATCGGCTACTGGCACCACACCACCGCCGCCCGCGACGGCGCGCGCATGGCGATCACGGTCACGGCGGGAGGCGGGCTGTGCCTGTTCGCCGGCATGCTGCTGCTGGGGCACATCGCCGGCAGCTTCGACCTCGAGGTCGTGCTTGCTTCCGGCGACCGCATCCGCTCGCATCCGCTCTACGTGCCGGTCCTGCTGCTCCTGCTGCTCGGCGCGCTGACCAAGAGCGCGCAGTTCCCCTTCCACTTCTGGCTGCCGCAGGCGATGGCGGCGCCGACCCCGGTGTCGGCCTACCTCCACTCGGCGACGCTGGTGAAGGCGGGCGTCTTCCTGCTGGCGCGGCTGTGGCCGGTGCTGGCCGGCACCGAGACCTGGTTCTGGATCGTCGGCACCGCCGGCCTGGTGACGATGCTGGTCGGCGCCTATGTCGCCATCTTCCAGAACGACCTGAAGGGCCTGCTCGCCTATTCGACCATCAGCCACCTCGGGCTGATCACGCTGCTGCTCGGCCTGAACAGCGAGCTCGCGACGGTCGCCGCGATCTTCCACATCATGAACCACGCCGCGTTCAAGGCGTCGCTGTTCATGGCCGCCGGCATCATCGACCACGAGACCGGCACCCGCGACATCCGCCGGCTTTCGGGCCTCAACCGCTTCATGCCGTTCACCGCCCGGCTCGCCATGGTCGCCGCCGCGGCGATGGCGGGCGTGCCGCTGCTCAACGGCTTCCTGTCGAAGGAGATGTTCTTCGCCGAGGCGCTGTCGGCGGCGTCTCCGCGGCCGGCGCTGCTCGACATCCTGCCGGTTGCCGCGATGGTGGCCAGCGCCTTCAGCGTCACCTATTCGCTGCGCTTCATCCACAAGGCCTTCTTCGGGCCCAACCCGACCGACCTCCCGCGCACGCCCCACGAGCCGCCGGGCTGGATGCGGCTCCCGGTCGAGATCCTGGTGCTGGCCTGCATCATGATCGGCATCCTGCCGGCGGCGACGGTGGGGCCGCTGCTCGACGTCGCCGCGCGGTCGGTGCTGGGGGAGGCGACGCCCGTCTACAGCCTCACCGTCTGGCACGGCTGGACGCTCCCGCTGCTGATGAGCATGATCGCGCTGGTCGGCGGGGTCGTCATCTACCTCTCTCTCCAGCGCTACCTGCAGCGCGGGGTGGAGGGGCCGCCGCTGATCCGCAGGCTCGAGGCGCGGCGGATCTTCGACCGCACCATGGTCTTCCTGTCGTGGCGCCTCGCCCGCCTGCTGGAAGGCCTGTTCGGCACGCGCCGGCTGCAGACCCAGCTCCGGCTTCTCCTTTTCGTCGCGCTGCTGGCCGGCGGGCTCGCCGTGGTGCTGCGCGGGCCCGGGCCGGGCAACCTGGAGCCTGCGGGGATCGATCCGGTGCTGGGGCTGGTGTGGGTGATCGGCTCGGCCTGTGCCATCGGCGCCGCGTGGATGGCGAAGTACCACCGGCTGGCGGCGCTCATCCTGCTCGGTGGTGCGGGGCTCGTCACCTGCGTCACCTTCGTCTGGTTCTCGGCGCATGACCTGGCGCTGACCCAGCTCCTGGTCGAGGTCGTCACCACCGTGCTCCTGCTTCTCGGGCTGCGCTGGCTGCCGAAGCGCATGGTCGGCACCGGCACCCGCTCGCCGGAAGTGCTGACGGTCGCCCGCCGCCTGCGCGACCTCGGCCTCGCGGTCGCCGCCGGCGTCGGCATGGCGGCGCTCGCCTTCGCGGTGATGACGCGCACGCCGCCGGACCTGCTCGCCCGGCACTTCCTCGAGCTCGCCTATCTCGAGGGCGGCGGCACCAACGTGGTCAACGTCATCCTCGTCGACTTCCGCGGCTTCGACACGCTCGGCGAGATCACCGTGGTTGCCGTGGTCGCGCTGACCGCCTTCGCCCTGCTGCGCCGCTTCCGCCCGGCGCCGGACAGCGTGGACGTGCCGGAGCAGCAGCGCTACCTGCGCGCGGTCGAGGCGGCGCGGCCCGACCGCCGCGAGGGCATCACGGTCGCCGACTGGCTGCTGGTTCCTTCCGTCGTCACCCGGATGCTGTTCCCGGTGATCTGCATCGTCGCCCTGTTCCTTCTGTTGCGCGGGCACGACATGCCCGGCGGCGGCTTCGTCGCCGGGCTCACGGTCTCGATCGCGATCATCCTGCAGTACATGTTCGGCGGCACCGCCTGGGTGGAGGCGCGGCTCCAGGTCCACCCGCTGCGCTGGATGGGCGCGGGGTTGCTGTTTGCGACCGGCACCGGGCTCGGCGCGTGGTGGTTCGACCGGCCGTTCCTCACCTCATGGTTCTCCTATCTGGAGATCCCGGTCCTCGGCACCGTGCCCGCCGCGAGCGCGCTGCTGTTCGACATCGGTGTATTTGCGCTGGTGTTCGGCGCGACGGTGCTGATGCTGATCGCGCTCGCCCACCAGTCGGTGCGCGGGCATCGGGCGGTGCCGCGGGTGGCGGTTGCGGCCAGGGCGCAGCCGTCGTCGCCGGCGGCTGCGCAGCCGGCGGTTGCCCAGCCGGCGGTGGCGCAGGCGGCCGGGCAGGGGGGAGGCGGCTGATGGAGCTGGTGGTCTCGATCGGGATCGGCGTGCTGACCGGAGCCGGGATCTGGCTGCTGCTCAGGCCCCGAACCTTCCAGGTGATCATCGGGCTCTCGCTGCTGTCCTACGCCGTCAACCTGTTCATCTTCTCGACCGGTGGTCTGCGCAGCGGCGCCGCCCCCGTGCTCGAGCCCGGCACGGCCGGCAGCCTGGAGCAGCACGCCGACCCGCTGCCCCAGGCGCTGGTCCTCACCGCCATCGTCATCGGCTTCGCCACGACTGCGCTGCTGCTGGTCGTGCTCCTTGCCGCGCGCGGCCTCACCGGCTCCGACCACGTCGACGGAAAGGAAGCCGACCGTTGAGCGGGTGGGTGGACCACGTCGTCATCGCGCCGATCGTCGTGCCGCTGCTTGCGGGCACGGTGATGATCCTGTTCGACGAGCAGCGCCGCGCGCTCAAGGCCGGGATCGGGATGGCGTCGGCGGTGGCGCAGGTGGTCCTTGCCATCGTCCTGCTGGTGCTTGCCGACGCGGCCGATCCGCAGATGCAGACCGCCGCCAGCATCTACCGGCTCGGCGACTGGCCGTCGCTGTTCGGGATCGTGCTGGTGCTGGACCGGCTGTCGGCGCTGATGGTGTTCCTCACCAGCGTGCTCGGCGTGTGCGCGCTGCTGTTCTCGCTCGCGCGCTGGCACCGCGCCGGCGCCCACTTCCATTCGCTGTTCCAGTTCCAGCTCATGGGGCTGAACGGCGCCTTCCTCACCGGCGACCTGTTCAACCTGTTCGTCTTCTTCGAGGTGATGCTGGCGGCGTCCTACGGGCTGGCGCTGCACGGCTCCGGCCTCGCCCGCATCCGGGCCGGCCTCCATTACATCGTGATCAACCTGGTCGCCTCGCTGCTGTTCCTCGTCGGCGTCAGCGTGATCTACGGCATCGCCGGCACCCTCAACATGGCCGACCTCGCGGTCCGGATGGCCTCGATCGCCGAGGGGGACCGCGCGCTGCTGGAGACCGGGATCGCCGTCCTCGGCGTCGCCTTCCTGATCAAGGCCGGCATGTGGCCGCTCGGCTTCTGGCTGGTGCCGACCTATTCGGTCGCCAGCACCGCCTCCGCGGCGATCATCTCGATCCTCAGCAAGGTCGGCGTCTACGCGCTGCTGCGGCTGTGGCTGCTGCTGTTCAGCGATCCGGCCAGCCCTTCGTTCGGCTTTGGCAGCGACTGGCTGCTGGTCGGCGGCCTTCTCACCATCGTCTTCGGCTCGGTCTCGATCATGGCGACCCAGAACCTGGCGCGGCTCGCCGGCGCCAGCATCCTGGTGTCGTCCGGCACGCTGCTGGCGGCGATCGGCGTCGGCCAGATCGAGGTGACGGGCGGCGCGCTGTTCTATCTCTCCAGCTCCGTGCTCGCCATTGCCGCGATCTTCCTGCTCGTGGAGCTGGTGGACCGCGGCCGCGTGCTCGGCGCCGACGTGCTGGCGGTGACGCGCGAGGCCTACGGCGAGGAAGGGCTCGAGGAGGAGGTGGAGGTGGGCGTTGCCATCCCGGCGACCATGGCCATCCTGGGCCTCAGCTTCGCCGCCTGCGCGCTGCTGCTGGCCGGGCTCCCGCCGCTCTCGGGCTTCCTCGGCAAGTTCGCGATGCTGGCGCCCCTGATCCGCTCGGGGGGTGAGGATGTCCCGCTCGATGCGTGGCTGCTGCTGGGGGCGCTGGTCGCTTCCGGCTTCGCCACCCTGATCGCCACCACGCGGACCGGCATCGACGCCTTCTGGGCCTCGTCGCCGGATTCGGTGCCGCGGGTCAGCGTGATCGAGATCGCGCCCGTGGGCGTGCTGCTCGCGCTCTGCCTCGGCATGACCGTGCTCGCCGGGCCGGTCATGCACTACATGGAGGCGACCGCGCGCTCGCTGCATGCGCCGCAGGGCTATGCGGAGGACGTGCTCACCGGGCAGCCCGCTGCGGAGCCGGACGGCGCGACGGAGACGGACGGGCCATGATGGCGCGCTGGCTGCCATATCCCCTCGTCGCGGCGGCGCTGGCGGGCGTCTGGCTGCTGCTGAACGAGACGGTGTCGCCCGGCGCCATCCTGCTCGGCGCCGTCGCCGCGGTTGCCGCCTCGCGCGTGCTGGTGCGGCTCGACATGCCGCGGATCCGGCCGCGGCGCCTGCTTGCGATCGTCCGGCTGACGGGGATCGTGCTGGTCGAGATCGTCCGCTCGAACAACGCGGTGGCGCGGATCATCCTCGGGCGCCGCAAGGGGCGCACCTCCGGCTTCGTGCGCATTCCGCTCGACATGCGCAACCCGTACGGGCTCTGCGCCCTGGCCTGCATCATCACCGCCACCCCCGGCACGGTCTGGGTCGAATATGATTCAACCGACAGCTGGGTGCTGATCCACGTCCTCGACCTGGTGGACGAGGAGGTGTGGGTCCGGATCATCAAGCAGCGCTACGAGGCCCGGCTGATGGAGATCTTCGAATGAGCGCAGCGATCCTCGGGTGGACGATCCTCGTCGCCCAGATCATGCTCGGGCTGGCGATGGCCTGCGCCGCCTACCGGGTGCTGCGCGGGCCGCGGGCGCAGGACCGCGTGCTCGGCCTCGACACGCTCTACGTCAACGCGATGATGCTGCTGCTCACGTTCGGGATCCGGTCCGGCAGCACGGTCTATTTCGATGCGGCGCTGGTCATCGGCCTGCTCGGTTTCGTTGCCACCTCGGCACTGTCGAAGTTCCTGATGCGCGGCGAGGTGATCGAATGATCGAGGTGGCCGCGGACGTGCCCCTCTGGGCGGCGATACCGACCGCGCTCCTCGTGCTGCTGGGTGCCGGCCTCGCGCTCACGGGATCGTTCGGGCTGCTGCGGCTCTCCAGCTTCTATGACCGGATCCACGCGCCCACGCTGGGGTCGACGCTGGGCATCGGCTGCGTGCTCATCGCGTCGATGTTCTTCTTCTCCGTCGTCGAGACCCGGCCGGTGCTGCACGAACTGCTCATCACCGTGCTCATGGTGGTGACGACCCCGGTCGCCCTGATGCTGCTGGCGCGGGCAGCGCTGTACCGCGATCGGACCGAGGGCAACCCCGACGTGCCGCCGCTGCCCGGCCTCGACCCGGAGGAGCCGGTGCCCGCGCCGGAGGGCGGGGAGGCCCCGGAATCCCACCCCGCCGCCGCGCCGGCGGAAGAGCCGGCCTCAGCCGTCAGGACCGTCCGGGAAAGCTAGTCCCCGGCCGGTCGCCCGTCGGCGCACCGGGAGTCTCATCGCGCCATTTTCGCAGATCGGCCCGACCGGCACCGTCGTGCCGGTGCGGAGACGGCGCGGCCGTCTGCTCTCGCAGGACGTGCGTTCGGCGCGTATTGCAACGTGCGCGTGCTGTAACTCCGGCATCCGTGATGAATTGACCAGAATCATGTTCAAATCGATGCGCTTCGTCATAAAGTGACAGTCGGTACAGGGACAGTCTTGCATACAATAGAATGACGCCTCGCCTTGCCAAATTCGGACTGCAGGCCCGGTTCATCGTGCTGGCCCTGGCCGCGGCCCTGCCGGCGCTCGCGGCCGTCGTTTACTATACCCTGACCGAATATGAGAACGCCGCCGAGGAAGCGGAGGTCCAGCTCCTGCGACTTGCCGAGGTCGTCGCCCTGCGCCACCAGGACATTGCGGAGGAGGCAGGGTCGGTGCTGAGCCTGCTGGCGGCGAGCGGGGAGGTCGGGCCGGATGATCCCGAGCGCTGCCGGCGCTTCGTCAACCGGCTGATGGCCAGCGGGGCGATCAACACCGAGACCCTGTCCGGCGTCTCAGCCGTCGATCCGGGCGGCATTGTCTATTGCAGCAGCCTGCAGCTTCCGGAGCCGATCAGCATCGGCGACCGGGCCTATTTCCAGCGCACGCTGGATACGCGCAGGCCGATCGTCGGCGCGGCGCTCACCGGGCGCGCCACCGGCCGGCCGACGGTGCCGGTGGCCTATCCCGTGCTGGGCGCGGACAACGACCTCGAGGCGGTGCTGATCGGCGCCCTGAACCTGCCGGACGTGGTGCGGACCGCGCTTCCGAACCTGCCGGAGGACGCGGTGGTCATGCTGGTCACCGAGGACGGGCTGGTGCTGGGCCGGCATCCGGACCCGCAGGACTGGCAGGGCAGCACCCTCGTCGAGGAACCGCTGGTCCGCGCGCTGGGCGGGGAGCCCAGAACCGTGATGGAGCTGGTCGGCCTCGACGGTGTCGAGCGCATCTACGCGACCCAGCGCACGGAGATCGGCGATCACACCGTCTATGCCGTTACCGGGTTCGCCACCGACAGCGTCTACGCCGAGCCGCGGCGCACGCTGACCGTCGGCATCACCCTCGTCATCGCCGCCGCGCTCGCCGCCATCGCCCTGGGGTCGATCCTCGGACGGAACCTGGTCGCGCGGTCCGTCGGCGTGCTGGCCGACGCCGCTTCCCGCATCGCCGCCGGCGATCTGTCGGTGCGCGTACCGGAGCCGGCGCGCGGGGACGAACTCGCGTCGCTGGCCCACGGTTTCAACGCCATGGCCATGGCTCTCGAGGAACGCGAGGCTGCCCTCAGCGACAGCGAGCTGCGCTACCGCCAGCTCGTCGAGCTGGTCCCCGCCGCGATCTGGGCCCATGCCGACGGGCGCATCGTGTTCGTCAACGACCAGGCAGTCCGCATGTTCGGCGCCAGCCGGGCCGACGATCTGGTCGGGCTGTCCCTCGAGACGCTGATCCACCCGGACGACCTGCCGCTGGCGCGGGAGCGGACGCGGCGCGTGGTGCACGATCCGGAGGGGATCCTGCCGGCGACGGAGATGCGGTTCCGGCGGCGTGACGGCCGCACGATCCTGGTCGAGGCGCAGGCGGTCCGCTTCTACCGTGCGGGCGCGCCGCACGTGCTGTCGGCCGGCCGCGACATCACCGCCCAGCGCTCGGCGGAAGAGCAGCTGCGCCAGGCGCAGAAGATGGACAGCGTCGGCCGCCTTTCCGGCGGCATCGCCCACGACTTCAACAACCTCCTGACCGTGATCATCGGCAACCTGGAGTCCGCGCTGGAATCCGGTGCGGACGGGGCGCGGGACGCGCTGGACAACGCGCTGCAGGCGGCCGAGCGCGGCGCGACGCTCACCCAGCGGCTGCTCGCCTTCTCCCGCCGCCAGGCGCTGATGCCGGAGGAGGTGGACCTGAACCGGCTGGTCGCCGGCATGGACGACATGCTGCGGCGAACCCTCGGCGAGGACATCGAGGTCGCCATGCGCCTCGACCCGCGTCTGTGGTCGACGATGGTGGACCGGGGCCAGCTCGAGACTGCCCTGCTGAACCTCGTCATCAACGCGCGGGACGCCATGCCCGAAGGCGGCAAGCTGACCATCGAGACCGGCAACGTGCAGCTCGACGACAGCTACGCGTCGATGAACGCCGACGTCGAGCCGGGCCACTACGCCATGCTCTCGGTCGCCGACACCGGATGCGGCATGGCGCCGGAGGTCGCCGAGCGCGCCACGGAGCCGTTCTTCACCACCAAGGAGGTCGGCAAGGGCACCGGCCTCGGCCTCAGCGTGGTCTACGGCTTCGTGAAGCAGTCGCGCGGCCACATGAAGATCTACAGCGAGGTCGGCGTCGGCACGAGCGTGCGCATCTACCTTCCGCGGCTCGAGGCCGGGGATGCCGCCGGCGCGGCCGAGAAGAGCCCGGAGCCGGCGACCGCGCCCGGCCGGGGCGAGACCGTGCTGGTGGTGGAGGACGAGCCGAGCCTGCGGGCGATGGTGGTGCGCCAGCTCCAGGATCTGGGCTACCGGGTGCTCCACGCGCCGGACGGCGCCACCGCCCAGCGGATCCTGCGCACCGAGCCGGTCATCGACCTGCTGTTCACGGACGTGGTGATGCCGGGCGGGATCAACGGCCGGGCGCTTGCCGAAGACGCCCGGCGCCTGCGCCCGGGCCTGCCCGTGCTGTTCACCTCCGGCTATGCGGAGACGGCGCTTCTCCACCACGGCCGGCTGGAGCCGGGCATGCACCTGCTGACCAAGCCGTTCAAGAAGCAGGACCTCGCACGCAAGATCCGGGCGCTGCTGGACTCCGCCGATGCGCCGGACGCCAGCTAGGCGCCGGCGTGCCGGGTGATCTCCTCGATCTCGGCAACCATCGCGTCCGTGGTGCGGGTGCGGCAGTAGTGGCCGCGCATCGCGGCGATCGACTGCAGGTGCCCGGCCTCGGTCTCGGCCGCGCAGGCGTCCTCGATCTGGGTGACCAGGAACCCGCGGTCGGCGGCGTCGCGGATCGCGGACTCGACGCACTGGTCGGTCATGATCCCGTAGATCACCAGGTATTCGATGCCGAGGTTGCGCAGCACGTATTCGATGTTGGTGGCGTTGAACACGCCGGAGGCGGTCTTGGAAATGACGATCTCGTCGCCGACCGGGCCGACATCGGGGATCACCTGCGCCTCCCACGAGCCCTTCGGGTGGTGCAGGCGGGAGATCTTGTGATCCAGGCTGCGGTCTCGCCCGTCCTGCGTCAGGCTCTCGATCACGACGAAGATGACCTCGATCCCCTTCGCCCGCGCGGCTGCCTGCAGGCGCTTCTGGTTGGGGATCACCACGTTGGCCATGCGCTCGAAGAAGGGGAGCAGGTGCGCCTCCGGGCTGCCGGGCTCGCGCGCCCGGGCGTGGCGCTCGGCGCTGTACTCCGCGTTCTGCATGTCGATGGACAGCAGCGCGGTCCGCTCCGGCACGATCGGGCGTTCGCGATAGGCGCCCCCGGGCGCATCGACGGGGAGATGGTAGTCGGTCTTCGGGGGCATCGTGCGGTCGGTCCTTGCGTTGACGGCTGCTTGAAACAAGAATTGCAGGATCGCCGGAAGCCGGCAACGTGGTAAGGCCGCCGTCGCCGCACGCGCCGCGGCTGCCCCGGGAGGAAACGGAGGTCGAGGCGTGCCGCGAGGTGCTGGCGATCGCGTGCCGACGCTCGCAGAGAGCATCACCGCGGCGATGCCGTCGCTGACCAATGCCGAGCGCAAGGCGGCGCGGACGCTGCTTGCCCATTACCCGGGCGCCGGCATCGAGACCGCGACCCTGTTTGCCGAGCGCGCGGGCGTCAGCGCGCCCACCGTGCTCCGCTTCATCGCCAAGCTGGGTTTCGACGGCTATGCCGAGTTCCGCAGCCGGCTGCGCGAGGAGCTCGAGGCTCGCGAGCAGTTCCCGCTGACCCGGCTGCACGGGCTCGGCAGCCGTTCCGCCGGGCTCGCCGCGCTGGGCGAGCGGCTCTCCGACACCGTCACCGACACGCTCGCCATGTGCGAGCGCAGCGAATTCGACCGGCTGGTCGCGGCGCTGTGCGACGAGCGCCGCCACATC
>CALKHQ010000122.1 GCA_937988735.1 uncultured Alphaproteobacteria bacterium
CCCGGAGCCGCCAGCGCCTCTTGCAGCACGGCCGCACACTCCGCCGGGTCCTCGATCCGCCAGCCCGCGATGCCGAAGCCGCGGGCGACGGCGGCGAAGTCGATCGGCTGCAGGTCGCAGCCGTATTCCGGATTGCCGAGGAACACCATCTGCTCCCACTTGATCTGGCCGAGGGTGTCGTTGCGGATCACGATCACCTTCACGTCCAGCCCGTACTTGACGCAGGTGGCGAGCTCGCCGAGCAGCATGGCCATGCCGCCGTCGCCGATGAAGCAGATCACCTGCCGCTGCGGAAAGGCCATCTTGGCGGCGATGGCGTAGGGCAGCCCGCAGGCCATGGTTGCGAGCGTGCCGGAGCAGGAGAACTTCATCCCCTCGCGCATGGTCAGGTGCCGCGCGGCCCAGGCGGTGACGGTGCCGGAATCGGTGACGACGATGGCATCGCCGCGCAGCAGCCGGTCGAGCTCGTGAGCAACGACCTGCGGCTTCATCGGCCGGTCGGTGCGGGTGCCGCGCTCGACCATGAGTTTGCGCCACGCGGCCATGCCCGCCTGCGCCTTCCCGAGGAAGCTGCGGTCCTCGCGGGGGCGCAGCCGCGGCATCAGCGCGTCCAGCACCCGGGCGCTGTCGCCGACCAGCGCCGCCTCCACCGGATAGCGCAGCCCGATCATCTGCGGGTCGAGATCGATCTGCACCGCGCGGGCCTGCCCCGGCCTCGGATAGTACTCGATGTAGGGGAAGCTGGATCCGACGATCAGCAGCGTGTCGCACGCCTCCATCGCCTCCTGCGCCGGCTTCGTGCCGAGCAGCCCGATGCCGCCCAGCGAATAGGGGCTGTCGTCGGGGAGCGCCGCCTTGCCGAGCAGCGCCTTCACCACCGGCGCGCCCAGCCGTTCCGCCACCGCCGCAAGCTCGCGGGAGGCGCCGAGCGCGCCCTGCCCGGCGAGAATCACCGTCCGGCTGCCGCCGTTGAGCAGCACCGCCGCCCGGGAAAGCTCCTCCGGGCTGGGCAGCCGGGCCGAGGGCGCCAGCCGGTCGGAGGCATGCTCCGGCACGTTGCGATCCGACCGCTCCTTCGGATCGACCTTGTGCGACTGCACGTCCACCGGAACGGTGACATGGGCGACGCAGCGGTAGGAGAGCGCGGTGCGGCAGGCGAGCTGGACCGCATTCTCGACATGGCTGGGGCCCATGACGCGCGCGTTGTACTGCGCGACGTCCATGAAGAGCCTGTCGAGCTCCACGTCCTGCTGGGTGAAGGTGCCGAGCAGGTCGTGGTACTGCAGCCCGGTGATCGCGAGCACGGGCTGGCGGTCGAGCTTGGCGTCGTAGAGGCCGTTCAGCAGGTGGATGCCGCCGGGGCCCGAGGTGGCGAGGCAGACGCCGAGGCGGCCGGTCCACTTGGCGTAGGCGCAGGCGGCGAGCGCGGCGGACTCCTCGTGCCGCACCTGGACGAAGCGGATCCGGTCCTGGCGCGTGCGCAGCGCCTCCATGATGCCGTTGATGCCGTCGCCGGGGATGCCGAAGACGGTATCGACGTGCCAGTCGATCAGCGTCTCGACCAGGATGTCCGAGGCGGTGGGGG
Organism: uncultured Alphaproteobacteria bacterium; assembly: GCA_937988735.1. Taxonomy (GTDB): domain Bacteria; phylum Pseudomonadota; class Alphaproteobacteria; order CALKHQ01; family CALKHQ01; genus CALKHQ01. The sequence goes on from CALKHQ010000122.1 coordinate 1,586, forward strand.
TTGCCATCCCGTTGCTCCGTCGCTGCCGGGTGAGGGTCCGGGCGGTGCCGCCGCCCTGCCCTTAACCTGCCCGGACGCGGATGCGTTCCGAGGCCGGCTCCCCCGAATTGGGGAGGGTGCGGCCGGAACCGGACGCGGGCGCGCCGGTTGCGGTCCCGGTGCGGTGTCAACCGACGACGGGTCCAGCAGCGGCGCCTTTTGCCGCACCGTCTGCCAGATGGCGGCGCTGACCCGCGTTGCGCCGAAAAGGCCGCATTACATTTCCCGCACGGTGGAACCGGCGTCGGGCCGGCCCGTTTCGTGACCATGTATTCATGTCCAACTCGGGGACCGCTGATCTACGCTCGATGGGCGCACACGATGGCTGCGTGGATCCCCAAGCAGGTCATGCAGGACTTCCCGCCATGAGGGCGGGAACGGGACGGTGGATGGCGCGTCGCGTGCATGGCAGCGCATGGCCGACGCGCCGGCGCCTGCCTCGATGTCGAGGCAGGGCGGCAATTCTCATGGGGAGGGCGATCGGGCGTGGGAGGGCTGCGCATACTCCTGGCGGCTTCGGAGGCTTATCCGCTGGCCAAGACCGGGGGTCTCGGTGACTATGTTGCGGCACTCGGCAAGGCGCTGACGCGGGCGGGCGCCGATGTGCGGGTGCTGCTGCCTGCCTATCCCCACGCGGTCGAGGCGCTCAGCGGCCGCACCAGCACCTTCGCGCTGGACGGCTTTCCCGGCTTCGGGGGCGCATCGCTGATCCAGGGGCGGATCCCGGGGTCCGACCTCCGCGCCTGGCTCCTGGACTGCCCGGGCCTGTTCGAGCGGCCCGGCGGCCTCTACCTCGACCCGGACGGCGCGCCGTGGCCGGACAACGCCCGCCGCTTCGCCATGCTGGCCCGCGCGGTGCGGCTGCTGGCCATGGGCGAGGGCCCGGTGCACTGGCAGCCGGACGTGGTCCACCTCAACGACTGGCAGACCGGGCCGGCCGCCGCCCTCCTCGCCCGCGAGCAGGGCCCCCGGCCGGCGACGGTGTTCACCATCCACAACCTCGCCTTCCACGGGCTTTTCGACCCCGGGGCGCTGGAGATGCTCGGGCTGCCGACGGACCTGTTCACGCCGGACGCGCTGGAGTTCTGGGGCCAGGTCAGCTTCCTCAAGGCGGGGCTGCGCTTCGCCGACCGGCTGACCACCGTCAGTGCAACCTATGCGCGCGAAATGCGCACCCCCGCCTTCGGCTGCGGGCTCGACGGCGTGCTGTGCGCCCGGCCGGACGGGGTGCTCGGCGTGCGCAACGGCATCGATGCCGACGAGTGGAACCCGGCGACCGATCCGCACCTGCCCGCGACCTACGACGTCCACGACCTGCGCGGCAAGGCGGCCTGCAAGCAGGCCCTGCAGCAGCGCTTCGGCCTCGAGCCCGACCCGGCGCGACCGCTGCTAGGCTACCTGTGCCGGCTGACCGGGCAGAAGATGGCGGACGTGGTGCTGGAGGCGCTGCCCGCGCTCGATGCCCGCGGCATGCAGGTCGCGGTCATGGGCCAGGGCGACCCGGCCGTGGAGGCGGCGTTCCGTGCGGCGGCAGCCGCGCTCCCCGGCCGCGTGGGCGTCACCTGCGGCTATGACGAGGCGACGGCCCACCTGCTGCTCGCCGGCTGCGACGTGTTGCTGGCGCCGGCCCGGTTCGAGCCCTGCGGGCTGACCCAGATGTACGCGATGCGCTACGGCGCGGTGCCGGTCGCCTCCCGCATCGGCGGGCTGGCCGAGACCATCGACGACCTGCCGCCGGGCGCGGCCGGCATCGCGGACGCGACCGGCTTCCTGTTCGACGGCACCACCGCCGCCGACCTGCTCGCCGCCGTGGACCGCGCCGCCGCCTGGATCTGGCAGCGGTTCAACTGGCGCCGGCTGATGACCAACGGCATGCGCAGGGACTTCTCCTGGGAGCAGCCGGTGCAGCGCTACCTCGCGCTCTACGAGGAACTGGCGGCGGGGCGGCCGCGCGCGGCGCTGCCCCGGATGCCGGCGCCGCGGGCGCCGGGGCGCGTCCTGCCGCTGCCCGTGCGCGCCCCGGGCCTCGCCCGCCACCACGGACGAACCATCCACGGCATCGAAGGGAGCATCGCCATGCCCAACCAGCCGATCACTGCAGAGGACATCCGCCGGCGGGCCTACGAGCTGTGGGAGAAGAACGGCCGCGCGCACGGCCGCCACCTCGAGCACTGGCTGCAGGCGGAGCGCGAGCTGGAGGCAGAGCAGGCGGCGATGGCGGCAGGCCCGGCGACAGCCGCGCCGCAGGCTCCCCGGCGCAGCCGCACGGCGAAGCCGAAGGACGGCGACGACATCGTGCCCGGCGGCGCCGGGACGGTGCGGCGCAAGCCCGCGCCCGCCCGCGGCACCCAGCGCACCGCCTGACGCGGAGAGGCGGGCCAACCGCAAGCGGTCGCCTGCCCGCAGCATCCGATGAGCACGCACAACAGGTTCCGGGTCTGGCCCGGACAGCCCCACCCGCTCGGCGCGACCTGGGACGGCTCGGGCACCAACTTCGCCCTGTTCTCCGCCCATGCGGAGAAGGTCGAGCTCTGCCTGTTCGACGCCGACCAGAAGCAGATCGCCTGCGTCGTGCTCCCCGAATACACGCACGAGGTCTGGCACGGCTACCTGCCCGATGTCCGGCCCGGGCAGCTCTACGGCTACCGGGTCTACGGGCCGTACGAGCCCAAGGCAGGGCACCGGTTCAACCACCACAAGCTGCTGATCGACCCCTACGCCAAGGCGCTGGTCGGCGAACTCGCCTGGGACGACGCGCTGTTCGGCTACGAGGTCTCGGCCGAACCCGACGACCTGAGCTTCGATACCCGCGACAGCGCGCCCTTCATCCCCAAGTGCCAGGTGATCGACCCGGCCTTCACCTGGGGCCGCCGCCCGGGACAGCGGCCGTGGCACGAGACGATCACCTACGAGATGCACGCCCGCGGCTTCACCATGCGCCACCCCGAGGTGGACCCGGCGATCCGCGGCACCTTCAGCGGGCTTTCCGCGGCGCCGGTGGTGGACTACCTGCACGACCTCGGCGTCACCGCGATCGAGCTCCTGCCGATCCACGCCTTCGTCCACGACCGCCACCTGGTCGAGCGGGGCCTGCGCAACTACTGGGGTTACAACACCATCGGATTCTTCGCGCCGCATCCCGAGTACCTGGGCTGGGGCGGGCTCGGCGACTTCAAGGCCTTCGTGCAGCGGATGCACGACGTGGACATCGAGGTCATCCTCGACGTGGTCTACAACCACACCGCCGAGGGCAACCACCTGGGGCCGACCCTCTCGTTCCGCGGCATCGACAACAAGTCCTACTACTACCTCGTCGACGGCGACGAGCGGCACTACAACGACTTCACCGGCACCGGGAACGCGCTGGAGCTGCGGCACCGGAACGTGCTGCGCATGGTGATGGACAGCCTGCGCTACTGGGTCGAGGAGATGGGGGTGGACGGTTTCCGCTTCGACCTCGCCACCACGCTGGCCCGGGTGAACGGCGGCTTCGACGAGCATGCGGGCTTCCTCGACGCCGTGGCGCAGGATCCGGTGCTCTCCGCCGCCAAGCTGATCGCGGAGCCGTGGGACACCGGCATGGGCGGCTACCAGGTCGGCAGCTTCCCGCCCGGCTGGTCGGAGTGGAACGACAAGTACCGCGACACGGTGCGGAAGTTCTGGAAGGGCGATGGCGACCAGCTCTCCGAGTTCGCCTCGCGCATCTCCGGCTCCGCCGACATCTACGACCGGCGCGGGCGCAGGACCTGGGCCAGCACCAACTTCATCACCGCCCACGACGGCTTCACCCTGCGCGACCTCGTCTCCTACAACGGTAAGCACAACGAGGCGAACCGGGAGGACAACCGCGACGGCAGCGACAACAACAACAGCTGGAACTGCGGCGCCGAAGGCCCGACCGACGACCCGGAAATCCGCAAGCTGCGCCGCCAGCAGATGCGCAACTTCATCGCCACCCTGCTGCTGTCGCAGGGTGTCCCGATGCTGGTGGCCGGCGACGAGTTCGGCCGCAGCCAGGGCGGCAACAACAACGCCTACTGCCAGGACAGCGAGATCAGCTGGCTGGACTGGGAGAACATCGACGACGAGGGCAAGGCGCTGCTTGCCTTCACCCGGCGCCTGATCGCGCTGCGCCACGACCACATCGTCTTCCACCGCAACCGCTACTTCCACGGCCGGCAGATCGAGGGCACGCCGTACAAGGACGTCGCGTGGCTGCGCCCCGACGGCGCGGAGATGGCGGACGAGGACTGGGACGACCCGGAGGCGAAGGCGCTGCAGGTGCGGCTCTCCGGCGAGGCAGGCCTGATGCACCTGACCGCCCGCGGCGAGCAGGAGCCCGACGACAGCTTCCTCCTGCTGCTCAACGCCGCGCACGAGGACGTGCCGTTCCGCCTCTCCCGCGAGGAGGACGGCTGCCGCTGGGACGTGCTGGTCAATACCGCGAACGACGACGGCGCGCCCGACGCCTCGTTCGCACCGGGCGCCGAAGTTGCGGTCACCGCACGGAGCCTGTGGCTCCTGATCCTGCGCCGCGCGGCGGACGGCGGCTGAGCGGGCCCGGCGGATGACCGGCCACGACATGCCCTTCGGGGCGGCGCCGTCGGCGAACGGCGTCCGCTTCCGGCTGTGGGCCCCGGGGGCGCGGTCCGTGGACCTGCTGCTGGATCACAGCGAGGCGACGATGCGCCCGGCCGGCCGCGGCTGGTTCGAGCTGTTCTCCCGCGCCGCGTCGCCCGGCTCCCACTACCGCTTCCGCATCGACGGCGGGCTCGAGGTGCCGGACCCGGCCTCGCGCTGGCAGCCGGAGGACGTGCACGGCCCCAGCATGGTGGTGGACCCGCATGCCTGGCGCTGGTCGGACGCCGGCTGGCGCGGCCGGCCGTGGGAGGAAGCGGTGGTCTACGAGCTTCACGTCGGCACGTTCAGCCCGCAGGGCACCTTCGACGGCGTGCGCGCGCGGCTGGACCATCTGGCGGCGCTGGGGGTGACTGCGGTCGCGCTGATGCCGGTCGCCGACTTCTCCGGCCGGCGCAACTGGGGCTACGACGGCGTGCTGCCCTTCGCCCCGGAATCCGCCTACGGCAGCCCGGAATCGCTGAAGCGGCTCGTCGAGGCGGCCCATGCCCACGGCCTGATGATTCTGCTCGACGTGGTGTACAACCACTTCGGGCCGGACGGGAACTACCTGCCCGTCCATGCGCCGCAGTTCTTCACCGACCGCCACCGCACGCCGTGGGGCGACGCCATCGACTTCGCCGTCCCCGAGGTCCGCGACTTCTTCATCCACAACGCGCTCTACTGGCTGGAGGAATACCGCTTCGACGGCCTGCGGCTGGATGCGGTGCACGCCATCATCGACGAGAGCGAGCCGCACTTCCTCGCGGAGCTGGCGGCGCGGGTGCACGACCGGTTCGCCGGCGAGCGCGCGGTGCACCTGATCCTGGAGAACGAGGAGAACGAGGCCCGCTGGCTGGCGCGGTCCGAAAGCCGGCCCGTCGCCTTCACCGCGCAGTGGAACGACGACGTCCACCACGCCTGCCACGTGCTCGCCACCGGCGAGGCCGACGCCTACTACGGCGACTACGCCGGCGACCCGATCGGCCGCCTGTGCCGCTGCCTCGCCGAGGGCTTCGCCTTCCAGGGCGAGCCGATGGCCCACCGCGACGGCCGCCGCCGGGGCGAGCCCAGCGCCCAGCTGCCGCCGGCCGCCTTCGTCGCCTTCCTGCAGAACCACGACCAGGTCGGCAACCGCGCCTTCGGCGAGCGGCTGACGGCGCTGGCGGAGGGAGAGGCCATGGCGGTGCTGGCGGCGCTGCTCCTGCTGTCGCCGCAGGTGCCGATGCTGTTCATGGGCGAGGAATGGGGGTCGCGGAGCCCGTTCCTGTTCTTCTGCGACTTCCACGGCGACCTTGCCGCCGCGGTGCGCGACGGCCGCCGCCGCGAGTTCGCGCGCTTCGCCGCATTTGCCGAAGGCGCGCGGCACGAGGCCATCCCCGATC
>CALKHQ010000123.1 GCA_937988735.1 uncultured Alphaproteobacteria bacterium
GGGCGCGCCGGGGGGCGGGGCGCTGTTCCGCGTGCGGCTGCCCGCAGCCGCCACGACCGCGCCAGAGGAAGCGGGGGAGGCCGCCACGGCCGAAGCGCCGCCCCCCGCCACAATCCTGGTGATCGACGACGAGCCGGACCTGCTCGCCATGCTGGCCGAGACCCTGGAGCAGGACGGCCACGAGGTCGCCGTCGCCCGCAGCGGCCGCGAGGCGCTGGCGAGGATCGATGCCGGCGGCAGCTTCGACCTGGTGCTGACCGACCTCCGGATGCCGGACCTCGACGGTGCGGCGCTGATCCGCGTGCTGCGGGACCGGCATCCCGACCTGCTGCCGCGGCTGATCCTGATGACCGGGGACGTGCTCGGCGCCGGGCTCGCCGCCTCGGTCTCGGAGCTGCTGGCGCCGCTGTCGGAAAAGCCGCCGTTGCTGGAGAAGCCCGTTGACCAGGACGCGCTTCGGCGCGTCGTCGCAGAGCGGCTCGCCACCGCCGGCCCGCGGGAGGAGCACGCCCCATGAGCAAGGCCACGACCGTCCTCGTCGTCGATGACGAGGCCGACCTGCGGACGATGCTCCGCGAATATCTGGGCACCCAGGGGATCGCCGTGCGCGCGCTCGACAGCGGCGCCCGGCTGATCGACGAGATCGCGCGGCAGCGGCCGGACCTGGTGCTGCTCGACGTCAACATGCCCGGCGAGGACGGCTTCACCCACCTGCGCCGGCTGCGGGTGCTCGACCCCGCCCTGCCGGTGATCATGCTGACCGCGGCCGGACAGGTAGAGCAGCGGGTCGGCGGTCTGCGCGCCGGCGCGGACGACTATGTGGTGAAGCCGTTCGACCTGCGCGAGCTGCTCGCCCGCATCCGTGCCGTGCTGGAGCGCGCGGGCAGCACCGCACAGACGTCCGCACCCGCCCTCGCTCCCTTCGGCCCGCTCACCGTCGATCTCGCCGGCGGCCGGCTTCTGTCGGCGGCCGGGGAAGAAATCCCGCTCACCGCCGGCGAGTTCGACATGGTGGCGCTGTTCGCCGCCAACCCGCGCAAGGTGCTGTCCCGCGCCCGGCTGCGTGCCCTCGACAGCCGGCCCGACACCGGCGACAACGACCGCAGCGTGGACATCCGGGTGACCCGGCTCCGCCGCAAGATCGAGAAGGACCCGGAGAATCCCGCCCTGATCCGCACCGTCCGCGGCCAGGGCTACATGTTCGACCCCGGCCCCGCCTGAGCCGCCGCCCACGCGGCGCGGTCCGCGTGCAGCACGGCGCCGCGGCAGCGGTGCAGGATGGTGGCCGGCCAGGCGGGATCGAAGTCCGCAGTCTCCATCAGCCGCCGCAGGCTCGCCCCCTTCTCCGCGCCGTGCAGCACCAGCACCGCCTCGCGCGCCGCGGCGATGGTGGCAAGGCCGACGGAAACGCCGTGCCTCGGCACCTCGTCCAGGCTGCGGAAGTCCGGAAAGGTCTTCAGGTTGTCGCGCCGCGTGGTCTCCGCCAGCGGGACGATGCGGGTGATCGAGTCCGCGGGCGTCCCCGGCGGGTTGAAGGCGACGTGGCCGTCGGAGGCGCCGCTCGCGAGCAGGAACAGGTCGATCCCGCCGGCATCCGCGATCTCCGCGTCATAGGCGGCGGGGTCGGCGGGATCGGGCATCATCAGCCGCCCCACGCGCCGGCCCGTCGGCCGGCCCTCGTCCAGCACCGCAACGATCTCGCGCTCGGCGAACCGGCGGCAGCTGTAGTGGGCGGCGGCCGGACAGGCGACCAGCCGGTCGCCGTCGCGGACCAGATAGTCGTCCATCATCACGATGGTGAGCCCGCTCCAGTCCAGGTCCAGCGCGGCGCCCAGCCGCGCCAGTTCGGCGTAGATCGGTCGCGGCGTCCGGCCCCCGGGGCAGCCCAGCAGGAACCGCCGGCCCGCCGCCTGCGCCTCCAGGTAACGGACGACGATGGCGCCGCCGACGGCCGTGCCGAGGGTTGCCGGGTCGGCGTGCACCGACCAGTCGAAGGAAAGGCTGTGGTTCATCGGAATTTCCTGCCGGCGATTGCCATAAAGTGTTGCTTAAGGTTGTTGCAGTTGACTGTTTTGCAGTCATTTCAGTTGGCGGTCAGGTGCCATGCCCAAGCCCCGGACGAATACTGCCTCCGCAGGTGCCGGCGAATGTGACGACGCCGACCTGTTTCACACCTTTCTGGAGGCGCTGCCTGACCCGATCTTCGTCAAGGACGAGCAGCACCGCTGGATTTACGCAAACCGGGCCTTCTGCAGGCTGACCGGCCTCGACGACTACTACGGCAAGACCGATCGCGATGCGAGCCTGCCGCCGGAGCAGGTGGAGGTGTTCTGGGCCGAGGACGACAAGGTGATCGCCGGCGGCACCAGCCTCAACGAGGAGCAGATCGGGTCCCTGTTCGCTCTGACCAAGAAGGTGCCGCTCACCCTGCCCGACGGCCGGCGCGGCCTGATCGGCATCGTCTTCGACGTCACCGAATATCGTGCGGCCAAGCTGGAGGCGGAGCGGCTGGCGGCGGCGAACGAGGCCAAGTCCCGCTTCATCGCCCACACCAGCCACGAGATCCGCACCCCGCTCAACGGCATCCTCGGCATGGCCCAGTCGCTGATGAACGACGACCTGTCCCCGCGCCAGCGCGAGAAGGTCGAGATCATTCTCGATTCCGGCCGGACGCTGATGTCCACCCTCAACGACGTGCTGGACCTGGCGAAGATCGATTCCGGCCGGCTGGAGATCACGCCGGTCGATACCGACGTCCGCCACGCCCTGCGCCGGGTGGCCAAGCTGTTCGCGCCCCAGGCGGCGGACAAGGGGCTGGCGCTGGAGATTACCGTCGCCGACGACGTGCCCACGCACCTGAGCCTCGACCCCGTCCGGCTGCGCCAGTGCACCGCGAACCTGGTTGCCAATGCGGTCAAGTTCACCCGCACCGGCGGCGTCTACGTCACCGTCAGCGCCGAACGGCAGCCGGAGGGAGACTTCCTGCTGCGCATCGCAGTCAAGGACACCGGCATCGGCATCGCACCCGACGTGCTGCCGCGGCTGTTTTCCGAGTTCACCCAGGCGGACGATTCCACCACGCGCCAGTTCGGCGGCACCGGCCTCGGGCTCGCCATCACCCGCAGGCTCGCCCGCCTGATGGGCGGGGACGTCACGGTGCGCAGCGCGCTCGACTTCGGCTCCGAGTTCACGCTCACGCTGCGGGCCGGCACCGTGGAGCGCAGGCTCGACCAGGCCAGGGATGCTGCGCCGATGCCCTCGCCCGGGATCCTGCGTGGCCGGCGCATCCTCCTCGTCGACGACAACCTGGTGAACCGGAGGGTGGCGCGGCTGTTCCTCGAACCGCTCGAGGTGCACATCACCGAGGCGCAGAACGGCCAGGAGGCGCTGGCGAAGCTGGCGGCGGAACCGTTCGATCTCGTGCTGCTCGACGTGCACATGCCGGTGATGGACGGCAGCGAGTGCATCCGCCGCATCCGCAGCGCGCCGGAACCCTGGCGCGACCTGCCGGTGATCGCGCTCACCGCCGACGCGATGACCGGCGACCGCGAGCGGTATCTTGCGATGGGCATGACCGGCTATGCCGTGAAGCCGATCAACCAGCACGACCTGTTCGGCGAGATGGCCCGCGCGCTGGCTGGCGGCTGCCCCGCAGCCCCGGCCGATGCTCCGGAACTGTCCGTCGCCGACGACATCCGGCAGCGCCTGCAGGACGCGACCTTCGAGCAGCTCCGCGAAAGCTGGATCGGCAGCGTCCACCGCGAATTCGGGCGCCTTCGCGCACAGCTTGCCGGCGAGGCGACGAGTCCCGCCTGCCCTGCCGAAATCTTCCGCGCCGCCCACGACTGCAAGGCGCAGGCCCGGATGTTCGGCTTCACGCTGATGGCGCAGATCGCATCGCGGCTGTGCGACGCCTTCCGCAGCCACGACGGCCCGCTGACACCCGACGAGCAGGCGATGGCCCGCGCCCACATCCGCGCCATCCTCGATATCGCGGCGCGCCGCATCGAGGGCGACGGCGGCTGCGAAGGACGCGCCATCCGCGCCCGGCTGGCCGGCTGATCCCCTCCGCCCGGCGCGGCGCCGCAGCAATTGCGCGCCGGGCCGCAACCGACCATAACGGTGGCGCCTCCTGCCGGCCGGCAGGCGCGCCGCCGGAGACCATCCTCCCGGCTTCGCCCGCGGCTGGCGCCGCCAACCCGTGCGGAGACCGAGAGAGATGACCCATCCGGAGCTTTCCCGCCGCGCCCTGCTGAAGTCCGGCTCGGCCCTGTCGCTGGCCGCGATCGCCGGTCTGCCGGCGGCGGCCGCAGCCCAGAAGGTGCGGACGGGGGGCACGCTGGTGGTCGCCGCCGACGGCGAGCCGCGCAACCTGAACCCGGCGATCGTCGCCTCCAACGGCGTGTTCTTCGTCGCCAGCAAGGTGATCGAGCCGCTGGCGGAGATGGACTACGAGACCGGGCTGCGGCCGCTGCTCGCGACTGCATGGGAGGGCGCCCCCGACGGCCTCAGCTACACTGTCCGGCTGCGGCCGAACGTGCGCTGGCACGACGGCACGCCGTTCACCGCCGGCGACGTCGCCTTCTCGGCGATGGAGGTGTGGAAGCCGCTGCAGAACCTGGGGCAGGTGGTGTTCGCCCACCTCGAGGCGGTGGAGACGCCGGACGAGCTGACGGCCATCTTCCGCTTCTCCGAGCCGACCCCCGCCCAACTCATCGAGAACGCGATGCCGGCGCTGACCAGCGTGCTGCCGCGCCACCTCTACGCGGGCACCGACATCGCCAACAACCCACACAACAACAGCCCGGTCGGCACCGGCCCGTTCCGCTTCGCCGAGCACCGGCCGGGCGAGTATTACCGGCTGGTCCGCAGCTCGGACTACTGGAACGTCGGCCTGCCGCACCTGGACGAGATCGTCTACCGCGTGCTGCCGGATGCAGGCGCAAAGGCGGCGGCGCTGGAGACCGGCGACATCCACCTCACCGCCTTTTCCGCGGTCCCGCTCTACGAGCTGGAGCGGCTCGACGCGATCGACGGGCTCACCGTCTACACCACCGGCTACGAGGGCATCACCTACCAGCTGGTGCTGGAGATCAACCACCGCCGGCCCGAGCTTGCGGACGTTCGCGTCCGGCGGGCGATGGCGATGGCGATCGACCCCGCCTTCATCGTCGACACCATATTCCTCGGCTATGGCGCCACCGCCTCGACCGGCCCGATCCCGCGGGTGGCGGCGGAGTTCTACAGCGAGGACAAGCCGCTCGTCACCTTCGACCCGGCAGCTGCCGAAGCGCTGCTCGACGAGGCGGGCTATCCCCGCCGGGCCGACGGTACCCGCTTCACCCTGCGGCTTCGACCCGCGCCGTGGTTCGAGCAGACGCGGGCCACCGGCGACTACGTCCGCCAGGCGCTGCAGGCGGTCGGCATCAGGGTCGAGATCGTGACGGCGGATTCGGCCGGCCACACCACCGCGGTCTATACCGACCACGACTTCGACATCGCGATCGGCTCCCCCGTCTACCGCAACGATCCCGCGATCTCGACCACCATCCTGTTCCAGGGCGGCCTGCCCGCGGGCGTCCCGTTCTCCAACCAGTACGGCTATGACGAGCCGGCGATGAACGAGGTGATCGCGGCAGCCGCGCACGAGATCGACCGCGAGAAGCGGATCGCTCTCTATGCGGAGTTCCAGCGGATCGCCGCCGAGCAGCTGCCGATCATCAACCTGGTGGAGTTCACCTTCACCACCGTTGCCAGCGACCGGGTGAAGGGAGTGTCCAGCAACCCGCGCTGGGCGACCTCCTCCTGGGCCGATGTCTGGCTGGAGTCCTGACCGACGCGCGGCCGGATGCACACTCGGGTCGGACGCCTGGTTGCCCGCCGGCTGCTGAACGCGATTCCGGTGATCCTGATCGTGGCGGTCGGGATCTTCGTCCTGCTCGAGCTCGCCGCCGGCGACGCCGTCGATGCCTATCTCGCCGGGACGGGGGGCGATGCCGCCTTCGCCGAGCGCCTGCGCCGGGAATGGGGACTCGACCGCTCGCTGGTCGTCCGCTTCCTCGCCTACATGGAGGCGGTGGTGGCCCTCGATTTCGGCCGGTCGGTCGCCGTCTCCATGCCCGTGCTCGACGCGATCGGCCAGCGGCTGCCGGTGACCCTGCTGATGATGGGCTCGGCCGTGCTGCTGTCGGCCGCGCTGGGGTCGGTGCTGGGCGGGATCGCGGCGCTCCACCGCGGCCGGCTGCTCGACGGCGGGATCACGGTCGTCGGGCTGGTCCTGAATGCCATGCCCAACTTCTGGCTCGGGCTCCTGTTCATGGTCGCCCTCGTGGTGAAGCTGGAATGGTTTCCGCCGTTCGGCGTGGCGAGCCTGACGCCGCCGCCCGGCTTCCTCGCCCGCGCCCTCGACGTGGCCTGGCATCTGGTGCTGCCGGTGCTGACGCTGGCGCTGACCTACATGGCCCTCTACCTGCGGCTGATGCGCGGGGCGATGATCGAGACCGCAGCGAGCGACTGGGTGCGCGCGGCCGAGGCACGGGGGCTGCCGCGCGGGCGGATCATCCGCCGCCACATCGCCCGCCCTGCGCTGCTGCCGGTGGTGACCATGCTCGGCCTGCAGACGGGAAACCTGCTCGGCGGCAGCGTGGTGGTGGAGACCGTATTCTCCGTTCCGGGGCTGGGCAGCCTCGCCTATGAGGCGGTGCACCAGCGCGACCTGCCGCTCATCGCCGGCATCCTGCTCGCCGGCACGGTGCTGGTGATCGTGGTGAACCTGCTGGTCGATCTCGCCTATGCGTGGCTCGACCCGCGGGTCGCCGACAGCCGGTCGGGACGGCCATGACCCGCTTCGCCCGCGGCTGGGCCACTGGCGGCCGCATCGGCGGCGCGATCCTGCTCGCGCTGGCGGCGGTCGCGGTCGCAGCGCCCTGGATCGCGCCCGGTGACCCGCTCGCCATCGCCGGCCGGCCGCTGCTGCCGCCCTTCACCGACGACCGCTTCCCCCTCGGCACCGACCAGCTCGGCCGGGACGTCCTCGCCGGGCTCGTCCACGGCGCCGGCGCCTCGCTGATCGTCGGGCTCGCGGCCGCCGCGGCGGCGATCGGCATCGGCATCCTCGTCGGCACCGTCGCCGGCTTCTTCGGCGGCGTGGCGGACGAGGCGCTGATGCGGCTGACCGAGGCGTTCCAGACCGTGCCCACCTTCCTGCTGGCGCTGGCGATGGTCAGCGTGCTGGGCGCCTCCGCCGACCACGTCGTGCTGGCGATCGCCGTGTCGTCCTGGCCGGCGACGGCGCGGCTGGTGCGGGCAGAGATCCTGTCGCTGAAACGCCGCGACTATGTCGACGCCGCCCGCCTCGCCGGCATGCCGCCGCTCGCCATCGCCTTCCGCGAGGTGCTGCCGGGGGCGCTGCAGCCGGTGGTGGCGCTGATCGGCGTGACGGTGGGGGCGGCGATCCTGGTCGAATCCTCGCTCGCCTTCCTCGGCCTCGGCGACCCGAACCAGGTAACCTGGGGCGGCATGGTGGCGAACGGGCGCGCCGCGCTGCGGTCGGCGCCGCAGCTCGTGGCGCTGCCGGGGGCGGCGGTGGCGCTGACCGTGCTGGCGGTGAGCCTGCTGGGCGACGGCATCGCCGCC
>CALKHQ010000124.1 GCA_937988735.1 uncultured Alphaproteobacteria bacterium
AGCTCGAGCCCTACGGCCACTACAAGGCCAAGGTGTCGCTGGACGTGTTCCAGCAGCGCAAGGACCGGCCTGACGGCAAGCTGATCCTGGTCACCGCGATCAACCCGACCCCCGCCGGCGAGGGCAAGACCACGACCACCGTCGGCCTCGGCGACGCGCTGAACCGGATCGGCCGCAAGGCGATGATCTGCCTGCGCGAGCCGTCGCTCGGCCCCTGCTTCGGCATGAAGGGCGGCGCGGCCGGCGGCGGCTACGCCCAGGTGGTGCCGATGGAGGACATCAACCTCCATTTCACCGGCGACTTTCACGCCATCGCCGCGGCGCACAACCTGCTGTGCGCGATGCTCGACAACCACATCTACTGGGGCAACGCGCTGAACATCGACACCCGGCGGATCACCATCCGCCGCGTCGTCGACATGAACGACCGGGCGCTGCGCCACATCGTCTCGTCGCTGGGCGGCGTTGCCAACGGCTATCCGCGCGAGGACGGCTACGACATCGTCGTCGCGTCGGAGGTGATGGCGATCCTCTGCCTCGCCACCGACGTCGACGACCTGAAGCGCCGCCTGGGCGACATCATCGTCGCCTACGACCGCGACAAGAAGCCGGTGCGGGCGCGCGACCTGAAGGCCCACGGCGCGATGACGGTCCTGCTCAAGGACGCGCTCAAGCCGAATCTGGTGCAGACGCTGGAGAACAACCCCGCCTTCATCCACGGCGGCCCGTTCGCCAACATTGCCCATGGCTGCAACACGGTGCTCGCCACCCGCATGGCGCTGAAGCTCGCCGACTACGTGGTGACCGAGGCCGGCTTCGGCGCCGACCTGGGCGCGGAGAAGTTCTTCGACATCAAGTGCCGCAAGGCCGGCCTCAAGCCTGCCGCCGCCGTGATCGTCGCCACCGTCCGCGCGCTGAAGATGCACGGCGGCGTCGCCAAGGATGACCTCGGCACGGAGAACCTGGATGCGGTGCGGGCGGGCGTCGCCAACCTCGCCCGGCACATCGAGAACGTGAAGGGTTTCGGCGTGCCGCCAGTGGTCGCCATCAACCGCTTCGTCACCGACACCGACGCCGAGATCGGCGTGGTGGTGCAGGCGGCGGAGAAGCTGGGGGTGAAGGCCTGCGTCTGCACCCACTGGGCCGAGGGCGGCAAGGGCGCGGAGGCGCTGGCGCACGAGGTGGTGCGGCTGGCGGACGCCGGTACGGCGCAGTTCACCCCGCTCTACCCCGACGAGATGCCGCTGTGGGAGAAGATGCGGACCATCGCCACCCGCATCTACCGCGCCGACGACATCATCGCCGACAAGAAGATCCGCCAGCAGTTCGCCGACCTGCAGGCAAACGGCTTCGGCCACCTGCCGATCTGCGTCGCCAAGACCCAGTACAGCTTCTCCACCGATCCGAACCTCAAGGGCGCGCCGACCAACCATGTGGTCCCGATCCGCGAGGTGCGGGTTTCGGCGGGCGCCGAGTTCGTGGTGGTGATCTGCGGCGAGATCATGACCATGCCGGGCCTGCCCAAGGTGCCGGCGGCCAACGGCATCGACATCGACGAGCAGGGCCGGGTGGTCGGGCTGTTCTAGCCCTTCCGGCCGCACCGGATTTCCGCACCATAGAAGGCGGGGGGAGCGACAAACGCTCCTCCCGCCATTGCATTGCGCCCGGCGCGAGCGTATTTCCCGCTGCATGAGTGTCGCCGCCCACAGCACCGTCTTTGCCCCGCCGCCGCCCGAGATTGACGGGCGCATCAACCTGATCGGCATGTCGAAGGCCTAGCTCGCAGCCGCGCTGGCCGAGCTTGGCGAGCCGAAGTTTCGCGCCGAGCAGATCTGGCAGTGGGTCTACAACCGCGGCGTCGCCGACTTCGATGCGATGACCAACATCGCCCGGGTGACCCGCGCCGCGCTCGCCGAGCGTTTCGTGATCGCGCGGCCGCAGATCGTCGCCGCCCAGGTCAGCAGCGACGGCACGCGCAAGTGGCTGCTCCGCCAGGCCGACGGCCGCGAGGTCGAGACCGTGTTCATCCCGGAGGAGGACCGCGGCGCCGTCTGCGTTTCCTCCCAGGTCGGCTGCACGCTCACCTGCACCTTCTGCCACACCGGCACGCAGCGCCTGGTGCGCAACCTCGGCGCCGGCGAGATCGTGAGCCAGGTGATGGTCGCCCGCGACGCGCTGGGCGAATGGCCTTCACAGAAGGAAGGCCGGATGGTCTCGAACATCGTCATGATGGGGATGGGCGAGCCGCTCTACAACTTCGAGAACGTGAAGGCGGCGCTTGCCATCATCACCGACGGCAGCGGCCTCGCCATCTCGAAGCGGCGGATCACGCTCTCCACCTCCGGCGTGGTGCCGATGATGAAGCGGTGCGGCGAGGAGACCGGCGTCAACCTCGCGGTCTCGCTGCACGCCGTCACCGACGAGATCCGCGACCGGCTGGTGCCGCTGAACCGGAAGTACCCGATCGCCGAGCTGATCCAGGCCTGCCGGGAATATCCGGGCGCCAACAACTCGCGGCGGATCACCTTCGAATATGTGATGCTGAAGGGGGTGAACGACAGCCTCGCCGACGCGCGGGCGCTGGTCGAGCTGATCCGCGGGATCCCGGCCAAGGTGAACCTGATCCCGTTCAACCCGTGGCCCGGCAGCCCCTACGAGTGCTCGTCCAACTCCCAGATCGACCGCTTCGCGAAGGTGATCATGGACGCCGGCTACGCCTCGCCCGTCCGCACCCCGCGCGGCCGCGACATCCTCGCCGCCTGCGGCCAGCTCAAGAGCGCCAGCGAACGCGCTCGCCGCTCGGCCGCCGCATCCGCCGAGGCAGCGGCCTGATCTGATCCGGATTCACGGACCATGATACGCGGCGCGACGATCCGGAAGCGGCGTGCCGCCGGCGACTGCGCGCCTCAGACGATCCTGACGACGGTCCAGGGGCTGCCGTCGGCGCGTGGGAAGACGGTGGTTGCCACACCGCCTTGCTGGTACTCGGCACAGGCAGGACCGCTGCTCGCAAACAACGGATAGAACGTCTGGAGGTGCAGCTCCCCGCCGAGGTTATCAAGCACGGCGACGGCGCCCATGACATCCTTCATACGGATCACGCCCTTGTAGGTCGGCGGGTTGATCGTAATCGATCTGATCTGGCCGCGCAGGGGGTTGTTCGGGTGATTGTCGTGATAGACGAGCGTCGGGGCATTTGCTGATACCCGCAGCTCCGCTACCGCGCCCGTCAGCTGGTTGCCGAAGAAGTCCGTGGCGTCCCTGAAGTAGTGCCGGACCGTGACGCGCTGGACGCCGCGGTCGAGCGCTTCGAGTCCGAAGCCTCCACATTCGGAATTCAGCAGCTGGCAAAGCAGGAGCGCCATGTCGCCCTTCCCCAGCCAGCCGGAATTCACGCGATAGTTGCCGTCTTCATCGATCGGGTTGGCCTCCCACCGCCGGGCAAAGACCTCCTTGCTGACGCCCGTGTGCTGGCCGCCGGTCGCGCTGTTGCGCAGGTGCCTCTTGATAGCGTGGGCCAACTGCCCGGAGATCCCCGCTCTTCCTTCCGAGCGGTTGAGGATCTTCAGGGCATCGGACGGATAATATTCACGCTTGAACGGCATCGCGACCTCCCGCGCCTGCATTCCCGCGAAAATTGTATCCGGTCAGTCGGCAGCAGAAAACTTCACATGCGCCGGCACTGTGGTCCATGGGATCGACGCGGCAGGAAGCGTCCCCACCGGCCGACACGCGTTGTTCCGCGGTTCCGCCGTGTTCCACCCGGGGTGGGGCCTGTCGCCTACCACTCCCCGTCGAGCAGCGCGGCGAGGCCGATCATGGCCGAGAAGCCCTCGGTGATCTGGTAGGCCGGGACGGTGGCGAGCAGGTCGCGGAACCGGCCCTTGGCCTCGAGCCGTTCGCGGAAGCGCGAGCGGCGGAAGCGTTCCCCGAGCAGGCGGATGATGCCGCCGGCGAGATAGACCCCGCCCAGCGCAGTAAAGATCAGCGCCAGGTTGCCGTCCACCGTGCCAGCGGCACAGCAGAAGATTTCGACCGCCTCGTCCGCGAGCGGGTCGCCTTCCGCCGCCATGCGGGTCACGTCGGCCGGCTCGACCGGGCCCACGGTGCGGCCGTCCAGCGCGGCAATCGCCTCGTAGACGTTGACCAGACCGCTGCCCGATACCACCCGCTCGCCGGAACAGTGGCCGTAGCGCGCGCGGATGCGGGCGAACACCGCATCCTCGCGCTCGGATGTCCCCGCGAGCGTCGCGTGGCCGCCCTCGCCCGGAACGGGCAGCCAGCCCGCGCCCCGCGGGTCCGGCACGAGCCCGCAGACGCCGAGGCCGGTGCCGGCACCGAGCACCACGATCGGCGCCCGCCCCTCCGCCCTGCGGCCGCCGATCTGGGCCAGGACCGAGGGGTCCAGATGCGGCACCGCCAGCGCAACGGCGACGAAGTCGTTCACCACGCGGAGCTGGGCGAGCCCCAGCGCGCGCCGCGTCTCCTCGATCGAGAACCGCCACGGCGCGTTGGTCAGCGCCAGATGGTCGCCGATCACCGGGCCGGCAACGCACACCGCCGCCCGCGCGATCGGCGGTGCGTCGCCGAGCTGCTTCAGGTAGGCGGCGGCCGCCGCCGCAAGGCCGTCGTAGTCGTGCGAGGGCAGCACCGCGATCCGCTCCGCCGGACCGCCGGGCCGCTGCAACGCGAAGCGGGCGTTGGTGCCACCAATGTCCGCAAGCAGGCGCCACTCCTCGCTCATCCCCCGGTCCCTCCGCTGGTTGGGCGAAGCCTATCCCGGCCGACGCCGGAGCGGAACCGGTCCCCTACGGCACCTGCTCCAGCGCCGCGACGAACCGGTCGCGCCAGACCGAGATGTCGTGCGCCCGCAGCGCGGCCATCATGTCCTGCCAGCGCGCCACCCGCTCCTCGCGCGGCATGGCGAGCGCCCGGCTCATCGCCTCGGCCACCCCGTCGGTGTCGTAGGGATTGACCATCAGCGCGGACGACAGCTCCGCGGCGGCGCCGGCGAAGCGCGAGAGGATCAGCACGCCCGGGTTGTTGGGGTCCTGGGCTGCGACGAACTCCTTCGCCACCAGGTTCATGCCGTCGCGCAGCGGGGTCACCAGCGCGGCGTCGGCGCTGCGCAGGAAGCCGAGAAGCACCTTCCGCGAGAAGCTCTTGTTCAGGTAGCGCAGCGGCACCCAGTCGTACTCGGCGAACCGGCCGTTGATGTGCCCCGCCGACTGCTCCAGCGCGTGGCGGATCTCGATGTACTGCGGCACCTCCACCCGCGACGGCGGAGCGATCTGCAGGAACGTTACCTTGCCCCTGGTCTCCGGGTTGACCTCCAGCATCCGGGCGTAGGCCTCGAAGCGGTTGACGAGGCCCTTGCTGTAGTCCAGCCGGTCCACTCCGATGAACAGCGCCCGGTCCTGCAGCGACTGGCGCAGCCGCACCGCCTGGCGCGAGCGGCCGGACGACGCCGCCTGCTCCTGCACCGCGTCCACGTCGATGCCGATGGGGAAGGCGCCGACCCTGAGCGTCCGCCCGAAGGCGTGGACGGTGCCGTCTGGCTTCACCTCGCCGCCGGCCTCGTAGCGGATGTAGTCGGCGAAGGCGCGCACGTCGCCCGGCGTGTGGAAGCCGACCACATCGTACTGGCACATCGCCTCCACCAGCCGGTCGTGGTTCGGGAGCGCGATCAGGATCTCGAACGCCGGCCACGGGATGTGCAGGAAGAAACCGATCCGCTGGTGCAGGTCGAGGCGGCGCAGCTCGCGCCCCAGCGGGATCAGATGATAGTCGTGCACCCAGATGCGGTCGTCGGGCTGGAGCATCGGCTTCAGCCGGGCCGCGAACATCGCATTGACCCGCTCGTAGCCCTCCTGCCACTGGCGGTTGAAGGTGGCCAGATCGACGCGGTAGTGCAGCAGCGGCCACAGCGTGCCGTTTGAGAAGCCGTTGTAGTATTCGTCGTAGTCGCGGTGGCCGAGATCGACGGTGACGTAGGTCAGCCGCCCGCTGCGCACCACCTTCGGCTCGCCCGGGTCCCCGTCGACGACCTCCCCGCTCCAGCCGAACCAGACGCCGCCGGTCCGCTTGAGCGCGGAGAGCACGCCGACCGCAAGCCCGCCTGCAGCCGCCTCGCCCTCGTTGACCGGGGCGACGCGATTGGAAACGACGACAAGCCTGCTCAAAAGGCGGCCTCCCACGACTTGGAGAGCCGCATCGCGCAGCTGATGAGTCCGACCATCGAGTAGGTCTGGGGGAAGTTGCCCCACTGCTCGCCGGTTTCGGTGTCGAGATGCTCCGACAGGAGGCCGAGGTGGTTGCGGCGCGACAGCATGTTCTCGAACAGCACCCGCGCCTCCTCCTTCCGCCCCAGCCGCGCCAGCGCATCGATGTACCAGAAGGTGCAAATGTTGAACGCGTTCTCCGGTTCCCCGAAGTCGTCCGGTGCCTTGTAGCGGAACACGTAGGGCCCGCGCTTCAGCTCGCGGCCGATCGCCTCCACCGTGGAGACGAAGCGCGGGTCGTCGCCCTGCAGGAAGCCGAGCTCGCCCATCAGCAGCATCGAGGCGTCGAGGTCACGGCCGCCCCACGCCTGGGTGAAGGCCCCGACCTCCGGATTCCACGCGCGGGTCTCGATCTTCTCCCGGATCGCCTCTGCGCGCTGGCTCCACAGGCCGGCGCGATCCTCCAGCCGCAGCGTGCCGGCGATCTTCGCCAGCCGGTCGCAGGCGGCCCAGCACATCAGCGACGAGAATGTGTGGACCTGCGTGGTGTTCCGGAGCTCCCACGGCCCGGCGTCGGGCTGGTCGTGCACCGCCCACGCCTGCTCGCCGATCTCCTCCAGCCGCTCGAACAGTCCCTGGTCGCCGGGACGGGCGAGCCTGCGGTCGTAGAAGGCCTGGGTCACCGCCAGCACCACGGCGCCGTAGATGTCGTACTGGAGCTGGCTGTAGGCGGCGTTGCCGATCCGCACCGGGCCGTTGCCGCGGTAGCCGGGGAGGCTGGGGACGATCCGCTCGTCCGGCCGGGCGTGGCCGAGGATCGAGTAGAGCGGCTGCAGCCGGAAGCCGCCGTTCCTGTCCTGATTGGTGGCGACCAGGTTGACGAGGAAGCGGATGTAATCCTCCATCGTCCGCGTCGCCCCCAGCCGGTTGAGGGCGTGCACGGTGAAGTAGGAATCGCGCAGCCAGCACAGCCGGTAGTCCCAGTTGCGCTCGGTACCGTGCGATTCCGGGACCGAGGTGGTCATGGCGGCGACGATGCCGCCGGTCTCCTCGTAGGCGCAGAGCTTGAGCGTGATCGCGGCGCGGATCACCGCGTCCTGCCACTCGAAGGGAATGGAGAGATAGCGGCTCCATTCCCGCCAGTAGTCCAGCGTGTGGTCCTCGAACTCGCGGGCCACGTCCTCGACCCGCTGCAGCATGCTCTCGTCGCTGCCGAGGATGAGGTCTACGGGCTCCTCGAGCAGGTACTTCAGCTCCTCGGTGATGATGCTGATCGGCAGGTTGGTGGTGAGCCGCAGCGTCACCCCCGGCACCAGGTAGCGCAGGTGGTTCGACCCGCGCGTGGTCTCCGGCCGGTGGGCGCCGTAGTCGTAGGTCGGCCGCAGTCGCACGCGGATGATGGGGTGGCCCAGGATCGGCCGGATCCGGCGCACCAGCATCATCGGCCGGAACATGCGGCCGAACATCTTGAAACGCGGCGCGAAGTCGGTGATCTCGATCCCGTTGCCCGACGCGTCGTAGAGCCGCGTGCGCAGCACGGCCGTGTTGGGCACGTATTCCTGCTCGCTCCGCTCGCAGCCGATCAGCTCGACCTCGAAGAACCCCGCCTCGGGATCGTCGCCGCCGAGCAGGCTGCAGAAGATCGGATCGCTGTCGAAGCGCGGCAGACAGGCCCAGACGATGCGGC
This sequence comes from uncultured Alphaproteobacteria bacterium, assembly GCA_937988735.1. Classification (GTDB taxonomy): domain Bacteria; phylum Pseudomonadota; class Alphaproteobacteria; order CALKHQ01; family CALKHQ01; genus CALKHQ01. The sequence goes on from CALKHQ010000124.1 coordinate 7,909, forward strand.
CCCGGCGATCGATCAGGGCGCCATAGCTGCAGTTGCCGATCAGACCCAGGTCCAGCGACGTCATCTGCGGTCGGAACTCCTCTCTTCGGTGATGCCGGCGAGCCAGTCGAGCGCCTCGCCGACGGAACGAAGGCGGTAGGTCGCGGCGGACGGGACGCGGTCGCCGACGCAGACCGAGATCCCGTCGAGGGCGTTGACCGCGGCAAAGCCGTGCTCGTCGGTGAGGTCGTCGCCGACGAAGACCGGCCGGCGGCCATGGAAGGGCGGCATCGCCATGAACCGGTTCACCGCCCGGCCCTTGTCCACCCCGGCGGGCTGCAGCTCCACCACCATCTTGCCCGGCTGGGCGACCAGCTCCGGCCGCGCCGCGACGATGGCGCCGGTGGCGGCAAGCACCTCCGGTTCCAGCTCCGGCGCCGCGCGGTAATGCAGCGCCAGCGTCACCCCCTTGTCCTCGAGCCCCAGCGCCGGGTAGCGGCGGACCAGCGCGTCGAGCGACATCCGCGCCGAGGCCAGCGCGCGGTCCAGCGTTTCCGCCTCCGCCGAGGCCGGATCGGTGGCTGCGGCGTAGTGGACGACGCCGTCGCCGCCGCGCCATTCCACGCCATGGAGCCCGCTGGCCGCCATCCGGACCGGCGCGAACAGCCCGTCGAGGGCGGCGATGGAGCGGCCGCTGACCAGCGCGCAGGCGCCACCGGTCACCAGGCGCAGCCGGTCGAGGAGGCGAATCAGTTCGCCGGGCACCCTGACTGCGTCCGGACGCTCCGCGATCTCGATCAGCGTGCCGTCGACGTCGAGGAAATAGGCCCAGCCGGGCTGGGCCGGCGGTGGTCGCGTGCCGTCTTCTGCCGTCATGCCGTAGGGTGATCCCTGCCGTCGCAGATGGTGAATGGTCACAGCGGCACGGCTCTCTTCCCAAGGCCGCGGCCGCGCGTCAACCCCGTGCCGCGGGGCGCAGGACGTTCAGAAGCCGTTGCGGTCGGCGACCTCGAAGGTGCACCCCTCGAAGCTGAAACGGCGCAGCGGCGTGTCGCCGCCGCCGCGGTCCGGGTCGATCAGCCGCGCCGCGTTGCGGAATGTGCAGTTGACGAACCGGCAGGCAAGGCTGCCGGAAACGCCGCCGTCGACGATCAGCGTGTCGGCGCCGGCGATGGCGCCGTCGAAGACGCAGTCGTCGAACCGGATCAGCGGCGCATGGCAGCCGGCGAGGAGGAGCTGGCCGGTGCGGACGCCGCGGGCGGAGATCACGTCTGTGACGCCGCG
>CALKHQ010000125.1 GCA_937988735.1 uncultured Alphaproteobacteria bacterium
CGGCCCGTCGATCACCTCGGCGGTCACCTCCTCGCCGCGGTGGGCCGGCAGGCAGTGCAGGAAGATTGCGTCCGGCTTCGCCTTCGCCATCGCCGCCGCGTCCACCTGGTAGGGGCGGAGCAGGTTGTGCCGGGTGGCGGCGTCGCTCTGGCCCATCGAGATCCAGACGTCGGCGACCACGCAGTCGGCGCCGGCCAGCGCCGCGTCCGGGTCCTCGGACACCGAGACGCGTCCGGGCGCCTCTGCCGCCGCCCAGTCCAGCAGCGCCTGCCGCGGAAACAGCGGGCGCGGGCAGGCGAGCGCCATGTCGAAGCCCAGCCTGACCGCGGCGTGGATCCAGCTCGCAGCGACGTTGTTGCCGTCGCCGAGCCAGGCAACCTTCCGGCCGGCGATCGGCCCGCGCCATTCCTCGACCGTCATCACGTCGGCCATGATCTGGCAGGGGTGGCTATCGTCGGTGAGCCCGTTGATCACCGGCACCGTCGCCGCCTCGGCCAGCTCCAGGATCTTCGCGTGGGCGTCGGTGCGGATCATGATCGCATCGACGTAGCGCGACAGCACGCGTGCGGTGTCGGCGATGGTCTCGCCGCGGCCGAGCTGGCTGCTCGATCCGTCCAGCACCACCACGTCGCCGCCGAGCTGCTTCATCGCCACCTCGAACGACACACGGGTGCGGGTCGAGTTCTTCTCGAAGATCATCGCCAGCGTGCGGCCCGCGAGCGGGGTTTCGCGCCGGCCGGCGCGCAGCTCCGCCTTGGTGCGGACGGCGTCGTCGAGGATGGCGCGGAGTGTCGCGGCGGGATGGTCGGCGATGTCGATGAAGTGTCGCATGCGGCCTCGGCATTCGGCGGGGGTGCCAACGGTTAGCGCGCCGGAGCCCGCGCTGGCAAGGCGGCCCCTGCTCTGCGCCCGCTCCGTCCCCGGGAGGTCCGCCTCCCGGCGCAACCTTACGAAATAATAATGACACGACACGCGGGCGACGATGATAGTCAAGCCGGGCGGAGGGTCTCGGGTGCCGAACTCAAGGCGGGTGAAGTGCGCGGGTGCTCCCAATAAAATCAGCGACAAGTTGCATCAAGTATCAGAATGTCGTTCCGGGGGTTTAATCTCTTGTTTACTGTCTCTTTCTAGGCAGCAGCCATGGCACTGGATCTGCTGTATGGCTCCGATTCTTCGAAGCCGACCCGCCGTCGTGTGCTTGCCGGAATCGCCGGCCTCGTCGCCGGAAGTGTGGCGATGAGTTCGCGCGGGCTTGCCGCCCCGCTGACGCTGGCCGGTGTCGAGGCCGGGCCCGAAGCCGCCGAGGAAGTGGCAAGCCACAGCGCCAGCGACCGCCGGATCGCGCTGCGCAGCCTCAACACCGGCGAGCGGGTCGATGTCACTTACTGGCAGGGCGGGCAGTATGTGCCGGAAGCCCTGGCGCAGCTCGACAGCTTCATGCGCGACTGGCGCAACGACGAGGTCGGCCGGATGGACCCGAAGCTGTTCGACATGCTGTGGGCGATCGGGCTTGCGATCGGCGAGGATCCGGAGTTCACCGTCCTGTGCGGGTTCCGGTCGCAGGCGACCAGCGCGATGCTGCGGGCCAGGGGCAGCGGTGTTGCGCGCGACAGCATGCACCTGCACGGGCGGGCGGCCGACATCACCATGCCCGGCGCCTCCCTGCAGACCCTGTGCGACACGGCGAAGGCACTGCACTGCGGCGGCGTCGGCTACTATCCGCGCTCCAACTTCGTGCACGTGGACACCGGCGAGTTCCGCACCTGGTAGCGGCGGCGCGGCCCGGCGCAGCCTATTCGATGCCCGTCGGCGCCGGCGTGCCGGAGGCGGCGACGAGTGCGTTGTCGCGCGCGGCCCCGTCGCCGCAGAGGTCGTAGAGCCGCGCGAACGCCCCGCCGGTGGCCGCGAGGTCGAAGCTCGCCAGCGCGGTGTCGCGGCCGAGGCTGTCGTGGTTGACCCGGATCAGCGACAGGTGCTGCGCCGTCCTGAGGTGGGCGAACAGGTCCGCGATGCTGTATGTCGCGTCGTTGCGCGCGATCACGCCGTAGAAGCTGACGTGGTAGAACTCCAGCTCGTAGCTGGAATTGGCGTCCACAGTCAGCATTGCCTGGTAGGGCCCGGCGAGGACCTCGCGGCCCGCGATGCGGAGACCGGCCGTCAGCTGCTCGCGGTCGGCGACGCGGAAGGCGGTCGGCATGAACAGCGGTTCCGGCGTCCGCAGCGTCACCTTGATGCCGTCCCCGGCACCGTGACAGAAGAAGGCGAGCCGGTAACCCTGGTCCTCGAGCGCCAGCGTGTGCCAGCGGACCCCATCTTCCTGATAGGCGCGGTAGGACCAGTCGTCCGCCCGCGCTCCGGCGGCTGTCGCCATCAGCACGCAGGCTGACAGCGCGCCGACGCGTGCGCGCCTCATGGCCATGCCCCCCACAAGCAAGCCTCTGGGGTCGCAGATTGGCGCACCGGCGCACAGTCATGCAACCGCAAATGGGTCCCGGCGTCTGCTTACCAGTGTATGCAGCGGGCGCAAATTGCCGCACCGGCCTCCGCTCAGCGCGGGTCGGAGGGGTCGGCGCGGACGGGGGCGTCGTCCTCGGCGAGCGGGACGATCGCCTCCCGCTTCAGCAGCGGCAGCTGGGCCATCGCGAACAGCAGCGTCAGCGGCATGATGCCGAACACCTTGAAGTCCACCCAGACGTCGGTGGAGAAGTTGCGCCAGACGATCTCGTTCAGGATGGCCAGCACCACGAAGAAGCAGGCCCAGCGCAGGGTCAGCGCGCGCCAGCCGCGCTGGGTGAGCTCGATGACGGTGCCGAACAGGGGCTTCAGCAGCGGCCGGCCGAAGGCGAGTCCGCCGAACAGGATGACGGCGAACAGGCTGTTGGTGATGGTCGGCTTGAGCTTGATGAACTCCTCGTCCTGGAGCACCAGCGTCAGGGTGCCGAAGCCGAGGACGAAGATGCCGCTGACCAGCGGCATCACCGGCAGCCGCCGTTCCACTGCATAGCTGATCGCGAGCGACACCAGCGTCGCCACCATGAAGCCGGCGGTGGCGAGGAAGATCGGCTGGTCGATGCCGTTCCCGGTCATCATCGCTCCGGCCGGGGTGCCGTCGAGCGCAGCGACGAGATCCTCCCCGCGTGCGTTCAGCAGGAAGAACACGGCCAGCGGGCCGGCCTCGACCAGGATGCGCGCCAACGGGTGCATGGCGCGACACAATAGGCGGCCGCCTCCGCTTGGCAAGCGCGATCGGCGGGCCCCGCGCCGGGGTCAGGTGCCGGGTACGCCCTTGGTGGTCGAATATTCGAAGTGCAGGGCCTGGTCGGGGAACACCCGGCCGTAGATGTCGTGCGCGGCCATCGCCGCCTCGCTGAAGCCGGTCAGGATCAGCTTCAGCTTGCCGGGGTAGGTCACGACGTCGCCGATCGCGTAGATCCCGTCCTCGCTGGTGCGGCAGGTGGCCGGATCCACCACCAGATGGTGCTTCTCCAGCGCCAGTCCCCACTCCGCGATCGGGCCCAGGTTCATGGCGAGGCCGAAGAACGGCAGCAGGGCGTCCGCCTCCAGCCGCTTCGTCTCCCCCTCCAGCGTCGCCACCACCACCGCGGAGAGCTGGCCGCTGGCGGGATCGCCCTCCAGCCCGTGGAGCTGGTAGGGGACGACCATCTCCACCCGGCCGGCGTCGGCGAGCTGCTGCATCCGCGCCACCATGTCGGGTGCGGCGCGGAACTTGGGACGCCGGTGCACGACATGGATGCGGTCCGCGACCTCGGCGAGGGAGACTGCCCAGTCCACCGCGCTGTCACCCCCGCCGGCGATGACGATGCGCTTGCCGCGAAAGTCCTCCCGCCGCCGCACCATGTAGTGCACGCTGCGGCGCTCGTAGTGCTCGATGCCTTCCAGCGGCGGCCGGTTGGGGCCGAACGCACCCGCGCCGGCGGCGATGATGACGGCGGCGCAGTCGATCCGGGTGCCGGCGGAGGTCGTCACCCGCCGCCGCCCGCCCGGCAGCGGCTCCAGCGACGTCACCTGCTCGCCCAGGTGGAAGGTGGGCGCGAAGGGCGCGATCTGCTGCTGGAGCTGCGCAATCAGAGCCTGCGCCTCGATCTTCGGCCAGGCGGGGATGTCGTAGATCGGCTTTTCCGGATAGAGCGCGGCGCACTGGCCGCCGACCATGTCCAGCGCGTCGACCAGGTGGGCGCGCATCTTCAGCATGCCGAGCTCGAACACCGCGAACAGCCCCACCGGCCCCGCGCCGACGATGACGACGTCGGTCTGAAGCACGCCGTCCGGGTGCGGTTCGGAAGGGGAGCTGTCGGGGCTGGCCATGCCGGACCTCTTGCGGATGCGAAGGCGGCCAAGATGGGCGTCGGCGCGCCGGCGATCAAGGCCCTTGCGGCCGGCGCGAATCCCGATATCACGGCGGGATGCAGGCCACCCTCGCCCTTGCCGACGAAACCGCGACCGTCGCCTTCGCCCGCCGGCTGGCCGCCGTCGCCGCGCCCGGCGACGTGGTGGCGCTGTCCGGTGCGCTGGGCGCGGGCAAGACTGCGCTCGCCCGCGCCTTCATCCGGGCGCGCGCCGGCGACGACGCCCTTGCCGTGCCCAGTCCCACCTTCACGCTGGTCCAGGTATATGCGCTTCCGTCAGGGTCGGTCTGGCATGTGGACGCCTACCGGCTGTCGGCGCCGGATGAGGCGCTGGAGCTGGGGCTGGACGAGGCCTTCGTCGACGCCATCACCCTGATCGAATGGCCGGAGCGGATCGCCGGGCTGCTGCCGGCCGACGCGCTGTTGCTGGGGCTGGAGGACGGCCCGGGCGCGGACGCGCGCACGCTGGTGATCGAGGCGCCGGCGCGGTGGGAGGCGCGGCTTGCCGCTCTCCTCGACCGCTGACGCCTTCCTCGCAGCCAACGGCTTCGCCGGCGCGGCCGCCGAGCCGGTCGCCGCCGACTGGTCGGCCCGCGCCTTCTGGCGGGTGACGGCCGGGGAGGCGCGCGCGATCCTGATGCACTGGCCCGACGGCGCGGTTGCGGACCTGCCGCGGCTGGCGCGGCTGTTCGCGGATCACGGCGTGCGGGTGGCGGCGGTGCTGGCGGTGGACGCGGCCGCCGGTCTCGCGCTGATGGAGGATGTGGGCCTGCTGACCGCCGCCGAGCAGGTCGATGCCGGCGCGCCGGCGGCGCCGCTGATGACCGCCGCCGTCGATCTCCTGATCGCACTGCACCGGGCCTGTCCCGCTCCGCCGGCGGATGTGCCGCGCTTCGACGCGGGGACGGCGGCCGGGCGGGCGGCGCGGTTCTGCGACTGGTACCTGCCGTCGGCCGGCCGTCCGGTGCCGGCTGCCGCCCGCGACGAGTTCCTCCGTGCCTGGGAAACCGTGTGGCCGGCGGCGGAGGCGGTGCCGCTGACCCTCGTCCACTACGACTTCCACCTCGGCAACATGATCGCGGGCGATGGCGGCCTCGCGCTGATCGACTTCCAGGACGCAGTGGCCGGCCCGGTTGCCTTCGATCTCGCCTGCCTGCTGCAGGATGTCCGGCGCGACTACGACCCCGCGCTGCTCGCGGGCCTGCGCGACCGCTATCTCGCCGCCTTCCCGGCGCTTCCGCCCGAACGCCTCGACCGGGCGATGGCGGTGATCGGCGCCCAGCGCGCGACCCAGATTCTCGGCAACCTGGGGCGTGCGAGGATCGAGGGGCGGCTCCGCCCACGGCAGCGCGGCGACATCGCCCGCGCCTGGGCGCGGCTGGAGCGGAACCTCGACCACCCGGTGCTGGCCGGCGTCAAGCCGTGGTATGACAGACATGCGCCGCCAGAGTCGCGGCGGCCTGCCAGCATGGGGGATGGATGAGGCCGACCCGGGTCCAGCGCCTGCGTCACGAACAGTCCGCGATCACCCGGGCCATGGTGCTGTGTGCCGGGCTCGGCACGCGGATGCGGCCGCTGACGGCGACGACGCCGAAACCCCTGCTCACCGTCGCCGGCCGGTGCCTCGTGGACCACATCCTCGACCGCCTGGTCGAGGCGGGGGTGAAGGAGGCGGTGGTCAACACCCACTATCTGGCGGAGCGGATGGAGCGGCATCTCACGCTGTGGCAGGAGCCTCGGATCACCATCAGCCACGAGCCCGAGCTGATGGAGACGGGCGGCGGCGTGAAGAAGGCGCTGCCGCTGCTGGGCGCGGAGCCGTTCTTCGTCATCAACGGCGACTCGTTCTGGCTCAACGGGCCGCGGTCGGCGCTGGGCGAACTGGCGGCGGTCTGGGATCGGGAGCGGATGGACGGCCTGATGCTGCTGCAGGCGACGGCGCGTGCCCGCGGCTACGAGGGCCGCGGCGACTTCAACCTCGATCCGGAAGGCCGGCTCGAATGGCGCAGCGAGGGCCGCAGCAGCGCCTTCGTCTTCGCGGGGGTCATGATCGTCCATCCGCGGGTGTTCGAGGGCACGCCGGACGGGCCGTTCTCGATGCGCCTCGTGTACGAGCGGCTGATCGGGGCGGGCCGGCTGTTCGGCATCAACCACGACGGCGAGTGGTTCCACATCGGCACGCCGGACGCGCTCGCCGCGGCCGAGGAATTCATGGCCGGCGACCTGCGACGGGCCCACTATGTCTGAGCGGGCCATGGCCCAGCCCGGCCTGTTCCCGCCCTCCGTCTTCACCATCGCGCCCGACCGTCCGTTCCTGGACGTGCTGGCGGCGCGGCTGATCGCGCTCTATGGCCGCGACCCGCTGCAGCTGGCGCGGGTCACCGTCCTGCTGCCCACGCGTCGCGCCTGCCGCGCGCTCCGCGACGCCTTCCTCCGCCAGAGCGAGGCGCGGGCGCTGCTGCTGCCGCGCCTGGCGCCGCTCGGGGCGCTGGACGAGGGTGACGAAGCCTTCGAGCTCGGGCTGGGCGATCCCCTCGGCCCGCCGCCGGCGATAGCGCCGGCGCATCGCGTGCTGCTGCTGGCCCGGATGATCCGGCGCCGCGGCGACGGCGGGCTGGGCGGCGACATCGGCGCCGACCAGGCGGTGCACCTCGCTTCGGCACTCGCCCGGCTGATCGACCAGGTGCAGACCGAGCAGCGGCCGTGGTCCGACCTGGAGAAGCTGGTCCCGGAGGCCTTCGCCGACCACTGGGCCGACACGCTGAAATTCCTGCAGATCGTCACCGAGGCGTGGCCGCAGGTGCTGGCCGAGCGGCGGCTGGTCGATCCGGCGGAGCGGCGCAACCGCCTCCTGGCGGACCAGGCGCGACGCTGGCAGCAACAGCCGCCGCCCGACCCGGTGATCGTCGCCGGCTCCACCGGCACCGTGCCGGCCGCGGCCGCCCTGATTGCGGTGGTCGCGCGGCTGCCGCTGGGTGAGGTGGTACTGCCAGGCCTCGACCTCGATCTCGCCCGCGATCCGGCGGCGTGGGACGCCGTCGACCAGACGCACCCGCAGTTCGGCATGAAGCAGCTGCTGGCGCGGCTGGAAGTGCCGCCCGAGGCGGTGCAGCCCTGGCCCCGCACGTCCGCCGACGGGCCCGGCCGTCCCGATCGCATCCGGCTGGCGAGCCTGGCGATGCGGCCGGCGGCGACGCTGGTCCTCGGCGAGGACGAGGCGCCGATGGAGCCCGCGGCGGCCGAGGCGGCGCTCGAGGGCATCGTGCGTGTGGACTGTGCCTCGCCGCAGGAGGAAGCGACGGTGGTGGCGCTCGCCCTGCGCGAGGCGCTGGAGACGCCGGGGCGGACGGCCCTGGTGGTAACGCCGGACCGCGACCTCGCCCAGCGCATCGCCGCCATGCTCGGCCGCTGGGGGCTCCAGGTCGATGACAGCGCCGGTCGCCCGCTGGCAAATGCGCCGGTCGGCACGTTCCTGCGCCTGCTGCTGACCGCCGCGAACTCGGCACTCGCCCCCGCAGACCTGCTGGCGCTCGCCAAGCATCCGCTGGCCGCGGCCGGCGATTCCCGCGCCCGTTTCGCCCAGGCAACGCGCAAGGCCGAACGCCGCCTGCTGCGCGGGCCGAGCCCGGAACCGGGGTTTGCCGGGCTGCGCAAGCAGGCCGCGGCCATCGCCGACGCCGAACGGCGGGCGGAGACGGAGGCGTGGATCGACCGGCTGGAGGCCGCGATCGGCGATCTTGTCGCCCGGGCCGCAGACGGCAGCGCCATGCCCTTTGCCGAGCTGCTGCTGGCGCTGGTGGCGGCGGCCGAGGCGCTGGCGGCGACGGCGCGGACGCCCGGGGCGGACCGGCTGTGGGTGCACGAGGACGGCGAGG
>CALKHQ010000126.1 GCA_937988735.1 uncultured Alphaproteobacteria bacterium
GGCGACGAAGTCGTCCTTCCACAGCCGGTGGATGCCGGCGCTCATCAGGTCGTTCATCAGGTCGTAGCGGGCGGCGACGGAATCGAACACCTGCCGCACCCGCCGCGTCTTTTCGGCGGCGGGGACGTCCTCGAAGCCGAACGGCCGCCGGCCGTCGTCCACGGCTGCGGGTGCAGTCGCATGATCGGTCGGGATCGGCGGTTCGGCTGCCATTGTCGGCCTCGGCTCCTGGGAAGCGGCGACCATAGCGCAGCATGCGGCGCCCTGCTACAACCCCGGCCATGCCCGAGCTGCCCGAAGTCGAGACCGTCTGCCGCGGCCTGGCCGCCCGCATCCAGGGGCGGCGGCTGGAACGGGTGACGCTGCGCCGGCCCGACCTGCGCTTCCCGCTGCCGAAGGGCTTCGCCCGGCGGCTCGCCGGCCGGCGGGTCGCCGCCATCGCCCGCCGCGCGAAATACATGCTGTGGCACCTCGATGACGGCGCCGTCGCCATCGGGCACCTCGGCATGTCGGGGCGGCTGGTGATCACCGACCCGCCGCACCCGCCGGCGGAGCGCCACGACCACCTGCTGTTCGAGGTGGAGGGCGACATCCAGGTCCGCTTCAACGACGCCCGCCGCTTCGGCTTCTTCGACCTCGCCGACGGAGACCGGCTGGACGAACATCCGATGCTGCGCGGGCTGGGGCCGGAGCCGCTCGGCAACGGCTTCAGCGCCGGCTACCTCGTCGAGCGGCTGGCCGGGCGCCGGTCCGCGATCAAGGCGGCGCTCCTGGACCAGAAGCTCGTCGCCGGCCTCGGCAACATCTATGTCTGCGAGGCGCTCTACCGCGCCGGCATCTCGCCGCTGCGCGCCGCCGGGGACGTCGGGCCGGAGGAGGCGGCGCGGCTGGCCGATGCGGTGCGGGCGGTGCTGGAGGACGCCATCGCGGCCGGCGGCTCCAGCCTGCGCGACTATGTCCAGGCGAGCGGCGAGCTCGGCTATTTCCAGCACCGCTTCGCCGTCTACGACCGCGAGGGCGTTCCGTGCCCCGCCTGCGCGGCCGAGGGACGGCCCTGCGCCGTGCAGCGGATCGTGCAGCACGGCCGGTCCACATTCTATTGTTCCACCCGGCAGAGATGAGGTATCAGCCGCGCCGTCGGCGCGGCCGACAGACCGAACCATCGGCGGGAGAGCCAGCATGGCCTACGAGTTCATCGAGGTGGCGACGCACGGGCGCGTCGGGCTGATCCGGCTGAACCGGCCGAAGGCGCTGAACGCGCTGTGCGAGGGCCTGGTGCGCGAGCTCGCGCGCGCCCTCGACGGCTTCGAGGACAATCCGGACATCGGCGCGATGGTGCTCACCGGCAACGAGAAGGCCTTCTGCGCCGGCGCCGACATCAAGGAGATGGCGACGAAGACCTTCGTCGAGGCCTACACCCAGGACTTCGTGATGAGCTGGGAGCGGCTTTCCCGCTGCCGCAAGCCGGTGATCGCGGCGGTCGCCGGCTATGCGCTGGGCGGCGGCTGCGAGATCGCGATGATGTGCGACTTCATCCTCGCGGCCGACACGGCGAAGTTCGGCCAGCCGGAGATCACCATCGGCGTGTTGCCGGGCGCCGGCGGCAGCCAGCGGCTCACCCGCTTCGTCGGCAAGTCCAAGGCGATGGAGATGATCCTGACCGGCCGCATGATGGACGCCGAGGAGGCGGAGCGCGCCGGGCTGGTCAGCCGGATCGTGCCGGCGGAGCAGCTCATCGACGAGGCGCTGAAGACCGCGGCGCGGATCGCCGACATGTCGCTGCCGGCGGTGATGATGGCCAAGGAGGCGGTGAATCGCGCCTACGAGACGACGCTGTCGGAGGGGGTGCGGTTCGAGCGCCGCCTGTTCCACGCCGCCTTCGCCACCGAGGACCAGAAGGAGGGCATGGCGGCCTTCATCGAGAAGCGCCAGCCCCACTTCCGGCACCGCTGAGCGGGCCGGGCCGGACGGCGGCACTGCAGCCTTGACTCCCCCGGCCGCGGGGGGTAGTTACCCCGCTCTCCCGATATCGGACGACCGATCTTCCTGAAGAGGGCCGCATGGCGCACCACAAGTCCGCGCGCAAACGCATCCGCCGGAACGAGCGGAGGGCGGAGATCAACCGGAGCCGCATCAGCCGGATCCGTACCTTCGTCCGCCGGGTCGAGGCGGCGATCGCCTCCGGCGACCAGGCGGCAGCCCAGGCAGCCTTCGCCGCAGCCCAGCCCGAGCTGCAGCGGGGCGTGACCAAAGGCGTCTTGCACCGTAACACCGCCGCGCGTAAGATTTCGCGGCTGGCACTCCGTATCAGAGCAATGGCGACCTGAAACTCGGGTCGTACGCCTGCGGGACGCCGCAAAAGCCCACCAGAATCAGCGACACCGTACCCGGCTCCGAGTATTGGTGCCGGGTCGCGGCAGGAGAACAGCGCCAACTTTCGGTTGGCGCTGTTGTGTTATTTGACCTTTTCTCCGTAACCCTTTCGCATTCATGCGCTTTCCGGATTGCCCGGAGTTTTTTTGTCCGAGGCGCGTCCGGGGCTATTGCGATGCCCATCGGCCTTGCGCTATCGTCTGATCGCTGATCCGACGCGCTAAGCAAAAACCAAGGCTCGAGGGGGTGCGAGAAAAGTAATGACTGATTTGCAAACAGCACTCTCAAATGGCGCTGAAAGTTCGGCTCTCTATTCTTCGGACGGTTCCGGCATCTGACTTCAGAACTTCGTTGCCACGCAGTCGGGAATACCTCGGCTGCGACCGATGTTCGTTATCCGGGGCTTGGATAACTCAGGGGAACGAGGTCATGCGTCGGCAGCAGGAGGGCGGCGCGTGATCGGGGCGGGCTCTCGGGCCGCCAGGCAGGGAACGGTTGCGGCGATGGCAGAACAGTCACTTGAAAGCGTCTGGGCCCGGGTGCGCGGACGGATGCGCCAGGACTGCGGCGAGACCGAGTTTCGCAGCTGGCTGAAGCCGCTGGAGCTGGTGGAGGCGCATCCGGGCGGCATCGTCCTCGCGGTGCCCTCCCGCTTCATGCGGGACTGGGTGGCCACCCACTATCTCGACCGGATCTGCCAGATCAGCCGCGAGGAGTTCGGACGCCCGATCAGCGTGGAGGTGATCGCGCGGCCCAGCAAGCGCCCGTCGGTGAAGACCGAGGACGCCGTCGACGGCAGCAGCGTGCGCCTCAACGGCAGCGCGGCGCCCGACGGGGCCGAGGCCGGGGACGCGGCGGACGGTCGCGCGCCGCTGACGGTCCCCGCCGAGGTTGCGGTGTCCACCCCGTTCGGGGGAACGCTCGACCCGAGCTGCCGCTTCGAGAACTTCGTCGTCGGCAAGCCGAACGAGTTCGCCCACGCCGCGGCGCGGCGGGTGGCGGAGTCGGCCACGGTGCCGTTCAACCCGCTGTTCCTCTACGGCGGCGTCGGCCTCGGCAAGACCCACCTGATGAACGCCATCGCCTGGGAGATGCGCGCGCGCTTCCCCGAGCGGCGGGTGCTGTACATGTCGGCCGAGAACTTCATGTACCGGTTCATCGCGTCGCTGCGCCACAAGGACACGGTGGAATTCAAGCAGCAGCTGCGCGCCGCCGACGTGCTGATGGTGGACGACATCCAGTTCTTCAGCGGCAAGGACTCCACCCAGGAGGAGTTCTTCCACACCTTCAACGCGCTGGCGGACGAGAACCGGCAGATCGTGCTGTCGGCCGACAAGTCGCCCGCCGACCTCGACGGTGTCGAGGCCCGGCTGCGCTCGCGGCTGGGCTGGGGGGTGGTGGCCGACATCCACCCCACCGACTACGAGCTCCGGCTCGGCATCCTGCAGGCGCGCGCCGAGCACCTGAACTTCAAGGTCTCCGAGAAGGTGCTGGAGTTCATCGCCCGCCGCATCACCGGCAACGTGCGCGAGCTCGAAGGCGCCCTCAACCGGCTCGATGCCCACGCCAGCCTGATCGGCCGCGAGATCACGCTCGACGTGGTGCCGGACCTGCTGCGCGACCTGCTGCGCGCCAACGACCGCCGGATCTCGATCGAGGAGATCCAGCGCAAGGTGGCCGAGCACTTCAACGTCAAGTACGCCGACATGCTGTCGGCCCGGCGCTCGCGGTCGGTCGCCCGCCCGCGGCAGGTGGCGATGTACCTGGCGAAGCAGCTCACCTCGCGCTCGCTGCCGGACATCGGCCGCAAGTTCGGCGGCCGCGACCACACCACCGTGATGCACGCGGTGCGCAAGGTGGAGGAGCTCTGCCTCGTCGACTCGTCCTTCGCCGACGACGTCGACCACCTGCGCAAGATGCTGGAAGGCGGCTGAGCCCCGGGCGGCTGGCGGCCGGCGCAGGCCGCGGCGCAGGGTCGCCGCGGCCGGGCATTTCGTTTGGGTTTCCCGCGCCTCCTGCTATATCTATCCGGCCGCGCCGCACCGTGCGACGCGGCACCCGGCCGCGTGCCGTTGCCGGCACCCGCGTTTCCGGGAGGGGGTGGCGGGCCCGCATCCGGCGGCTGCCCGGCGACCCGGCCGGTTCGCCCCGGATCGCCCGTGTCCCGGTGGCGCGGACGGGGGCAGCCCCGACGCGGCGCGCCGGCGTGACGGGCCGGCACGCGGCGGGCGCGGACGGATGGTAGAAAGGCTGAGCAACGAACAATGAAGCTGGTTATCGAACGTGCCGCGCTGCTGAAGTCGCTGGCGCACATCCAGAGCGTGGTCGAGCGCCGGAATACGATCCCGATCCTCTCCAACGTGCTGCTCGAGGCGCGCGACGACGCCGTGAAGCTCACCGCGACCGACATGGACCTGTCGATCGTGGAATCGGTGCCGGCTTCGGTCGCCAGCGCAGGCGCCACGACCGTGCCGGCGCACACCTGCTACGAGATCGTGCGCAAGCTGCCGGACGGGGCGCAGATCGAGCTCGACCAGTCCGGCGACAGCAACCGCATCACGCTCTCCGCCGGCCGGTCCCGGTTCACGCTCGCCTGCCTGCCGACCGAAGACTTCCCGATGCTGTCCAGCGGGGACCTGCCATTCGCCTTCTCCATCGCGGCGGGCGACCTGCGCGGGCTCATCGACCGCACCCGCTTCGCCATCTCCACCGAGGAGACACGCTACTACCTCAACGGCATCTACCTCCACGCCACCCGCTCGAACGACCGCGACGTGTTGCGGGCGGTGGCCACCGACGGCCACCGGCTGGCGCGGGTCGAGATGCCGCTGCCCGAGGGCGCCGAGGGCATGCCGGGCGTCATCGTGCCGCGCAAGACCGTCAACGAGCTGCGCAAGCTGATCGACGACGTCGGCGACCTGGTGCGGGTGGAGCTGTCGGAGACCCGCATCCGGTTCAAGGTGAACCAGCTCGAGGTGACGTCGAAGCTGATCGACGGCACCTTCCCCGACTACCAGCGGGTGATCCCGTCCAACAACGACAAGACGATGAACGTCGACTGCCAGGCCTTCGCCCAGGCGGTCGACCGCGTCTCCACCATCTCCTCCGAGAAGTCGCGCGGCGTGAAGCTCAGCATGTCGAACTCGACGCTGCGGCTGTCGGCGACCAGCCCCGACAACGGCACGGCCGAGGAGGAGCTGGAGGTGCAGTTCGGGCAGAAGGACGTGCTGGAGATCGGCTTCAACTCGCGCTACCTCCTCGACATCGCCGCGCAGATCGAGGGGTCGGACGCGCGCTTCAGCATGGCGGACGCCGCGTCGCCGACCATCGTGCAGGATTCGGCCGACTCCAGCGCGCTTTACGTCCTGATGCCGATGCGCGTTTGAGCCGCCTGCCCGCCCGCCGGACGCCCGGCCCGGCCGGGCGGATCGCGACGGACACGGACACAGGGTAGACATGCCGCAACCGGCCCCGGCCGCCCTCAGCCCCATCGCCGACCCCGGCGAGGCGCCCGCACCCTGCAGGCCCGCGGTGCTGCGCCTCGACCTCACTGCGTTCCGCAACCATCGCGCCACCCGGATCACCGCCGGCCCGGCGCCGGTGGTGCTCACCGGGCCGAACGGCGCCGGCAAGACCAACGTGCTGGAGGCGCTGTCCTTCCTCGCCCCCGGCCGGGGACTGCGCCGCGCGCGGCTGGCGGACATCGCCTTCCGCCGCCCCGACGCCGGGCCGGAGCGGGGCTGGGCGGTGTCGGCAGAGGTGGCGCTGCGCGACGAGACGGTGCGCATCGGCACCGGCAGCGAGCCGGCCGGAGACGGGGATGACGGCGAACGCCGGGTGCTGCGCATCGACGGCGCGCCCGCGCGGGGCCAGCAGGCGCTGGCCGAGCGGCTGGCGGTGGTGTGGCTGACCCCGGACCACGACCGGCTGTTCGCCGACGGCGCGGCCGGGCGGCGCCGGTTCCTCGACCGCCTGGTCGCCACCTACGACCCCGCCCATGTCGGCCGGGTCGCCGCCTACGAGCACGGCCTGCGCGAGCGCAGCCGGCTCCTGCAGGCGCCGCGCCGCGACGACCGCTGGCTGGATGCGCTGGAGGACCGGCTCGCCGCCGGCGGCATTGCCATCGTCGATGCGCGGGCCCATCTCATTGCCAGGCTGGGCGCGGCGCTCGCCGCGGCCGCCGGCCCGTTCCCGGGTCCCGTCCTGGCGGCGTCGGGCGTGCTGGAAGGCTGGCTGGAAGCCGAGCCGGCGCTGGTGGTGGAGGAACGCTTCCGTGCGGCGCTGGCGGCGAGTCGCAATCGTGATGCCGCCTACGGCGGCACGGAGGTCGGCCCGCATCGCAGCGACCTCGACGCGCGCCATCCCCGCACCGGCGCAGAGGCGCGGCTGTGCTCCACGGGGGAGCAGAAGGCGATGGTGATCGCGATCGTGCTCGCCCATGCCCGGATGATTGCCGCCGACCGCGGGATGCCGCCGCTCTTGCTGCTGGACGAAGTTGCTGCCCACCTCGATGCCGACCGCCGGCGCGCGCTGTTCGACGAGCTGCTGGCCCTCAACGGCCAGGCCTGGCTCACCGGCGCCGACCGTGCACTCTTCGCCGCCCTCGGCGACCGTGCGCTCTACTGCACGGTCCGCGACGGGCACGTCACACCTGCTTGAACCTGCGTGCCGCCCCGGCGGCCCGCCCAGATGCTGAGACGGGACGAGAGACGATGACCAATCCTGCCCCTGGCGCCGGGCGCCAGCCCGCGCCGGAGCCTGCGCTGAACCCGCTGGACATCGACGCCGCCGCCGCGGCCTACGGTGCGGACTCGATCAAGGTGCTGCGCGGGCTCGACGCCGTGCGCAAGCGGCCGGGCATGTACATCGGCGACACCGACGACGGCTCCGGGCTCCACCACATGGTCTACGAGGTGGTCGACAACTCGATCGACGAGTCGCTCGCCGGCCACTGCGACCTGATCGAGGTGACGCTGAACGGGGACGGCTCGGTTACCGTGCGCGACAACGGCCGCGGCATCCCGACCGAGATCCACAAGGAGGAAGGCGTCTCCGCCGCGCAGGTGATCATGACCCAGCTCCATGCGGGCGGGAAGTTCGACCAGAACTCCTACAAGGTCTCGGGCGGCCTGCACGGCGTGGGCGTGTCGGTGGTGAACGCGCTCGCGGAGACGCTGGAGCTCACCATCTGGCGCGGCGGCAAGACCCACTTCATGCGCTTCCACGACGGCGAGCCGGAGGCCCCGCTGGCGGTGGTGGGCGATGCCCCGATGGACGAGCGCCGCGGCCGGCCGCGGACCGGCACCCAGATCACCTTCCGGCCCTCCCCGCGCACCTTCAGCAGCACCGAGTTCGACTTCCAGACCCTGGAGCACCGGCTGCGCGAGCTCGCCTTCCTGAACTCCGGCGTGCGCCTGGTCCTGACCGATGCCCGCGGCGCCCAGCCGAACCGGGTGGAGCTGTACTACGAGGGCGGGCTTGCGGCCTATGTCCGCTATCTCGACCGCAACCGGGTGTCGCTCCACGACACGCCGATCCTGATCACCGCCGAGCGGGACGGGATCGCCGTCGAGGTCGCGATGCAGTGGAACGACGGCTATCACGAGAACGTCCTCTGCTTCACCAACAACATCCCGCAGCGCGACGGCGGCACCCACCTTGCCGGCTTCCGCGCGGCGCTGACCCGGCAGGTGAACAACTACGCGACCGCGAGCGGCCTGCTGAAGAAGGAGAAGGTGACGCTCACCGGCGAGGACGCGCGCGAGGGCCTGACCTGCGTGCTGTCGGTGAAGGTGCCCGACCCGAAGTTCTCGTCGCAGACCAAGGACAAGCTGGTCTCGTCCGAGGTGCGGCCGGTGGT
>CALKHQ010000127.1 GCA_937988735.1 uncultured Alphaproteobacteria bacterium
CGGCGAACCGTGGCTGCAGACGCTGGAGGGCGGGCTGCGCGCCCGCAGCTCCACCTTCCATCTGCGGCTCTACCGCAGGGACCCGGCGGGCTTCCGCGGCGTCGCCGCCGCGCACCTGCGACGCCTGTGGGAGGAAGGGCTGGCACGGCTCGCGGCGATGGCGGAGCCTCAGGCGGGGGCGGAGGCGGCGTTCGCCCGCTGGCAGCACATCGCCGCGCGAACCCGCCTCGGCGACACCCGCAAGGTCGCTGCCGCCGCGGGCCTGCTCATCGGCTGACGCCGCACCGCGAGAGCCGCACTCCAGATACGAACAGCCCGGCCAAAAGGCCGGGCTGCCGCAGAGGGAACGAAGGACTGCAGTCAGGCAGTTGCCGACTGTGTTTCCTGCTTTGCGCCCATGTAGCCGAGCACGCCCGCAAGCACGATCAGCGCGTTCCAGATGATCGACAGGATGTCGCCGCTGTTGATGATCGCCAGGACCAGCAGGACAACGCCGATCACGGCGACGATGATGCCGTTCATCGGGTTCTTCGACGCGCACATCATGATGCCGAGGATCACGACGATGATGCTCACGATCAGCAGCACCCAGAAGATCCAGCTGACGCTCTCCACCGCGCCCGCCACCTCGGCCAGCGCAGCGGCCTGCTCCTCGGTAAGCTCCTGACCGCTCTCCCGCGCGGCCTGGGTCAGGCTGTCGGCGCCCGACGCGAACAGCGTCGCGATCGCCATCAGGATCGTCTGGATGACGCCCACGACGATCGCGATCACACCACCCGCAATTCTCATCTCTCTGCCTCCTTCGACATCGCGCGACACCCTGTGTTTGCCAGGGCATGCTCAGCTCGACTCGTCGCGCCAAATCCGCTCTGGAAGCGCGACCCTACCAGTGTTTCCAAGCATTGAACAAGTTTGGGTCACCGCGATGACCCGATGACGGCAAGTTTGTGGGCAGCCGTTAACGGCTCTCGTGAGCGGATGTATCGCTTCATCAACCCGAAATACCGCCGCCGGAGGCGCCGCAACCGGCGCGCAGCGGCGTCAGATCAAGTTGATCGCCGCTTCGCGGGCCGATTGCGGCGTCCGCGCCACAGTCCTTCCAGCCCTTGTGGTAGAAAGAGCACACTCACGATCAAAATTGCACCGTACACCGCCGGGCGCAGGGCATCGATGCCGAGCTCGCGCAGGACGACCTCGTTGAGCACGGTCAGCACCACCACGCCGACGATCGGCCCGGCGAAGGTGGCCGTGCCGCCGACGATCACCCAGATCAGCACGTAGACCATCTGGGTCACGTCGAACCGCCCCGGCGCCACCGAGCCCACGCCGTGCGCCATCAGCGCGCCGGCCAGCCCTGCGAACACCGAGCCCACCACCAGCGCCAGCGTGCGGTAGCCGCGGGTGTTCACGCCCACCGACGCCGCGAGCGAATCCTGCCAGTGGATGGCGTGGAAGGTCATGCCGATGCGCGACCGCTCGATCCGCCACAGCAGCCACAGCGAGACCGCCACCACCAGGAGGCAGAAGTAGTAGTAGTTGGCGGTGAACAGCGGCTTGGAAAAGCGGATCACCAGGTCCTCGTGGACCGGGAGCAGGCCGAGGAAGTATGCGCCGCTGTGGCCGCCCGCGCCCGGCTCCCCGAGCTGCAGCGACAGCCAGCCCGTCAGCGCGCCGAGGTCCAGCGGCGGCAGCTCCGGCACCTGCGACAGGCCCTTCGGCCCGCCAAACGGCACCGTGAACTTCTTCCAGCACAGCCGGATCACTTCGGCGGCGGCGAAGGAGCCGATCAGGAAATAGAACCCCTTCATCCGGAACAGCGGGAAGCTCAGCAGCCAGGCGACGAAGCCCGCGATCAGCGCTCCGCCCAGCATCGCCAGCACCACCGGGAAGCCGGCGAGCGAGGCGAGCAGCGCGCTGCCGTACGCGCCCACGCCCATTGTCACCACATGGCCCAGCGACCACTCGCCGGTGAGCGTGATCAGCCGGTAGCTCGCGACCAGCAGCACGTTCACCAGCAGCATCACCGCCACCTCGCGCTGGGAGATGCTGAGCAGGTGGGGAAGCGCAAGCAGGCCGGCGGCGAGCGCGATCCAGCCCGCCGCGGCGACCAGCGACAGCCCGCGCCCCGCGGCCTGCCGCTCCAGGGAACCGGCCACCGTCGCCATCAGGCCCGCTCCCGCGTGCCGAACAGGCCGGTCGGCTTCACCACCAGCACCAGCAGCATCAGCAGCAGGCCGACGATGTCGGCGACCGTGCCGTCGGTGTAGGTGGTGACGAAGGTGTCGACGAAGGCGTAGAGCCCGGCCGCCACCACGGCGCCCTCCAGGCTGCCGATGCCGCCGACGATGATGACGATGAAGGCGGCGACGATGATCGAATGGCCCATGTAGGGTTCGATCGGCACGTTCATCGCCATCAGCGCGCCCGCGATCCCCGCCAGCGCGGCGCCGAGGCCGACTGCGATCTGCGCGGTGCGGTTGATGGAGATGCCCTGCAGCTGTGCCGCCTCGGCGTCCTGGGCGCAGGCGCGCAGCGCCCAGCCGATGCGGGTGTAGCGCAGGAACAGGTAGAGCAGCACGAGGACCGCCGCCGATACCACGATGACCAGCACCCGCTCCCACGCAAGCTGCACGCCGGTGCCGAAGGTGATGCCGCCGTCGATCACCGGGGGAAGGTCCTTGGCGCGGATGCCGAATCGTTCCACCGCCAGCGCCTGCAGGATCAGCAGCACCCCGATGGAGAGGATCAGCCCGCCCAGCGGATTGGTCCGCATCGGCCGGAACAGCCCGCGCTACATCACGAGCCCCACCGCCGCCACCAGCACCACGGCCAGCGCGACGCCGAGAAGGAACGGCCCCTGCCATTCGACGGCCACCGCATAGACGGTGAACGCGCCCAGCATGTAGAGCTCGCCGTGAGCGAAGTTGACGATCCGCATCACGCCGAAGATGAGCACCAGCCCGACGGCGACGAGCGCCATGTAGCTCGACGCGTAGAGCGCGTTGAGCGCCGTCTGGAGGAGCGTCGCCAGCTCCATGGCTCAGCAACCCGCAGTATCGATGTCGCAGTCTTCGCAGGCCGGGCCGCACGCGGCGGAACCCGGGCCGGCGGGCACGGCCCGCCGGCGGGTTCCGTCCTCGCGTCGGATCGGGCTGCGCGCCTCCCGGTCAGCCACGCTGGTAGTGCATTTCGCCCATTGCCTCGAACTTCTCGATGAGAAGCTGGCCGTGGGCGTCCCACCAGGCGGGGATGCTCTTGAAGTCGGCGATCTGGGCCTTGCCGTCGCGAATCACCACCACCGGCCAGTCACCGACCAGCGCGTTGCTGATCCCGAACAGCTCCTCGCCCCACCACTCGGCCTGGCCGAAGGCGTGCCGGCCGACACCGCCCTCCTTCATCGCCGCCAGCACGTCCTGCGGCTCGATGCTGCCGGCGCGCTGCGCCGCGTCGACCCACAGGTGCATCACCGAGACATATTCCCAGCTCACCGCGCTCCACTCGCCGGGGAAGCGCTCGACGTATTCAGCATAGAAGCCGTTCGGATCCGGGAAGTTGACCCGCGGGTCGTTCAGCGCCGGGTCGTCGAAGTCCGGGAACTGGAAGATGAAGCCTTCCATGAACTCCTTCGACGTGTTGGCGACGATGTCGCGGTAGTAGTCGGCGGTGCAGGAGATGATCTGGCCCTTGAAGCCCTGCTGGTACGCCTGCTCGCACAGCAGGTTCACGAAGTCGGAGTAGGCCGTGTCCAGGCACAGGATGTCGGGGTTGCTGGAGAGCATCGACGTCATCACCGGCGCGAAGTCGGTGGTGGAGATGTCGAAGAAGATGGTGTCGTTGACCGTGATCCCGGCTGCCTCGAACGCCGCCTGGTAGGTCGCGACCGACGGCCGGCCCAGCGCGTCGTCCTGGGCGCAGATGACCGCGGTCTTCAGCTCGGACCGGTTCTCCGCCAGCCACTGCACCCCGGTCACGTTGTAGATCGGGTGAACCTCGGACGGCGCAATCAGGTTCGGCGTGTCGGGCGTGAGGTCGCTGGGGAGCAGCGTCGAGACCAGCATGTCCGCCTGGGACGCAACCGCATAGGCGGCCGGCATCGGGTCGCCGCCCAGCATCATCAGGAACTTGACGCCGTCCTCGAAGATCAGCTGCGTGGCGCCGACGGACGCCTTGTCGGCCAGATACTCGTCGTCATAGGGCACGAACTCGACCAGGTAGCGGTCGCCGCCGATCTCCAGCCCCCCGGCGGCGTTCACCTTCTCCGCCCAGATCTGGCACCCGTAGAGCCCCGGGAGGCCCCAGGCCGCAACCTCGCCGGTGAGCGGCGCAAGGAAGCCGATCTTGACCGTCTTCGCGTCCTGCGCGCGCGCCGCGCCGGGGCGCCGGACCATCGTTCCGGCGGCGGCCAGCCCGGCCGCGCCGCTGCCGATCAGCCGGCGCCGGGATATCGGGAATCCGCGTTTGAGCATGACTGTCGTTCCTCCCACTCCGCCGCCGGTTTCGGCGGCCCCCGTTCCGGGCCCGAGGCCGTGCGGGGCTCTTGTTTGCTTCATCGGCGAATGCCGCCGCCTTCCCGATCATAGCGTCGGCCGGCGAGGGAGGGTCAAGGCCGTTAGACCATTCATGGCACCAGCCGCGGACCAGGCTCTGGGCCAAATGAGGACCAATTGCGACCAATCGACAGGCGGCCGCTCCGTCGCCGCGAGCGGCCGCCACCGGTCCTTTACTCCGCTGCCGCGGACTTCGGCTCGACCTGCAGGTAGCTCTCGAGGGAGTCGTCCAGCGCATCCACCCACTTGGTGTGATGCTTCGGCTGCATGTTGCCCGTCATGAGCGACCGGTAGCTGTTGTCCCGGAAGCCCATGATGTCCTCATGCTTGTGGTGCTCCCACTCCATGAAGGTGCGGTTGACGCCCTCGATGTTGAACCGGGGATAGTCCGTCATCTCGATCAGCTCCCGGACGTTGTCGCCCTGGAACCAGATCATGTCCTCATCGGTCTCCAGCCGCTCCTCGCGCTCCCGCCAGGCCCGGCTGTCCTTCTCCATCTCCTCGCGCGAGGGCAGCTTGATCCGGCCCAGCATCACGTCGCGGGCGAACCAGGCCTGCGCATCGAACATGTTGAAGGTGTAGAACTGGTCCTGCATCCCGATGTAGAACAGCTTCGGGTTTGCCTCCCAGACCACGCCCTTGTAGAGCCCGAGCGGCCACAGCCGGTTTTCGGTCTTCAGCCGCAGCTCGTCCGAAAGGAACGGGAAGTGGTGGAGGTAGCCGGTGCACAGGATGATCGCATCGACATCCTTCTTCGTGCCGTCGATGAAGTAGGCGGTCTTGTTCACCACCTTCTCCAGCCGCGGCACTTCCTGCCAGTTGTCCGGCCAGTGATAGCCCATGGGCTTGGTCCGGTAGCTCACCGTCACCGACTTGCAGCCGTACTTCCAGCACTGCGAGCCGATGTCCTCGGCCGAATAGCTGGTGCCGATGATCAGGATGTCCTTGTCCTTGAACTCCAGCGCGTCGCGGAAGTCGTGCGCATGCAGGATGCGGCCGTTGAAGGTATCGAAGCCCGGGTAATAGGGCACGTTGGGCGTCGAGAAGTGGCCGGTTGCCACGACGACGAAGTCGAATTCTTCCGTGTACTGGCGATCCGCGACCAGGTCATGGGCGGTGACGCGGAAGCGGTCGGTCTCGTGATCGAACACGACGTGACGGACCGGGGTGCGGAAGCGGCACCAGTGGCGTACGCCCGCCTTCTCCACGCGGCCCTTGATGTAGTCCCACAGCACCGCCCGCGGCGGGTAGGAGGGGATCGGCTTGCCGAAATGCTCCTCGAAGGTGTAGTCGGCGAACTCCAGGCACTCCTTGGGCCCGTTCGACCAGAGATAGCGGTACATGCTGCCGTGGACCGGCTCGCCGTACTCGTCGAGGCCGGTTCGCCATGTGTAGTTCCACAGACCGCCCCAGTCGTCCTGCTTTTCGAAGCAGACGATCTCGGGGATCTTCGCTCCCTTCTGCGCCGCCGACTGGAATGCCCTGAGCTGGGCCAGCCCCGACGGGCCGGCCCCGATCACTGCAACACGCTGGGTCACTGTCACCCTCCCTCACTCGCGCATGGCCCGGTCGTTCCCGGCAGGGCGCCATTCACCGAGCCGCCTGCGCCCGATGGGCATATCCTTCGCAGAAGCCCGACGGATTACAAGACCAATGCGAGCCAATCCTGCTCCATCGCGGTCCGCAATGGCTCGCAATTGGTACAGGCGTGGCTACCACGCGGCCGGCGCGGGGATGGGCCGAGAAGGACGGGTGGGGCAGCGCGCCCGCGAAGGGCCGGCTCAGTCCTCGTCCGGCCGACGACGGTTCTCGGCAAGCGTGGCGAACTGGGCCCGCGGCAGCACGGACGACAGCATCTCGGCCACCCGGTCCGGGTCCTCGTCGAACTGGATCGCCATCTCGTCGCCGTCGCGCCAGGCGATCCGGCCCGACAGCATGCCGAGCCGGTCGATGTGCAGATGCACGCGGTCGAGGTCGGGCACCTGCTCCGGCGGCATCGAATGGCGCAGCCGCGCGCCCTCGGCGGAGATGTTGAGGACCATGCAGCGGACCTCCGCGTCCTCGACGATCAGCCGCCCGGACCACAGCACCGAGACCCGGATCGTGCGCCGGCGCTCCTGGGGAGCCAGGTCGGGGCGCACCTCGGTCTGCAGCCGGTGCGCCGTCTCGCGGCATTCGATGTCGAATTCGACGCCGATGTCGCGGTCCGCGTTCCACACCACGTTGCCGCTGAGCGGGGGATAGCCGGGGATCCGGATGGTGACGCGGTCCAGCACCGGCGGCAGCGTCTCCAGCCGCAGCCGCGCCCCGCCGATGGACAGGTTCAGCATCTCGCAGGCGCAGACATGGTCGCCGGCCGTGGCCTCGCCGCGAATCAGCGTCGCGGTCCTCACATGTCTCTGGCGGTCCTGTCCCGTGGCCGGCGCGTTCATGTGCAGAGCTCGTCTCCAGTGTCCGGTGCCGGGCCGCACCGGCTGCATGCGGGGCCAATCTAGCGTCCGATCCGTTGCGCGATGCTTAACGGAAGCCGACCCGCGCCGGCTGTCGCCGCCCTTGCGCTCGCCGTCGGGGGAGACGACAAATGCGCCCTGCGGTCGGCGGGTGAGGACGGGCGGAACGGATGCTGCGCGGACTGAGCTTCGGACTGGACGAGACGGCGCAGATGCTGCGCAAGACGGTGGCTGCCTTCGCCGCCGCCGAGGTGGCGCCCCGCGCCGCCGCCATCGACGCCAGCAACGAATTCCCCCGCGACCTGTGGCCGAAGCTGGGCGCGCTCGGCCTGCTCGGCATCACCGTCGAGGAAGCCGACGGCGGCGCCGGCATGGGCTACCTCCACCACGTGATCGCGATGGAGGAGCTCAGTCGCGCCTCCGCCTCGGTCGGCCTCTCCTACGGCGCCCACGCCAACCTCTGCGTGAACCAGATCCGCCGATTCGGCACGCCGGAGCAGAAGCGGCGCTACCTGCCCCGCCTCATCTCCGGCGAGCACCTCGGCGCGCTCGCCATGAGCGAGACCGGCGCCGGCTCCGACGTCGTCTCCATGCGCTGCCGCGCCGAGCGTCGGGGCGAACGGTTCGTGCTCAACGGCAGCAAGATGTGGATCACCAACGGCCCCGAGGCCGACGTGCTGGTGGTCTACGCCAAGACCGACCCCGAGGCCGGCAAGCGCGGCATCACCGCCTTCATCATCGAGAAGGGCATGCCCGGCTTCCGGACCGCGCAGAAGCTCGACAAGCTCGGCATGCGCGGCTCGGACACCGGCGAGCTGGTGTTCGAGGACTGCGCGGTGCCGGCGGAGAACGTGCTGGGCGAGGTCGGCGGCGGCGTGCGCATCCTGATGAGCGGGCTGGACTACGAGCGCGTCGTGCTCGCCGGCGGCCCGCTCGGCATCATGGCCGCCGCCCTCGACCTCGTGCTCCCCTACGTCCACGACCGCCGGCAGTTCGACCGCCCGATCGGCGAGTTCCAGCTGATGCAGGCGAAGCTCGCCGACATGTACGTGGCGTTCAATACCGCCCGCGCCTACGTCTATGCCGTTGCCGCCGCCTGCGATCGCGGCGAGTCGACACGCAAGGACGCGGCGGCCTGCATCCTCTACGCCGCCGAGCAGGCGACCCAGGTCGCACTGCAGGCGGTGCAGGCGCTGGGCGGCAACGGCTACATCAACGACTTCCCGGCCGGGCGGCTGCTGCGCGACGCCAAGCTCTACGAGATCGGCGCCGGCACCTCGGAGATCCGCCGCATGCTGATCGGCCGCGAACTCTACGAGGAGACCTCCCGATAATGCGCGGCACCCGCATCAGCTCCGGCTCGAAGTTCGAGGAGCTCGCCGGCTATTCCCGCGCGGTGGTTGACGGCGACATGGTCTATGTCTCCGGCACCACCGGCTTCGACTACGCCACCGGCACCATCAGCGAGGATCCTGCGGAGCAGGCGGAGCAGTGCTTCCGCAACATCGCCGCCGCCCTCGCCCAGGCCGGCTGCACGCTCGCCGACATGCTGCGCATCCGCGTGCTGCTGGCCGATCCGAGGGACTTCGAGGCCGTCGTCGGCATCATCGGGCGCCACTGCCGCGCGGCGCGGCCGGCCAACACCACCTTCGTCGCGCCGCTGGTCGATCCGCGGATGAAGATCGAGATCGAGGTCACCGCCCGCCGCCGCCGCCCGGAGGAGCCGGAATGAGCCCGCCGCCCGTCATCTTCTACTTCGACTTCTCCAGCCCCTACGGCTATCTGGCGGCGCAGCGCATCGACGCGCTCGCCGCGGAGCATGGCGCCGCGGTGACCTGGCGCCCGCATCTGCTCGGCGCCGCGTTCAAGCTGACGGGCCAGAGCCCGCTGCTCGACCAGCCGCTGAAGGGCGACTACGCCCGCCGCGACCTCGCCCGCAGCGCGCGGCGCCTCGGCGTACCCTTCGCGCTGCCCGACCCCTTCCCCTTCTCCGGCGTCGCGCTCAGCCGCGCCTTCTACTGGCTCGAGGACGCCCGCGGCCCCGACGCGGCCAGGGCCTTCGCCCGCCGCGCCTACCACGCCGTCTTCGGTGAGGCCCGCGACCTGTCGAAACCGCCGACGGTGGTCGACCTCCTCGTCGCCGACGGCATCGACCGCGCCGCCGCCGAGGCCGCCCTCGCCGACCCGGCGGTGAAGGAGCGCCTCCGGGCCGAGGTCGACGCCGCCCTCGCCCGCGGCATCTTCGGCTCCCCCTATATCCTCGTCGGCGACGAACCGTTCTGGGGCTACGACCGCCTCCCCGACATCGCCGCCTGCCTCAGGGAAGGCGGGTGGTAGGAACCCCACAGTGCGGCCGGCACTGTCGTGCCATCGTCCATTCGCCTCAGATTGACGCTGGCCACACATCACGGCATCGTCAGTCTAGTTTCTCCGTCGCTGTCGGATTCCACACTCGCTCATCCGTACTGATGTAAAGCTGCTACAGCCGACGAAAGCCAGAACAGAATACCTAACAGTTCTTGCTATGTTCTCATTTCCCGTGTAAG
This sequence comes from uncultured Alphaproteobacteria bacterium, assembly GCA_937988735.1. Classification (GTDB taxonomy): domain Bacteria; phylum Pseudomonadota; class Alphaproteobacteria; order CALKHQ01; family CALKHQ01; genus CALKHQ01. Next base: position 9,544 of record CALKHQ010000127.1, read on the forward strand.
GTGAGCCCGTCTCCCACCGCGTACAGAATAGGGATTTCACCGCTCATGGACTCCGTGTCATCTCCCACCCGCGTGCTGGACGCCCGGCGCCCCACTCCCCATTCTTCGGCATCATCACTCAATCGCTTTGGGTACAGCTCGTCCACGGGGCACTTTGCCGGTCTCATGCACGGCGATTCCGCCACAATGCTAAGAGTCCGTTTGAGAATCGCGTCAGTGGCAGAGTCGGCGTAGCAGGAGGCTG
>CALKHQ010000128.1 GCA_937988735.1 uncultured Alphaproteobacteria bacterium
CGGTCACGGCGGCCCAGCCGACGAGCGGCGGGACCGCGCCCGCCGCGCCGCCGATCACGATGTTCTGCGGCGTGCGCCGCTTCAGCCACACCGTGTAGACGAGCGTGTAGCCGAGGAACCCGCAGAACGACAGCGCCGCCGCCAGCGGGTTGACGAGCACGGTCAGCCAGACGACCGACAGCGCCGCGAGCGCGAGCCCGAAGACGAGCGCGGCCCGGGGGGAGACCCGGCCGGCGGGGACCGGGCGCCCGGCCGTCCGCGCCATGGCGGCGTCGAGGTCGCGGTCGTACCAGTGGTTGACCGCCCCGGCGCCGCCGGCGCTGAGGTAGCCGCCGACCACCGTCGCCAGGATCAGCCCCAGCGACGGGTCGCCGGCGATCTCCATGGCCTCGACGGTGGTCAGCAGCAGCAGCGACTGGACCGTGGGCTTGGTCAGCGCGAGGTAGTCGCCGACCAGCCCGAGCCGTCGCGGCGCGACCGCGGCGCCCGACGTCGCTTGCGCGGGGTGACCCATGGCGGACGGGATGCTACCCGCGGACGAGGGTCTCGGCGGCAGGCGGCGCCTCCGACCCCGTCCCGGTCTGGTAGGCGATCTGGCGGCGGATGTCCTTCATCGGCTCCACCGACCGCACGCGCGGGATGACGTCGAAGTTGTTGTCCGGCGGCGGGGAGGTGGAGAACCACTCCAGCGTGTTCGCCTTCCACGGGTCCGGACCGGCCACCGGGCCGCGCTTCACCGAGCGCAGGATGTTGATCACGGTGAGCAGGATGCCCAGGCCGAGCACGAACGCGCCGATCGTCGAGATCCGGTTGTACAGGACGAGGTTGCCGACGTCCGGGTACTCGTAGACGCGGCGCGGCATGCCGTCGAGGCCGATCGTGTGCTGGATGAGGAACGTCAGGTTGAACCCGATGTACATCAGGGCGAAGGACCACTTGCCCAGCTTCTCGTTCATCATCCGGCCCGTGATCTTCGGGAACCAGTAGTAGATCCCGGCGAAGACCGCGAACACCGCGCCGCCCATCAGCGTGTAGTGGAAGTGGGCCACGACGAAGTACGTGTCGTGGAGCTGCCAGTCCACCGGGAAGATGGCGACGATGATGCCGGTGATGCCGCCGATCGTGAACTGCGAGATGAAGCCCGCGGCGAAGATCAGCGGCGTCTTGAACTCGATCGTGCCGCGCCAGAGCGTGGCGACCCAGTTGAAGATCTTGATGCCGGTCGGGATCCCGATGAGGAACGAGCTCATCATGAAGAAGACGAGCACGACCGTCGGGCTCGGCGTCGTGAACATGTGGTGCGCCCACACGAGCAGGCCGAGGAAGGCGATGACCACCGAGGAGGCCGCGATCGCCTTGTAGCCGAAGATCGGCTTGCGGGCGAACACCGGCAGGACCTCGGAGATGATGCCGAAGCCCGGCAGGATCATGATGTAGACCTCGGGGTGGCCGAAGAACCAGAACAGGTGCTGGAACAGCAGCGGATCGCCGCCCAGGTCCGGCTTGAAGAAGCCGGTGCCGAAGTTGCGGTCGGTCAGCAGCATGGTGATGGCGCCGCCGAGCACCGGAACCGACAGCAGCAGCAGGAAGGCGGTGACCAGCAGCGCCCAGGCGAACAGCGGCATCCGGTGCAGCGTCATGCCCGGCGCGCGCATGTTCAGGATGGTGGTGATGAAGTTGATCGAGCCGAGGATCGACGACGCACCGGCGAGGTGCAGGGCGAAGATGCCCATGTCCACCGACGGGCCGGGCTGGCCGATGCTGGCGAGCGGCGGATAGACCGTCCAGCCGGTGCCGGCGCCGTCGCCGACGAGGGCCGAGGCGACCAGCAGGCCGAAGGCCGGGACCAGCAGCCAGAAGCTGATGTTGTTCATCCGCGGGAAGGCCATGTCCGGCGCGCCGATCATCAGCGGCACGAACCAGTTGCCGAAGCCGCCGATCAGCGCCGGCATCACCACGAAGAACACCATGATGAGGCCGTGGGCCGTGATGAACACGTTCCACTGCTGGCCGTCGGCGAGGTACTGGACGCCCGGATCCTGCAGCTCGAGCCGCATGATCACCGAGAACAGGCCGCCGATCAGCCCCGCGATGACGGAGAAGACGAGGTAGAGGGTGCCGATGTCCTTGTGGTTGGTTGACGCGAACCAGCGGACGAAGAAGGAGGGCTTGTGGTCGTGGTGCTCGTGCGCGCCGTGGGCCGGCCCGTGTCCGTGAGCGCCTGCCGCTGCCTCAGGTCCGTGTGCCATCGTCTTCGCTACCTCATTGCTCGGCGCGCGCGGGCGCGCCCGGTGTCATCAGGGCGCGGACGGCCTCAGTCGGCCGCCGCGACCATTGCGGGGGCAGAGGCCGCCGCGGCCGTCTGCCGGGATGCAACCCACTGTTCGAACTCGTCCTTCTCGACGACGCGGATCTCGATCGGCATGAAGGCGTGGTTCGCGCCGCAGAGTTCGGAGCACTGGCCGTAGAAGGTGCCGGTGCGGTCCGCGCGGAACCAGGTCTCGTTCGTGCGCCCGGGAACCGCGTCGGTCTTCAGCCCGAACGACGGGACGCCGAAGCTGTGGATGACGTCGGAGGCCGTCACCAGCAGCTGCACGTTGGTGTCGATCGGCACCACCATCGGTTCGTCGACGGCCAGCAGGTAGGGCTCGCCCTCTTCCAGCTGGTCCTGCTGCTTCATGTTGCTGTAGAGGGTGATCCCGCTGTCCGGGTAGGTGTACACCCAGGAGAACTGCTGACCCGTCACCTCGATCGTCAGCTCGGGGTTCTGGGTGCGGTCCAGGAAGTACAGCAGATTGAACGACGGGATCGCGATGATCACCAGAATGATCACCGGGACGATCGTCCACAGGACCTCGATCAGCGTGTTGTGCGTGAAGTCCCGCGGGACCGGGTTGCGGCTCGCGCGGTAGCGGAATATCACGTACGCCAGCAGACCCGCGACGAGCACCGTGATGCCCACGATGATCACGAACAGCAGGTCGTGGAAGTCCTGGATGGCCCGTGCGCTTTCGGTCGCCGGTTCTTGGAAGCCGATACGCCAGTCCTGGGGCTGGGCGGCCGCCGGCAAGGCGACGACTGCCTGGGCCGCGGCTACCGCTGCGGTGACCAACACGGCCGGGGCCGCCGCCGCAATCCGTTTCAGCACGCTCGCGCTCCTGCAACGCTGGTGGAAAATCCGGGGCATTCGCCATACCCTGCACGCCGGCTTATATTAATGCCACAGGGTGCCGCTCGATGCGGCATATTGTCCGCAAACCGGCTGAAATGCTGGATTCCGGGCCTTTCTCCGACACAAGCCGGGAGTTTCTCCATGACGCATCTGAGCCGCACCGACGAGCTGTTCTTCACGCGTGGCGGGCTCGACCGCGCGCGGGTGGAGGCGGTCGTCGCGGAGTCGCTCGGCAGGGCTGACGACGGGGAACTCTACCTCGAGTACACCCAGTCGGAGAGCCTGGTGTTCGACGACGGCCGGCTGAAGAGCGCGAGCTTCGACACGTCCCAGGGCTTCGGCCTGCGTGCGGTGGCCGGCGAGGCCGTCGGCTACGCCCATGCCGGCCTCCTCGACGAGGCGGCGATCCGTCGCGCCGGCCAGACGGTGCAGGCGGTGCTGGCCGGCTACGGCGGCGTGGCGGCGGAGGCGCCGGTCGGGACCAACCGCCTGCTCTACGTGGACGACAACCCGCTGACCGCGGTTCCCTTCGACGAGAAGGTGGCGGTGCTGCAGCGGATCGACGCCTATGCGCGGGCGCGCGATTCGCGGGTCCGGCAGGTGATCGCGTCCCTCAGCGGCGAATGGTCGGCGATCCAGATCATCCGCGCCGACGGCTGGCGCGCCGCCGACATCCGGCCGCTGGTCCGGCTCAACGTCACGGTCGTCGTCGGCGAGGGCGACCGCATGGAGTCGGGAAACTCCGGCGCCGGCGGGCGGCTGGGGTTCGACCTCTACCTCCGCCCGGAGACGTGGCAGGCGCAGGTCGACGAGGCGCTGCGTCAGGCGCTGGTCAACCTCGGCTCGATCGACGCGCCGGCCGGGGAGATGAAGGTGGTGCTCGGCAACGGCTGGCCCGGCATCCTGCTGCACGAGGCGATCGGCCACGGGCTGGAGGGCGACTTCAACCGCAAGAAGACCAGCGCCTTTGCCGGCCTGATGGGCCAGCGGGTGGCCGCACCGGGGGTGACGGTGGTCGATGACGGCACGATCCCCGACCGCCGCGGCTCGCTCAGCATCGACGACGAGGGCACGCCGACCAGCTGCACCACGCTGATCGAGGACGGTATCCTCGTCGGCTACATGCAGGACCGGCAGAACGCGCGGCTCATGGGCATGCGGCCAACCGGCAACGGCCGTCGCCAGTCCTACGCCCACGTGCCGATGCCGCGGATGACCAACACCATCATGGCCGCCGGCAGCCACGACCCGCAGGAGATCATCGCCTCGGTGGACCGGGGGCTTTACGCGGTCAACTTCGGAGGCGGCCAGGTGGACATCACCTCCGGCAAGTTCGTGTTCTCCGCTTCCGAAGCTTACCTGATCGAGAACGGCCGCATCGGTCCGGCGGTGAAGGGGGCGACGCTGATCGGCAACGGCCCCGACGTGCTGACCCGCGTGGCGATGATCGGCAACGATCCCGCGCTCGACCCCGGCATCGGCACCTGCGGCAAGGAAGGGCAGGGCGTCCCGGTCGGCGTCGGCCAGCCAACCCTGCTGATCGACGGCCTCACGGTTGGCGGCACCGCGAGCTGAGGCCGTGGCCGCCTACTCCGGCGGGATCGGCTGCGCGTCGATGATGAAGTCGTTGATGCGGCCGTCGATCGTGGCGAGGGCAAGCGCGGGCCAGACGTCGAGCTCGTAGAAGGCGGTCAGCAGCGCATCGACGTTGGCGATGCGGCCGAGCGGGCTGTCCGGGCCGGCGCCGACCAGATCCGAGACGGCGGTGAGGAACTGCGGGCTGAGGCTGTAGCTTACCCGCTGCCGCGGGATGCGGCCGTGGCGCGGCACCACCAGCCGCAGCGTGCCGGCGCGGAGCTGGCCGCCGGACGACAGCAGCGAGACGTGGATGTCGGAGATGAAGGTGCCCGCCCGGTCCGCGTCCGCCGACTCGTAGGGCACCGCGATCACCACCTGGCCCTCAAAGGAGGAGCGGAGGCCCCCGCCTTCGACCAGATAGGCGAAGTCGGCGCGGACCGCCTCGATCGCGGCGGAGAGCCGGCCGAGCATGAGGTCGTTGCGCCGGTTGGTGTCGTCGAGGCCGCGCGACAGCTCCTCCACCCGCGCCAGCAGGTTCTCCGCGGCTGCACCGCCGCGCGCGGCGGCCCGTTCGGTCGCCTCGGCGCGGGCTGCGAGCGCGCCCACCGCGCGCGCCATGGCGTCCGCTTCGGCCTCGATGGCGGCGATCGTGGCGGCGAGGCGGCTGTCGAGGGCGCGCCGCTCAGCCGCCTGGTCCAGTAGCAGTCCGAGGCCGCTGCCGCCGAGGATCAGCCCCAGCGCGAGGATGGATCCGACCGTCCAGCGCAGCGCGCGGATCTGGCCGGCCTCCAGCCGCCGGATGTCGTCGGCGAAGCCGGCGGCGCACCGCTCCAGGTCCAGCGTCGCCTCCTTGAGCGCCCGGAGTCCCTGCTCGGCCCCCTGAAGCCGCGCCGCGCGCAGCTTCAGCTCCTGCTCGTCCGGCGTGTTCATGTCCGCGCCCGGAAGCCGCGTCGCCGCCGTGTGCCCGTGGGCGGCACCGTCGCCCGCCGGGAACCGGCAGGATACACGGGCGAGGGGGCCCGAGTCTGCAGCGCGGGCGCCGGAGTCGGAAATCAGAACAGGATCTGCGCGATGTCCGCGATGAGCCCGCTGTTCAGCTCGATCAGCACCAGGTCGTCGCCGATGATGAAGCGGCCGTAGCCGGCGGGCGGCGGGGGCAGCATCGCTTCCAGTCCGGCGGGCAGGAACTGCTTGGCGATCCCGGGCGGCAGCGGCTTGCCGCGCGCGAGGTTGCGGGCGATGCCTGGCGGCAGTGCGGGGTAGCCGGCGAAGACGACCGGGTTGGCGCGGTACCAGTCGTTGACGATGCGGATGACCGTGTCGTCAAGCCGGACCGATATGCCGGACGGGCTGATGGTGACGGCGTCATGGGCGCCGTGGGGCTGGCCGCCGCCCCATCCCCGCTCGTGCGTCCCCGGCGGGCCGCCCTGATGCCCCGGCTTGTGATGGGCGACCGCCGGCGACGCGGTCGCCAGCAGGGCGAGGCACGCCAGCAGAGAGAGCGGCCTGCCGGACCGGTTCCGTGTCATCGCTTGCTCCGACGCTGGGGGAAAACCCCGAAACGCTGGCGGGCGAATGCGTCGAAAGTGGGGCAATCGGGGCGGCGGTCAGGCGACGCCGGCGATTCCGAACCGCTGGTACCACAGTGCAAGCGACAGCAGGTTCCACAGCTTGACCTGCAGTTCCGCGCCGTTGCGGTGGGCCGCCAGCAGCCGGCGGCAGGGCTCGCGGGCGAGCACGCCGTCGGCGAAGACCGGGCCGCGCTCGATCTGGGCGGCGAAAGCGTCGCCGAGGCCGCGGCGCAGCCAGTCGGCGACCGGCGGCTGGAAGCCCATCTTCGGCCGCCGGATGATCGTCTCCGGCAGGTAGGGCGCGGCGACTGCCCGGAGCAGGCCCTTGGTTTCCGGCCGCGAGCCGGGGGCGGCGCGGGCGAGCGTCGGACCGGGGATCGCGAGCACCAGCTCGACCAGCCGGCGGTCGAGGAAGGGGGCGCGGGCCTCCAGCGAATGGGCCATCGACATCTTGTCCACCCGCATCAGCAGCTTCTCCGGCACCCGCGAGCGGAGGTCGGAGGCGCTGACCAGCTTCAGCGTGTCGCCGGCGACCCCTGCCGGAAACTCCGCCTGAAGCGCCCCCATCACCGCCGCCGGGCGCGGCATCGCCGCGCGCACCGCCGGGTGCGGGGCGAGCGCTTCGATCTCCGGCACGTCGAACCCGGTCTCGTGGGTGAGGAACAGCGTCTCGCGGTCGGCGAGCCGGCGGGCGACGTCGGCGTGGCGGGCCCGGCCGGTGGCGCGCATCGCCCCCAGCAGCAGCGTGGCCTCCAGCCGCCGCACCAGCCGGGGCAGCCAGCGGTTGGCGTGCCAGATCTTCGCCAGCCGGACGTACTGGAAGTAGCCGGGGTAGCCGAGGAACAGCTCGTCGGCGCCTTCGCCGACCAGCGCCACCACCACCCCCTGCGTGCGCAGGCTGCGGCTGGTCCAGAAGGCGTTGATGCTGGCCGGGTCGGCGATCGGCTCGTCGGCGTGGTAGGGATAGTCCTCCAGCCCTTCCCGTGCCTGGGCCTCGTGCATCGGCACCGGATGCAGGCGGGCGCCGGTGTGGCGGGCGACGATCTCGGCGAAGGGGCGCTCGTCGCGATCGGGCAGCTCGGGATAGGTGATGGTGAAGGCGTCGACCGGCCTGTCTAGGTGGCGCTGCATCATCGCTACCACAAGCGAGCTGTCGAGCCCGCCGCTGAGGTAGGCACCGACCGGCACGTCGGCGACCATCCGGTCCGCGACCGCCCGCTCCAGCGTCTCGCGCACGCGGCCCACGATGGCGGCATGGTCGGCGCCGGCTAGTCCGGGTGCCGCCGCGAACGGCCGCCAGTACCGTCGGCTCTCCGGCTCGCCGCTGTCGCGAATCAGCAGCGCCTCGCCCGGGGCTAGCTTGGAGATGCCGGCGAACAGGGTGCGCGGCGGCATCACGAACTGCAGGCTGAGATACTGCTGCAGCGCCACCGGGTCGATGGCGCGCCCGATCTCCGGGGCGAGCAGCAGCGCCTTGATCTCGGAGGCGACGTAGAAGCGTTCGCCGGCGCGCGCCCAGTACAGCGGCTTCTTGCCGGCCGGGTCGCGGGCGAGGATCAGCGTCCGGCTTCGCTCGTCCCATGCCGCCAGCGCGAACATGCCGATCATGCGCTCGAGGAAGCCGACCCCGTGGCGGGCGAGCCCGGCCAGCACGACCTCGGTGTCGGTGCCGGAGCGGAAGCTGTGACCCGCGGCCTCCAGCTCGGCGCGCAGCGCGGCGAAGTTGTAGGTCTCGCCGTTGTAGGCGAGGGTCACCCCCTCGGCCGCCATCGGCATGTGACCGGCGGCGGAAAGGTCGAGGATGGCGAGGCGCCGGCTGCCGAGCGCGACCCGGCCGCCGTCGAGCAGGGCGTCGCCGGCGTCATCCGGCCCGCGATGCAGGATGGAATCCCGCATCCTGCGCAGCAGGCCGGCATCGACGGGGGCGCCGGATCGGTCGAAGACGGCGACGAGGCCACACATCGGTCGGTTCCCGGGGCTGCTGGGGAGCGGGTGCCCACCAGCACAGCACGGACGGGGTTAAGGTCTGGCGAACGGCCGCTGCGCCACGGAGCGCCGCAGCGGCGGGATCAGCGGGTGCCGAACAGCCGGTCGCCGGCGTCGCCGAGACCGGGCACGATGTACGCCTTCTCGTTGAGATGGCTGTCGAGGGCGGCGGTGTAGATTTCCACCTCGGGATGGGCCTCCGCCATCACCGCGATCCCCTCCGGCGCCGAGACCAGGGCGAGGAAGCGGATGTCGGCGTCGGCGACGCCGTGCCGGTTGAGCACGTCCACCGCATAGGCGGCGGAGTAGCCGGTGGCCAGCATCGGGTCCACCAGGATGAAGGTGCGCCCCTCCGGCTCCGGCAGCTTGACCAGATATTCCACCGGCCGCTTCGTCGCCGGGTCGCGGTAGAGGCCGATGTGGCCGACGCGGGCGCTGGGCACCAGCTCCAGCAGGCCTTCGGCCATGCCGAGCCCGGCGCGCAGGATCGGCACCACGGCCAGCTTCTTGCCGGCGATCATCGGCGCGTCCATCGGCGCGAGCGGCGTCTCGATCCGCACCGGCTCGATCGGCAGCTGGCGGGTGACCTCGTAGCCCATCAGCAGCGCGATCTCCTTCAGCAGCGTGCGGAACTTGATCGTGCTGGTGTCGCGGTCCCGCATGATCGACAGCTTGTGCAGGATCAGCGGATGGCTCAGCACGTGCAGGTTCGGGTGTTGCGGTGCAGGCATGGACGCGTCCGTCTGGATTGGGGGCGGGGCGGCCGAGACTAGCGGCGCAGGCGCAGCCAAGGCAACGCGCGCGTGGCCGCAGTGCCGCCCGGCCGGGTCATGCACCGGTGCTGCGGGATTGTGTCAAATTGTATCGAATGATCTTACAAATGCTTTCTTGAGTCCCCGAAGCCTTTCAGGCCCAATGCGACAGCGATGTGGTGAGACATCCATGTACGGGTGTCGGGAGGCGATCGTTCGGGGGACTCGATCGCCCCACCGACATCGCACAACCGCTGGGGGGCGGTGGCGGGAGGGGACGCAGGTTCCCTCCCGCCTGCATTTCACGCGCATGACGCTGCCGCGCGAAGGGTTAACGAAGGCTTAACGGCTGCGCACGCCGGGCCCGCGCCGCCACGGTTTCGCTGGATTCGCCGCCCCGCATTTCCTATAGCTCTTGGCCCGCAACGGGGGAGGAGAGCCCGGTCATGGCGATGGCAGCGAAATGGAGCCGCGACAGCTGGCGGTCGAAGCCGGCACGGCAGATTCCGAGCTACCCCGACCCCGAGGCGCTCGCCCATGCCGAGCGGGAGCTCGCGAGCTTTCCGCCGCTGGTCTTCGCCGGCGAGGCCCGGGCGCTGACGGCCCGGCTGGCCGAAGTTGCCGCGGGCAGGGCCTTCCTGCTGCAGGGCGGCGACTGCGCCGAGAGCTTCCTCGAATACCGCGCCAACGACATCCGCGACACCCTGAAGGTGCTGCTGCAGAT
>CALKHQ010000129.1 GCA_937988735.1 uncultured Alphaproteobacteria bacterium
CGATTTGGCCTTCTCCACCGCGTCCATCGCCAGCGCACGGATGGCGTTGGCCATCTCCGCATGGGTAGCCTCGGCCGATGCCGTCATGTCATGCCCTCGACTCTGGGATAGGTCGGGCCGGAGCCGCGGCTCCGGCCCGTTTCGGCGGGTCGGGAAGCGGTCGTCCCGCTTCCGGTCAGTCCTTCTTCTCTTCCTGCCGGCTCAGGGCCGCACCGAGGATGTCGCCAAGGGTGGCGCCGCTGTCGGAGGAACCGTACTGCTCCATCGCCGCCTTGTCCTCCTCGACCTCGCGCGCCTTGATCGACAGCATGATCCGGCGGCCGCTGCGGTCGATCTGGATGACCTTGGCATCCAGCTTCTCACCGACCGCGAAGCGGTCCGGCCGCTGCTCGGAGCGGTCGCGGGCGAGGTCGGACTTGCGGATCACGCCGGTGGCGCCGTCGGCCAGCGTCACCTCGATCGCGTTCTCGAGCACGGCGCTCACGGTGCCGGTGACGATCTGGCCCTTCTTGATCGAGCCGAGGCTGGCCTCGAAGGGATCATCGGTGAGCTGCTTGATGCCGAGCGAGATGCGCTCCTTCTCGGGATCGATGTCCAGCACCTTGCACTTCACCACGTCGCCCTTGGCGTAGTCCTTCACCGCCTCGTCGCCGGGCTTGTCCCAGCTCAGGTCGGACAGGTGCACCATGCCGTCGATGTCGCCGGGCAGGCCGACGAACAGGCCGAACTCGGTGATGTTCTTGATCGCGCCCTCGACGACCGAGCCCACCGGATGCGTGCGCCCGAACTCCTCCCACGGGTTGGAGAGGCACTGCTTCAAGCCCAGGCTGATGCGGCGCTTCTGGCTGTCGACGTCCAGCACCATCACCTCGACCTCCTGGCTGGTCGAGACGATCTTGCCCGGATCGACGTTCTTCTTGGTCCAGCTCATCTCGGAGACGTGGACGAGGCCCTCGATGCCCGGCTCCAGCTCCACGAAGGCGCCGTAGTCGGTGATGTTGGTGACGCGGCCGACGAACTTCGCGCCCACCGGGTACTTCGCCTCGACGCCCTCCCACGGGTCGGCCTCGAGCTGCTTCATGCCGAGGCTGATGCGCTGGTTCTCCGGGTTGAAGCGGATGACCTGCACCTTCACGGTCTGGCCGATCTGCAGCGCCTCGCTCGGGTGGTTGATGCGACGCCAGGCGATGTCGGTGACGTGCAGCAGGCCGTCCACACCACCCAGATCGACGAACGCGCCGTAGTCGGTGATGTTCTTGACCACGCCGGTGAGGATCTGGCCCTCGCGCAGGTTGGCGACCAGCTCCGAACGCTGCTCGGCCCGGGTCTCCTCCAGCACCGCGCGGCGGGAGACGACGATGTTCCCGCGCGGGCGGTCCATCTTCAGGATCTGGAACGGCTGCTTCGTGCCCATCAGCGGGGTCACGTCGCGCACCGGGCGGATGTCCACCTGGCTGCCCGGCAGGAAGGCGACGGCGCCGTTCAGGTCGACGGTGAACCCGCCCTTGACCCGGCCGAAGATGACGCCCTGCACCCGCTCGCCCTTGTTGAACTGCTCCTCGAGTGCGTCCCAGGTCTCCTCGCGCTTGGCCTTCTCGCGGGAGAGGATGGCCTCGCCCATGCGGTCTTCCATCCGCTCGACGAACACCTCGACCTGGTCGCCGACCTTGAGTTCGGGGATGCGCCCGTCCTCCATGAACTCCTTGAGGTCGACGCGGCCTTCCGACTTCAGCCCGACGTCAATGGTCACGGCATCGCTGTCAACGGCGACGATGGTGCCACGGACGACGGCGCCTTCGAATACGGCGTCCTCGCCCAGCGTCTCCTCGAGCAGGGCTGCGAAGTCTTCGGTCTCGCGGGTGGCAGTCTGGGGGTCAGGGCTCATCTGATGTCCTTGGGTCCGTTAAACTGTGTTCCGGCCAGCCGGTTGGGTCCGGCGGTCTGCCCGGCGGGCGTCTGCCCGCAAGGCCGTTAGCGCGATGGGTGCGCAAGCTACCCCGCATGCACGCCGCCAGCGCGGCGACTTCGGAGGCTCAAGCCCGTGCCGGTTCGGCACCTGGGTTTCCGTCGCCGAGCCTGGATATGGCAATGCGCAGCGCCGCCGCAAAGGCAGCGTCTGCATCCAGGTCCGTCGTGTCCACCCGGCAGGCGTCTTCAGCCGGCGCCATCGGCGAGACCGCACGCGATGCGTCACGCGCGTCCCGCTCCTTCATCTCTTGCAGGACGGCCGCGTATATAGCCTCCTCGCCGCGTTCCCGCAACTCGTTCCAGCGCCGTTGCGCGCGAACGGCCACGTCGGCATCGATGTAGAGCTTCACCTCGGCGTCCGGACAGATGACGGTTCCGATGTCGCGGCCGTCGAGCACGGCGCCCGGCTTGCCGCCCGGCGGGTGGCGGGCGAAGGCGCGCTGGACGTCGAGCAGCGCGGCCCGCACCGCCGGGATGGCGGCGACGATCGAGGCCGCCTGGCCGATCCCGTGCTCCAGCAGCCGGGGGTCGTCGAGGGTTGCGACATCCAGCGCCCGCGCGGCCGCTTCGGCCGCCACCGCATCGTGCAGGTCGGCGCCGGTGTCGATCAGGTCGCGGGCGACGGCGCGGTAGAGCTTGCCGGTGTCGAGGTGCGCATAGCCGAGGGCGGCGGCGAGCCGCCGGGCGAGCGTTCCCTTGCCCGAGGCGGCGGGGCCGTCGATCGCGACCACCGGCATGGTCAGGCCGCTGCGGTCGCGTCCACGGCGATGGCAGCGCCCAGCGCGGCCATGCCGTCGGCAAATCCGGGGAAGCTGGTGTCGATCGGCGAGGCGTCGTCCACCGCGACGGGCTCCGCCGTCACCAGTCCCAGCACCAGGAAGCTCATCGCGATGCGGTGATCAAGCTCGGTCGCGATGGTGGCGCCGCCGGCCGGCGGGCGGCCGGTGCCGTGGACGATCAGATCGTCGCCCTCGATCTCCACCCGCGCACCACAGGCGGCAAGGCCGGCCGCGGTGATCGCCAGCCGGTCGCTTTCCTTCACCCGCAGCTCGGCCAGCCCGCGCATCCGCGTCGTCCCCTCGGCGCAGGCCGCGGCGATCGCGAGGATCGGGTATTCGTCGATCATCGAGGGCGCCCGCTCCGCCGGCACGTCCACGCCCCTGAGCGCGCTGGAAGAGACCACAAGGTCGGCGACCGGCTCGCCACCCACGTCGGACGCATTCTCAAGGCGGATATCGGCGCCCATCTCGGCCAGCGTGCGGTAGAGGCCGTCCCGGTGCGGGTTCATGCCCACGGCCGGCAGCCGGATGCTCGACCCCTCGGTGATCAGGGCCGCCACGGTGGGGAAGGCGGCGGACGACGGGTCGGCCGGCACGGCGACGGCGCGGCCCTTCAGCTCCGGCTGGCCGACAACGGTCACGATCCGGGCCGGCCCCTCGGCCTCCACCGTCACCGTCGCGCCGAAGTGGCGCAGCATGTTCTCGCTGTGGTCGCGCGACGGCTGCGGCTCGACCACCGTGGTCTCGCCCGGCGCATTCAATCCGGCGAACAGGATCGCCGACTTGATCTGGGCGGAGGCGACGGGGCTCTCGTAGCGGATCGGCAGCGCATCCTCCGGCCCGGTCACCGCCAGCGGCAGCAGGCCGCCGCGACGGGTCACGAAGGAGGCGCCCATCCGGCTCAACGGCCCGGTCACCCGCGCCATCGGCCGCTTCACCAGCGAGGCGTCGCCGGTCATGAAACAGGTGATCGGCTGGCTGGCGACGATGCCGAGCAGCAGGCGGGCGGCGGTACCGGAATTGCCCATGTCCAGCACCTGCGCCGGCTCGCTCATCCCGCCGACGCCGACGCCGTGAATGCGCCACAGGCCGTCGGCGCCGCGCACGACCTCGGCGCCCAGCGCCCGCACCGCGGCGGCGGTGGCCAGCACGTCCTCGCCTTCCAGCAGCCCGCTCACCACCGTCTCGCCGACCGCGAGCGCCCCCAGCATCAGGGCGCGGTGGGAAATGGACTTGTCGCCGGGAACGCGCAGCGTGCCGGAAAGGCCGCGCGAGCGGCTGGCGCGGAGGGGCTTGGTCTTCATCGGCTTCGGGTGTCCGCCTGGGTGGTCGCCTGCGGGGCGGACACTAGTGTATTTCCGCCGCGGGGGAAAAGCCCGCAGTGGGGGTGGTGCCGCGCACGGCTTCCGTACGGGAAATTTGCTTTTGACACGGTGCGGACTTCGTGGCAGACGCACGGGCCGCATCGAAACCGGGGCCGGGCGCGACCGACGGAAGGCCCCTCGCCAGGACCGTCGGACAGCGGCGTCCCCGGCCGGCCCCGACAGCGCCGGCGAGCGCGCGATCCGCCGCAGCAACCGTCGCGAAACGCAAGGAGACAAGGCGTGGCGAAACCTGAGTGGGGCACGAAGCGTCTGTGCCAGAACTGCCATGCGCGCTTCTACGACATGCAGAAGACGCCGATCACGTGCCCGGCCTGCGGCACGCTGTTCGATCCGGAGGCCGCCTATCGCAGCCGCCGCGGCCGCGCGGCGCCGGAGAAGGCCCGGGCCATCTCCGAGGAGACCGAGATCGACGAGGACGACGAGGATCTCGTCACCGAGGACGAGGACGAGGAGGCGGTGCTCGAGGACGAGGACGATGATCTCGTGGTCGTCGATGACGAGGACGACGACGCCGCGGTGCTCGACGTCCCGTCCAAGAAGCAGCCGACCCCCGACGACATCGACGATGACGACGACCTGCCCGAGGTCGAGGACGACGAGGACGACGACACCTTCGCGATCGACGACGAGGACGAGGACGAGGACGTCGACGGGATCGTGACGCCGGACGAAGAGGACTGATCCCGTCCGGCAGGCGGCGGAGCCGGCGGCGCCTAGAGCGGTCGCCGTTCCGCCAGCACCGCCTCCGCCTCCTCGCGGCCGAGGTCGATCGCCCAGGCCGCCAGCGCCGGTGCGAAGCCGGCGCGGGCCAGCGCGGCGATATCCCGCAGCCGGCGCTCGGCCCGCCGCTCCGGCGGCGCCCACGGACCGAGCCGGCGGCGCTGGGCATGGCGCAGCGCCGCCCAGCGCTCCCGCTCCTCCCCGCTTCCCGCCTCCAGCTCGGCGACGGCCGCCGCCGCGGCCGCCGCCGGCACCCCCTTCTCCGCCAGCGTGGCGCGGATGCGCCGCGCCGGCATGCCCTTGCGGTCAAGGCTCGCCGCCTTCATCGCGGCGTATCCGGCATCGTCGATCAGCCCGGCCCGCACCAGCGCGGCCACCACCGCCTGCACGCGCTCTGCCGCCGCAGCCGCCGTGTCCGGATCGCCGTCGCCGTGGCGCGCGACCCGCCGCATCAGCACCCGGCCGACCTGCGCCGCAGTGGCGGCATGGCGCGCGAGGTAGCGCAGCGCGGCGGCCCGCAGCGCGGCCTCGCTCAGCGGATCGTCCGCCATCGGTCCTCCGCCCGCGGATAGTGGATCCGTTCTCCGTCAGGGGCCGTTGCCAGCATGTCCCTGTCCCTTGCCGTCCGCTTCGGAGTGGATTAACTCCCACCCCACCCTCCGGAGCACCCATGCCGAGTTCTGCCGACACCACCGCCCCGATGCAAGCAGAGGCCATGCCCGGGCCGCGGCTGCGCAGCTATGGCGCGGTCAACGGCCGCGGCCTGTGGACCCTGTACCTGAAGGAGGTCCGCCGCTTCCTCAAGGTGTTCCAGCAGACCGTCGCGGCCCCGGTGGTCACGACCCTGCTGTTCTTCGCCATCTTCACGCTCGCGCTGGGGCGCACGGTGGAGATGGTGCACGGGGTCAGCTTCGGGGCCTTCCTCGCGCCCGGGCTGGTGATGATGGCGATGGTGCAGAACGCCTTCGCCAACACCTCGTCCAGCCTGGTGATCGGCAAGATCCAGGGCAACATCGTCGACGTGATGATGCCCCCGCTGGCGCCGTGGGAGCTGACGGTGGGCTTCGCGCTCGGCGGGGTCAGCCGCGGCATCCTCGTCGGCTTCGTCACCGCCGCGGTGATCGCGCTGTTCGCGCCGGTGGCCATCCACGACTGGGGCGCGGTGGCCTATTTCGCGCTCGCCGCCTGCCTGATGCTGTCGCTGCTCGGGCTCATCGGCGGCATCTGGTCGGAGAAGTTCGAACACATGGCGGCGGTGACCAACTTCATCGTCACCCCGCTCACCTTCCTCTCCGGCACCTTCTACTCGATCGACCGGCTGCCGCCCTTCTGGCAGGCGATCGCCCATGTGAACCCGTTCTTCTACATGATCGACGGCTTCCGCTACGGCTTCATCGGACATGCCGATGCGCCGGTGTGGCTGGGCATGATCGTGCTCGCAGTCGCCGACGTGCTGCTGCTGCTGCTCGCCTGGTGGCTGTTCCGCATCGGCTACAAGCTGAAGTCGTGAGGACGAGAGTGTCGGAGCCGCTTCCCGTGCCGCCCGCGCCGCCGCTGTGGCGGCAGCCCCGCGCCCCGGGTGTGTTCGCCGGCTTCTGGGCGCTCTACATCCGCGAGCTGCGCCGCCAGCGCCGCGCCGTCGCCTTCGCGCTGGTGCCCCAGGCGCTGACCGCCGCGCTGCTGATGGCGATCTTCGATCTCGCCTCGCCGGAAGGGATCGCCGGGCAGATGCCGGGCGCCGACGTCCCGATCACCCTCGGCGCCTTCATCGCGCCGGGCCTGATCGCCATCACCATGCTCAACATCGCCTTCCAGACGACGGCGTTCACCATCCTTCACGCCAAGATCGACGGCTTCATCGACATCGAGCTGATGGCGCCGCTGTCCGCCATCTCGCGCCTGTTCGCCCACGGCCTGCTGGGAACGACCATGGGCGTCCTGGTCGGCCTCGCGGTCGGCGTGGTGCTGGCGTTCGTGGTTGACATGCCGTTCCCGGATCCCCTCCAGGCGGTGCTGTTCGCCGTGCTCGGCGCCTGGTGCATCTCGCTGTTCGGCATCTTCGCCGGCCTGTGGGCGCGGAAGTGGGACTCGCTTTCCGCCATCTCCACCTTCATCGTCACCCCGCTGGTCTTTCTCTCCGGCGCCTTCGCGCCCGTGTCCGGTTTCGAGGCGCCGTTCGCGGATCTGGTCGCCAACCAGCCGTTCCATTTCGTGATCGACGGCGTGCGTGGCGGGCTCACCGGCGCACAGGATGCATCGGCGCTGGTCGGCGCGCTCGGCATGGGCGCCATCGCCGCCGTGGGCGCGTGGGCCGTGGGCCGGCTGATCCGGGCCGGTTTCAACACCGTCGCCTGAATTCCCCCCTGCGACATTTAATCGTGCTTTTACCGGGCCACCCTAATGTTGGCCGCGGTGGCCGGGCCCCCTGCCGGGCCGCCGCGGAACAACCACGCGGTTGCCCCGATGGCGTCTGAGAGCTCAACGCACGCTGTCCGCAGCGTCCACGCGCCGGCCCCGCCGGAGTCCGGGCAGCCGCTGGTGGCGATGGTCGGGCTGCTGCCCAAGCCGGCTGCGGTGCGCGTGGGCGACCGGCTCTACGTGAACCAGCCGGTCTGCGAGCTCACCGGATATCGCTCCGATGAGCTCGCCACCGTCGACCAGTGGTTCAAGACCCTCTACGGCCAGCGCCACCTGGCAATGCGGCTGATCTACGAGCGCCACCGCCGCTCCGAGGAGCGGTCGGCGACGGTGATGCCGCTGACCTGCCGCGACGGCACCCCCTGCTACGTCGAGTTCGCCCTCAGCCGCCAGCAGGACACGGAAGTCTGGCTGCTGTCGGACGTGACCGAGCGCGTGACCTCGGACGAGCGTTTCCGGCTGCTGTTCGAGCTGTCGGCCGACGCCCACTTCCTGCACGACGAGAGCGGCATCATCGACTGCAACCGCGCCGCGATCGAGATTGCGGGCTACGGCACCAAGGCCCGCCTGATCGGCCTCCACCTGGGATCGCTGCTGGAACCCGAAGGCGAGGGGCCGGACTTCCAGGCCATGGCTTCGCTCGCCCGCGCCAACGGGCACCATCGCTGCGACGCCCGGCTGCGCACGGCGAAGGACACCCACGTCCCGGTCGAGGTGATGCTGACCTCGGTGCAGCTCGCGGGCCGGCCGATGCTGCTGGTTGCCCTTCACGACCTCACCGAGCGCAACAAGGCCGCCGACGCACTGCGCGCCAGCGAGGAGCGCTTCCGCCAGATCGCCGAGGCGGCGGGCGAGTACATCTGGGAGATCGACGCCGAGGGCTGCTACCGCTTCGTCTCGGTCCGGATCGCCGACGTCCTCGGCCGGCCGGTGGACGCGATCGTCGGCCACGAGATGTTCGACTTCGTCGTCGCGGAGGACCGCGCGCTGCTGCGGCAGTGGTTCGACGAGATCCGCCGCGAGAAATGCGCCTTCCGCGACGTCGAGCTGCGCAGCACCCGGCCGGACGGCGCCGTGGTCCGCCGCCGCGAGAGCGGCCAGCCGATCATCGGGCCCGGCGGCGAGCTGCTGGGCTTCCGCGGCGTCGGCCAGGACATCACCCGGCTGCACGCGGCGGAAATCGAGCGGATGCGTACCGAGGCGCGCTTCCGCGAGCTGATCGAGGGCTCGATCCAGGGCATCGTCATCCACCGCCGGTTCAAGCCGCTGTTCGCCAACAAGGCCTTCGCTGACATGTACGGCTTCGACAGCGTCGCCGCGGTGCTGGCCGAGGACGACATCTTCCCGATGATCGGCGAGGCCGGCGAGGAGGAGCACGAGGAGGCCTGGCAGCGCCAGCTCGCCAAACGGCAGCCCGCCTATCCCAGCCGGCGCGAGGTGCGCCGCCGCGACGGGCAGACGATGTGGGTGGACATCCTGCCGCGCCCGATCGACTGGATGGGCGAGCCGGCAATGCAGATCACCATCGTCGATGCCACCCAGAAGCATCTGGCCGACCAGGCGGTGCAGCGGGTCGAACGCCACCTCAGCGACGCCGTCGAGTCGATCAACGAGGGCTTCACGCTGTGGGACGTGAACGATCGTCTCGTGATGTGCAACCAGCGCTTCCGCCGGATGAAGCCGGGCTTCGACGAGATCGCGGTCCCCGGCGCGTCGGTGCAGGAGCTGGCGCCGCTGATGACCGGCCGTGACCTCGACGGCCCGGCGCTCGACGCCTGGGTGGCGGCACGGCGGGCGACGCTGGACGGCGACCTGCTGCTGCGCCGGGAGGAGCGGATCGGCGGCCGCTGGTACATGATCTCCGAACGGCGCACCGCGGACGGCGGCGCGGCCGGTGTCTATTCCGACATCGACACGCTGAAGCGCAACGAGGAGAAGCTCCGCGCCAACGAGGAGATCCTCAACCGCTACATCTCCGACCTGGAGGAGTCGCGGGCGCGGGTGGAGGAGCAGTCGCAGCGGCTGGCGGAGCTCGCCGAGATGTACGCCAGCGAGCGGGCGAAGGCGGACGCCGCCAACGAGGCGAAGTCGCACTTCCTCGCGATGATGAGCCACGAGCTGCGGACGCCGATGACCGGCGTCAAGGGCATGATCGACCTGCTGCAGCGGACGCCGATGACCAAGGAGCAGGAACGCTACGTCGACACGCTGCGCCGCTCCGCCGACGCCCTGCTGACGCTGCTGAACGACATTCTCGACTACTCGAAGATCGAGGCCGGCCGGCTCACCATCGAGCACACCGACTTCGACCTGCGCGGGCTGTGCGACGAGGTGCTGGCGCTGTTCAGCGACAAGGCGCTGGAGCGCGCGACGGTGCTGCGGGCGCGGATCGACCCGGACGTGCCGGCGACCCTGATCGGCGACCCGACGCGGCTGCGGCAGATCCTGTCCAACCTGGTCGGCAACGCGGTGAAGTTCACCGACAAGGGCTTCATCGAGGTCCGCATCCAGCGCGACAGGACGCAGGCCGAATCCGGCCTCCGCCTGCGGTTCGAGGTGGAAGACACCGGCATCGGCCTGTCCGAGGAGCAGATCGGACGGCTGTTCAACGCCTTCGTCCAGGCCGACGCATCGACCACCCGCAAGTACGGCGGCACCGGGCTGGGGCTCGCCATCTGCCGCCGGCTGGTCGAGGCGATGAACGGCGAGATCGGCGTCGTCAGCACGCCCGGAGAGGGCTCGACCTTCTGGTTCACCATCCTGGTCGGCCAGGTCGATTCCGGCGGCGCGGACGGCGGCGAAGCCGAGCCGGCGGCGGACGCGGACGCGGTCCCGGGCGAAGCGCCGGCGGCGGCGTCCGACCGCATCCGGGTGCTGCTCGCCGAGGACAATCCTGTCAACCGGATGCTGATCGTCTCGATGCTGACCGGCATGGGCTATCAGGTCGACGCGGTGGAGAACGGGCTGCAGGCCGTGCGCCAGATCTCGCGCGACCCCGGCTGCTATGATCTGGTGCTGATGGACATGCAGATGCCGGAGATGGACGGGCCGACGGCGACCCGGACGATCCGGGAGATGCCGGAGCCGGCCTGCCGCCTGCCGGTGATCGCGCTCACCGCCAACGCCTCGCCGGAGCACCGGCGCAGCTACCTCAAGGCAGGGCTTGACGAGGTGCTGACCAAGCCGATCGACTGGTCGCGGCTGGACCAGGTGCTGCGCGGACTGGTGGCGAACCGCCAGTCGGCCGTCGGGGAGGACCAGCCGGAGGCAGCCGAGGCTCCGGGCTCGCCGGTGCCGGACGGGC
>CALKHQ010000130.1 GCA_937988735.1 uncultured Alphaproteobacteria bacterium
GCCAGCCCAAGGCCGGCGGCGAACACCTTCTCCATGCTCATCGGGAGGGCGGCTCCTCGTCCACCCGCAGCACCATGTGGGCGCGGCCGGTGAAGATGATCACCGCGCCCCGGTCCTCGATCGCGAAGCCTTCCGACTGGATGTCGCCGAACGCGCCGAAGCCGGTCACCGGCGCATGGCCCTCCGCCCGCCCGGCGGCGAAGTCGATGGTCGCCTGCTGGGTGTGGAACTCGTACCCGGCGTCGTGGAACAGCGAGACATCGCCCGTCAGCTCCAGCCGCTCCTCCTTGTCCCAGTACTCGCCGGACAGCGCCTGCAGCATCACCCAGCTCCCGTCCTCCATCGTCATGTCGGCCGCGGGGTTGCGCAGCTCGATCATGCCGGTCGTGCCCTGGAGCTGTTCCGCCTCGTCGGCGGTGACGGTGTAGGAGGCGCCGTTCGCGTCGCGGCTGCGGTAGCGGGGGCTGGTCATCGTCAGCCGTTCCGCATCGCGCAGGTCGATCGCGATGTCGGTGCTGGTGACGGCGTCCTCGATCTTGCTGAATTCCGGCCACAGCGCCACCGCGAGCACCAGCGCCACCGCGATGGTGGGCAGGATCAGCCGCATGCCCTGGACGAACCGGGTGTACCCGGTGCCGATCTCCGCGCTGCGGCGCAGGCGCGCGGTGTCGATCGTCGCCCGGCGGTACCCGCGCGCGCTGCCCTCGCCCGCGGACCCCAGCCCGCCGATCGCGTCCTCGGCCATGTGCTCGGTGCTCGCCATACCTCAGGCTATTCCGGCCGCCAGGATGTCGTGGACATGGACCAGGCCCACCGGGCGCCCACCCTCGATCACGAACATAGCGATAATCTGGCGTGCGTTCAGCGCCGCCAGCACCTCGGCTGCCAGCGCCTCCGGCGTGGTGGTGATGGGGTTCCGGGTCATGACCGCAGAGACGGGCTGCGACAACAGGTCCGGCCCGAGATGGCGGCGCAGGTCGCCGTCGGTGATCATGCCGGCGAGCCGGCCCTCGGCGTCGATGACGCCGATGCAGCCGAAGCGCTTGGACGCCATCGCCACCAGCGCCTCGCTCATCGGCGGGTCGAGGCCGATCAGCGGCAGCTCCGGCCCGCGGTGCATGATGTCGCGCACCCGCAGCAGCCGGCGGCCGAGCTGGCCGCCCGGGTGGAACAGGCGGAAGTCGTCGGCGGTGAAGCCGCGGCGCTCCAGCAGCGCGACCGCGATCGCGTCGCCCAGCGCCAGCATCATCGTCGTCGATGTGGTCGGCGCCAGCGCCAGCACGCCGGCCTCCGGCGCCGGCGGCAGCAGCAGCCGGATGTCCGCGGCCTGCGCCAGCGTGCTGCCGCCGGCGGAGGTCAGCGCGATCAGCGGGATGGCAAAGCGCCGGGTGTAGGCAATGATGTCGTTGAGCTCCGGCGTCTCGCCGGAGTTGGACAGCGCCAGCACCGCGTCGCCGACCCCGATCATGCCGAGGTCGCCGTGGCTGGCCTCCGCCGGGTGCACGAACAGCGCGGGCGTGCCGGTGGAGGCGAAGGTCGCGGCGATCTTGCGCGCGATGTGCCCCGACTTGCCCATGCCGGTCACCGCCACCCGCCCGGGGATGTCGTGGATCCGTTCGACGGCGGCGGCGAACGGCTCGCCCAGCGACTGCGCCAGGGCCGTGAGCGCCGCCGATTCGGTCGCGAGCACGTCGCGGCCGACGGCGACCGCGTCGAACCCGGGTGGCTCCGGCCGGGGCGCGGGCGCGCTCATCGGCCGCATGCCTCGATTGTCGTCTGGTCCGCGCCCATCGGCTCGTGTCCCGGCATGATCGCGCATGGCGGAGCGCCGCCGTCAGGCGTGCGCGAAGATGTCCTCGTCCGCCCAGCCGGCGAGATCCAGCTCGACCCGCACCGGAAGGCAGGCGAAACAGTCATAGGCGAGCTTCCGCCGGCCCTCCCGTTCCAGCCTCTCGTCGAGAATCGCCCGCAGCTGGTGGAGGTATAGCACGTCGTGTGCGGCATAGTCGCGCTGTTCGGCCGTGAGCTCCGCCGCGCCCCAGTCGGAGCTCTGCTGCTGCTTCGACAGCTCGATGCCGAGCAGCTCGCGGCACAGGTCCTTCAGGCCGTGGCGGTCGGTGTAGGTGCGCACCAGCCGCGACGCGATCTTCGTGCAGAACACGGGCTGCGGCATGATGCCCATCGCCCGGGCGAAGGCCGCCATGTCGAAGCGGGCGTAGTGGAACAGTTTCTCGACCGTGCGGTCGGCCAGCAGCCGGCGCAGGTTCGGCGCGGCATAGGCGTCCGGATTGTTGCGCGGATTGTCGAACTGCACCAGATGCACCGTGCCGTCGCCCGCGGAAAGCTGGGCAAGGCACAGCCGGTCGCGGCCGTGGACCAGCCCCATCGTCTCGGTATCGACCGCGACCGAAGCACCGAAGCTGAGGCCGTCGGGCAGGTCGCCGCGATGGAGCTGGATCGTCATCCGCCGGAGAGGCTCCTGTGGGCCGGAAGCCGGCCCGGCAGGCAATCCGGCGTCTGATTGCGGGGGAGCACTATGGTGCCCAGGAGAAGACTCGAACTTCCACGAGCTTTCGCCCACTGGCACCTGAAGCCAGCGCGTCTACCAATTCCGCCACCTGGGCAATCGAGAGGCCGCTTAGTTATCGGGCGACGCGGCGCTTGTCAATGCGTCGTCTGCAAGGCATCTATGCCGCCGTTCCCTGCCAATCCGGCCGCCACCCCGAAAGGTGGGCGCGGCCGCAGCGAAAGGCCGTAGCGCAATGGCGACTCGCCTGGTGACGATCTTCGGCGGTTCCGGTTTCGTCGGCCGTCACATCGTACGCGAGCTGGCGGCGCGGGGCGACCGGATGCGGATCGCGGTGCGCGACCCCGACGCTGCCCTGTTCCTGAAGCCGATGGGCGACGTCGGCCAGATCACACCCGTGTGCGCCCCCGTCGGCGACGAGGTGCGGGTGCGCGCCGCCTGCGCCGACGCCGATGTCGTGATCAACCTTGCGGGCATCCTGTCGGAGCGCGGGAAGCAGACCTTCCACGCCGTCCACGTCGAGGGCGCCCGGCGGGTGGCCGATGCGGCGCGCGCGGCGGGCGTCGGCCGGCTGATCCACATGTCGGCGCTGGGCGCCGACCCCCGCTCCCCCTCCGTCTACGCCCGCAGCAAGGCCGCTGGCGAGGCCGCCGTGCTGCAGGCTTTCCCCGACGCCATCATCCTGCGGCCGTCGGTGGTGTTCGGGCCGGAGGACGGCTTCTTCAACAAGTTCGCCGCCATGGCGCGCTGGCTGCCGGCGCTGCCGGTGGTGGGCGTGCAGTACCGGCCGGGCGACCTGAAGGCCGGTCGCATCCTCGGCAACGGCGGGCCGAGGTTCCAGCCGGTCTATGTCGGCGACGTCGCCCGCGCGGTCGGGCGCCTGATGGACGATCCGAAGGC
Source organism: uncultured Alphaproteobacteria bacterium (assembly GCA_937988735.1). GTDB lineage: Bacteria > Pseudomonadota > Alphaproteobacteria > CALKHQ01 > CALKHQ01 > CALKHQ01. Next base: position 3,428 of record CALKHQ010000130.1, read on the forward strand.
GAGCGGCGTGTTCGAGCTGGTGGGCCCGCGGGTCTACAGCATGCAGGAGATCATGGAGCTGGTGCGTCGCCACACCGGCCGTCGCCGGCCGTTGATGCCTGTGCCGTTCGGGCTGGCGTCGCTGCAGGCGACGTTCCTCGGCCTGCTGCCGAACCCGCCGCTCACCCGCGACCAGGTCCGCATGATGCGGACGGACAACGTCGCCTCGGGCAGCGCCCCGGGCTTCGCCGAACTCGGCATCCAGCCGATAGGGCCGGACGCCGTGCTGCCGCGCTACCTCGACCGGTTCCGCGTCGGCGGCCGCTTCAGCGCCTCCCACGCCTGATCCTTCCGTTCCGACGCAGGCGCGTCGCATCGACGCAGCGCCCCGCGGGTGCCCTCCCGCGGGGCTTCTTGCGTGCGCAGTCCCCGTCGGAGGGGAAAGGTAACAGAGCGGACCCATTTCGACTCGCCGACCAGACTCGGGGTGGACCGGCGCCACCGTCGCTGGCCGTCCACGATGAAGATGGTTGACCCATACTGACCCATCTGCATGATTTCGCCTTGGCAGCCCCGGCGGCGTCCCGTATAAGGCGAAAAGGCTCGCCGGCAGCGCCGTCGGCGCGTTGGCCCGGATCATCGTCCCCTCCGGGCACGGAGAAACCGCCGTCGCACCTATGGGAGGAATGGCTTGAGCGAGCGTATGCTGCGGTTCGTCTCGGTTGCGCAGCAGCCGCCCCCGAAGCGGTCGGCGGAGGAGCGCCGGACGGACTTTCACGAGATCTATCGGGAGTTCGCGCGCGAGAAGGCGCAGGAGCAGGCCTCGCGCTGCTCGCAGTGCGGCGTCCCCTTCTGCCAGGTGCATTGCCCGATCGGGAACTACATCCCGGACTGGCTCAAGCTCACCGCGGAAGGCCGGCTGGACGAGGCGTACGAGCTGTCGTCGTCGACCAACACCTTCCCCGAGGTCTGCGGGCGCATCTGCCCGCAGGACCGGCTGTGCGAGGGCAACTGCGTCATCGAGCAGTCCACCCACGGCACGGTGACCATCGGCGCGGTGGAGAAGTTCATCACCGAAACCGCGTTCGCCAACGGCTGGGTCCAGCCGGTCCGGCCGGCGCGCGAGCGGCCGGAGTCCGTCGGCATCATCGGCGCCGGCCCGGCCGGGCTCGCCGCCGCCGCCCGCCTGCGCGCGAAGGGTTACCAGGTCACGGTCTACGACCGCTACGACCGCAGCGGCGGGCTGCTGATCTACGGCATTCCCAACTTCAAGCTGGAGAAGGACGTCGTCGTCCGCCGGAACAGGTGGCTGGAGGAGAGCGGCGTCACCTTCCGGCTGAACTTCGCCGTCGGCAGGGACGCGTCGCTCGACCAGCTCCGCGCCCAGCACGACGCAATCCTGATTGCGACCGGCGTCTACAAGGCGCGCGACATCCAGGTGCCGGGCGTCGGCCTCGACAACGTGGTGCCGGCGCTGGACTACCTGACCGCTTCGAACCGCAAGGGGCTCGGCGACAGCGTGCCGGCCTTCGACAGCGGCGCGCTCGACGCCCGCGGCAAGGACGTCGTCGTCATCGGTGGCGGCGACACGGCGATGGACTGCGTGCGCACCGCCGTGCGCCAGGGGGCGAAGTCGGTGACCTGCCTCTACCGCCGCAACCGCGCCAACATGCCGGGCTCGCAGCGCGAGGTCGCCAACGCCGAGGAAGAGGGCGTGGTGTTCGAGTGGCTGGCCGCGCCCGAGGCATTCCTCGGCGATGTGGCCGGCGAGGGCCGGCGCGGCGGCGTCACCGCCGTGCGTGCCCACCGCATGCGGCTGGGCCAGGCCGACGCCACCGGGCGCCAGGCCCCGGAGCCGGTGCCGGATTCCACCTTCACCTGCCCGGCCGACCTGGTGATCACCGCCCTCGGCTTCGACCCCGAGGACCTGCCGACGCTGTTCGGCGCGCCGGAGCTGCCGGTGACGCGCTGGGGCACGGTCAAGATCGACTGGTCGACGATGATGACCCCGATGGAGAGCGTGTTCGCTGCCGGCGACATCGTCCGCGGCGCGAGCCTCGTCGTCTGGGCGATCCGGGACGGCCAGGATGCGGCCGCCGCCATCCACAACTACCTGCAGGCCAGGCCCGCTGGCGCCGAAGCGCCCGCGATCGCCGCGGAGTGACCGCCATGCACCGATCCCGCGAGACCGAAGGCGAGCGTTTTGTACGGGAGTATCTGGCGAACCGAGACAGGCTGATCGCCGCCCATGCCTACGACCCGGCGTTCGAGCACGACGCCTGCGGCGTCGGCCTCGTCGCCTCGATCGACGGCAAGCCGAGCCGGGCTGTGGTCGAGGCCGGCATCGACGCGCTGAAGGCGGTGTGGCATCGCGGCGCGGTGGACGCCGACGGCAAGACCGGCGACGGCGCTGGCATTCACGTCCAGATCCCGCAGGAGTTCTTCAAGGAGCACATCCGGGGTACCGGCCACGAACCCGGCACCGGCCGGCTCGCGGTCGGCATGGTGTTCCTGCCGCGCACCGACTACGCGGCGCAGGAGCGCGTGCGGACGATGGTGGAGTCGGAGATCATCCGCTTCGGCTACACCATCTACGGCTGGCGCCAGGTGCCGGTGAACGTGGACGTCATCGGCGAGAAGGCGAACGCGGCCCGCCCCGAGATCGAGCAGATCATGATCGCCAACAACCGCGGCGTCGACGACGAGCGGTTCGAGTGCGACCTCTACATCATCCGCCGCCGCATCGAGAAGGCGGCGCTGCAGGAGAACATCACCGAGAGCTACATCTGCTCGCTCTCCTGCCGCTCGATCATCTACAAGGGCATGTTCCTGGCCGAGGACCTGACGCGGTTCTACCCGGACCTGCTGGACGAGCGCTTCGTCTCCAACTTCGCGATCTTCCACCAGCGGTTCTCGACCAACACCTTCCCCGCGTGGAAGCTGGCGCAGCCGTTCCGCACCCTCGCCCACAACGGCGAGATCAACACCCTGCGCGGCAACATCAACTGGATGAAGAGCCACGAGCCGCGGATGGAGTCCGCGGCCTTCGGCCCGTACATCGAGGACCTGAAGCCGATCATCCAGCTCGGGAGCTCGGACTCCGCCGCGCTCGACGCGGTGTTCGAGGTCATGATCCGCGCCGGCCGCGACCTGCCGCTGGTCAAGACGATGATGATCCCCGAGGCCTGGCAGCAGCGGGCGACGATGAGCCAGAGCCTCAAGGACCTCTACGCCTACTGCAACGCGGTGATGGAGCCGTGGGACGGCCCGGCCGCGATCGCCGCCTACGACGGCCGCTGGGTGCTGGCCGGCATGGACCGCAACGGGCTGCGCCCGCTGCGCTACACCATCACCGACGACGGCATGCTGATCGTCGGATCCGAGACGGGCATGGTGCGGCTGAAGGAGAGCCACATCATCACCAAGGGACGCTGCGGCCCGGGCGAGATGATCGCCGTCGACCTCGTCGAGGGGCGCTTCTACGACAACGCGTCGCTGAAGAAGATGCTCGCCGAGCGCAACGACTACAGCGCCTGGGTGAAGAACATCACCTATCTCGAGGAGGAGATCGCGGCCGCCGCCGCGGCGACGAAGCCCGCCCCGGCGATGGACCGTGCGCTGCTGCGCCGCCGCCAGGTCGGCTACGGCTGGACCATGGAGGACCTGGAGATGATCCTCCAGCCCATGGCCGAGACCGGCAAGGAGGCGGTAGGCTCGATGGGCGACGACACGCCGCTCGCCGTGCTCTCCAACCGCTACCGGGGACTGCACCACTTCTTCCGCCAGGATTTCAGCCAGGTCACCAACCCGCCGATCGACTCGCTGCGCGAGACCGGCGTGATGAGCCTGAAGACCCGGCTGGGCAACCTCGGCAACATCCTGATCGAGGACGCGAGCCAGTGCGAGATCCTCGAGCTGGAATCGCCGGTCCTGACCAACGCCAAGTTCGCGGCGCTGCGGGCGGCGCTCGGCGACGGTGCAGTCGAGATCGACTGCACCTTCGGCGCCGGCACCGACGAGCCGCAGGAGAGCCTCGCGGATGCGCTGCGCCGCATCTGCCAGCAGGCCGAGGACGCCGTCCGCGGCGGCCCCAAGCACGTGATCCTGACCGACACGGGCGTCAGCGCCGGGCGCGCGCCGGTGCCGATGATCCTCGCCACCGGCGCCGTGCACACCCATCTGGTGAACCAGCAGCTCCGGACGTGGACCTCGATCAACGTCCGCTGCGGCGAGGCGATGGACGTCCACTATTTCGCGGTGCTGATCGGCGTCGGCGCCACCACCGTCAACGCCTATCTCGCCGAGGAGACCATCGTCGACCGCCACGCCCGCGGCCTGTTCGGCGACATGGATGTCAGCACCTGCGTCGAGAACTACGTCGCGGCGATCGACGCCGGGCTGCTGAAGACGATGTCCAAGATGGGCATCTCGATCATCAGCTCCTACCGCGGCGGCTACAACTTCGAGGCCATCGGGCTGTCGCGCACCCTGGTGGCGGAGTTCTTCCCCGGCATGGTGTCGCGCATCTCCGGCATCGGTCTCGCCGGCATCCAGCACAAGACGCTGGAGGCGCACCGCAAGGCGTGGGACGAGGACGTGGTCGCGCTGCCGGTCGGCGGCTTCTACAAGTACCGCCGCGGCGGCGAGGCGCACGGCTTCCACGGCCCGCTGATCCACCTGCTGCAGCAGGCGGTCGCCACCGACAGCTTCGCCACCTTCAAGAAGTACACGGCCGGCCTGCGCGAGCTGGAGCCGATCCACATCCGCGACCTGCTGGACTTCAAGCCGGGCCGTCGGCCGGCGTCGCTCGACGACGTCGAGTCGATCACCGCCATCCGCAAGCGGCTGGTGGCGCCCGGCATCTCGCTCGGCGCGCTGTCGCCGGAGGCGCACGAGACGCTGTCGATCGCGATGAACCGGATCGGCGCCCGCTCCGACAGCGGCGAGGGCGGCGAGGATCCGGCCCGCTACAAGCCGCGGCCGAACGGCGACAACGCCTGTTCGGCGATCAAGCAGGTCGCCTCTGGCCGCTTCGGCGTGACGGCCGAGTACCTCAACAACTGCCGCGAGATCGAGATCAAGATCGCCCAGGGCGCCAAGCCCGGCGAGGGCGGCCAGCTGCCGGGCTTCAAGGTCACGGAGATGATCGCGCGACTGCGGCATTCCACCCCCGGGGTCACCCTGATCTCGCCGCCGCCGCACCACGACATCTACTCGATCGAGGATCTGGCGCAGCTCATCTACGACCTGAAGCAGATCAACCCGGAGGCGAAGGTCTGCGTGAAGCTGGTGGCGCGGTCCGGCATCGGCACCATCGCCGCGGGCGTCGCCAAGGCCCACGCCGACGTGATCCTGATCTCCGGCCATTCCGGCGGCACCGGCGCCAGCCCGCAGACCTCGATCAAGTACGCCGGCCTGCCGTGGGAGCTGGGCCTCGCCGAAACCCACCAGGTGCTGATGCTGAACCGGCTGCGCCACCGGGTGCGGCTGCGCGTGGACGGCGGCATCAAGTCCGGCCGCGACATCGTCATCGCCGCCATCCTCGGCGCCGAGGAGTTCGGCATCGGCACGGCGTCGCTGGTGGCGATGGGCTGCATCATGGTGCGGCAGTGCCACTCCAACACCTGTCCGGTGGGCGTGTGCACCCAGGATCCGCAGCTCCGCGACAAGTTCACCGGCACGCCGGAGAAGGTGGTCAACCTGTTCACCTTCCTCGCCGAGGAGGTGCGCGAGATCCTGGCCGATCTCGGCTTCCGCTCGCTGGAGGAGATCATCGGCCGCACCGACCTGCTGCACCAGGTGAGCCGCGGCAGCCCGCATCTCGACGACCTCGACCTCAACCCGATCCTGGTCCGGGCCGACGTCGGCGACTACCCGTCCTACTGCACCATCGAGGGCCGCAACCCGGTGCCGGAGACGCTGGACGCCCAGATGATCGAGGACGCCGCGCCGCTGTTCCGCGAGGGCGAGAAGATGCAGCTCACCTACAACGTGCGGAACACCCACCGGGCGATCGGCGCCAAGATGGCGTCGCTGATCACCCGCACCTTCGGCATGGACCACCTGCAGCCCGGCCACGTCACCATCCGGCTGCGCGGCTCGGCCGGCCAGTCGCTCGGCGCCTTCGCGGTGCGCGGCATGAAGCTCGAGGTGTTCGGCGACTGCAACGACTACACCGGCAAGGGGCTTTCCGGCGGCACCATCGTCGTCCGCCCGATGACCTCGAGCCGGCTGGCGAGCCAGGACAACGTGATCATCGGCAACGTCGTGCTCTACGGCGCCACCGCCGGCAAGCTGTTCGCCGCCGGTCGCGCCGGCGACCGGTTCTGCGTGCGCAACTCGGGCGCGATCGCGGTGGTCGAAGGCTGCGGGTCGAACGGCTGCGAGTACATGACGGGCGGCACCGCGGTCATACTCGGCCCGGTCGGCGACAACTTCGCCGCCGGCATGACGGGCGGCATGGCCTTCGTCTACGACGAGCACGGCACGTTCCACGACTGCCTGAACCCTGGCGCCGTGGTGGTGCAGCGGGTGCAGACGCCGCACTGGGAAGCGGTGCTGCGCGACCTGGTCCGCGAGCATGTCGAGGAGACGCAGTCGATCTACGCCGAGGGCCTGCTCAACGACTGGGAGCGCACGGTCACACGCTTCTGGCAGGTGGTCCCGCGCGAGATCCTCGGCCAGCTCAAGCACCCGCTGACGCTGCCCGGCGCGGAAGAGGCCGCGCTGGCCTGACCTGAGCGGCCGGGTCCGGCGCATGGAAGGCCTGTTCGACCCGACCCGGCCGTCGGTGCTGTTCGACCTGGAGTTCACCGCCTGGGAAGGGTCGCTCGCCAGCGGCTGGTCCCGGCCGGGCGAATGGCGGGAGGTGATCCAGATCGGCGCCGTGCGTCTCGGCCCGGGCCCCGCGCTCGCCGAGGACGCGTCGTTCTGCTGCCTGGTGCGCCCGGTGCGCAACCCGGTGCTGAGCAGCTACATCACGGCGCTCACCGGAATCACCCAGCAGGCGGTGGAGGCGGAAGGGCTCGCCTTCCCCGAGGCGCTCGCCCGCTTCGACGCCTTCGTCGGCGACGGCGACGCGCCCGTGTGCTGCAACGGCCGCGACCACGAGATCCTCGCCGAGAATGCGGCCTGGCACGGCATCCCGCCGTCGCGCCACCACGCCCGGATGGTGGACATCCGCGGCCATCTCGCGCAGATGCTCGGCACGGGCGACCGGCTGTTCTTCAGCACCCAGGTCGCGGAGCTGTCGGGCGGGGCTGCACCGCCAGGCCAGCGCCACGACGCGCTGGCCGACGTGCGCAGCATCGCCGCAGGGCTCCGCCACCTCATCGCCGACGGCCGCCTGCCGCTGCCGTAGCGCCGCCCCCGGCCCCCGGCGGCAGCGCCTCCCCCTCCATATGCCGTCTGGTCACCCGGACCGAAATCACTAGACTGCGCCGCCGATGCGAACCCTGATTCACATGTGGCTGTCTGCGCCGTGCCGGGCGGTCCGGATCGCACTGGCGGAGAAGGACCTCGACTTCGACCTGAAGCTGGAGAACGTGTGGGACCGGCGGCCGTCGTTCCTCGCACTCAACCCGGCCGGCGAGGTGCCGGTGCTGCAGGACGGCGACCGCGTCGTCGCCGGCGCCTACGCGATCTACGAATATCTCGACGAGGTCTACCCGGTGCCGTCGCTCTATTCGGGCGATTCGGTGCAGCGGGCGGAGATCCGGCGACTGGTGGACTGGTTCGACGGCAAGTTCGGCCGCGAGGTCAGCGACAACCTGGTCACCGAAAAGATCGTGAAGCGCTTCTACGGTCGCGGCCAGCCGGATTCGTCCGCAATCCGCGCCGGCCACGGCAACCTGCGCTATCACCTCGAGTACATCGCCTATCTCACCGACCGCCGGAAGTGGCTGGCCGGCGACACCATGTCGATGGCCGACATCGCGGCCGCGGCCCAGATCAGCTGCATCGACTATCTCGGCGACGTGCCGTGGAACGACTTCCCGGAGACCCGGGAGTGGTACGCGCGGATGAAGTCGCGCCCCAGCTTCCGCCCGCTGCTCGCCGACCACCTCCCCGGCGCCCGCCCGCCCAGGCACTACGCCGATCTGGACTTCTGACCGCGGCCTCGCGGCGCTTTACCCGGCGCGGGGCCCCGCACATATTGGTCGCATGGCTATTCTCAAGATCGCCCGCATGGGCCACCCGGTGCTGCGCGCCCCTGCGCAGGCGGTTTCCGACCCGACGGCGCCGGAAATCCGGCGGCTGATCGCCGACATGATCGAGACGATGGAGGACGCGGACGGCGCCGGCCTGGCCGCGCCGCAGGTGCACGTGCCGCTGCGGGTCGTGATCTTCCACGTACCCCGCAGCCGCGACGCGGACAACGCGCGCCCGCTCACCGTGCTCATCAACCCGGTGGTCGAGCCGGTCGGCGACGGGAAGGAGGACGGCTGGGAAGGCTGTCTCTCCGTCCCCGGCATGATGGGCTTGGTGCCGCGCTGGACGTCGGTGCGCTACCGCGCGGTCGGCCCGGACGGGGCGCCGATCGACCGCATCGCCGAAGGGTTCCACGCCCGCGTGGTGCAGCACGAGTGCGATCATCTCGACGGCATCCTCTACCCGATGCGAATGACCGACCTGA
>CALKHQ010000131.1 GCA_937988735.1 uncultured Alphaproteobacteria bacterium
CGACTGGGCTGCCATCTCGCGCACCGACGCGGCCACGGCCGAGGCGCCGCTGACCGACGACGGAAGCGCCACGGGCGCCACCGGCCAGGCCATGATGGAAGAGCCTGCGCCGGCCACGATGGGCACGTCCGGACAGGCGGCGACCGAGGAGCCCGTGACCGGCACCGGGGACGCTACCATCACCGAGCAGGCCGCGGCCGAGGAGCCGGTCACCGGCACCGAGGACACGGACACGACCGGGCAGGCGGCTGCTCCCGATGAGACGGCGGCAGCGGTCGAGCCGGCGGCAGGCGCCGAGCAGGGCGTGCCGCCGACCGACGACGCGGCAGTCGCAGTCGAGGATACCGAGACGTCCACCGGCAACGCGCGAGAGCTGCTGCAGCAGGCCGGCGTTGCCGACGTCACCGGCATGGACATTGTCAACGCCGAGGGCACCGACATCGGTACGGTGGATGACGTCGCACAGGATGCCGAGGGCAAGCTGTACCTGGTTTTTTCGCTGGACGACGGCATCCTCGGGATGGGCGACAGCAAGCGCCTGGTCTCGCTCGACGCCTTCGACTACCTGCCGGAAGACGAGGTGCTCTACCTCCGCGACATCTCGGAGGAGGCGCTCGAGGCGATGGCCGAATGGGACGATGACCACACCGCCTACACCGTCATCGACGGCGACGACATCGACTGGTCGCTGTACCACTGACCTGACCGCTTCGGTCTGCAGCAAGGGCGCGTCGGCTCCGGCCGGCGCGCCCTTCGCCTTTCTGCGCTCTCCCGTCCTCTCCCCTTGAGGGAGAGCTGTGGGGGGCCTTGCGCGCCGGGGCGCCCCTGCCGGCGCGGCCCCTTCACTCGCTCCGGCCAGCCTCGCTTCGCTCTCGGGGTCTCGTACCCTTCTCCCGCAAGGGGAGAAGGGGGACGCTCAGCCCAGCCGCCTGCGGAACAGCCAGGCGGCGAGGCTCATCGTCACGAGGGCGATCACCGCCAGCGGCCAGGCGCTGGGGGCGACGGTTTCCAGCGGCATGTCCTTGGTGAACAGGCCATTGACGATAACGAGGAAGTGCCGGAGCGGGTTCACCAGCGTCGCTGTCTGCAGCCACTCCGGCATGTTCTCGACCGGCGTGGCGAAGCCGGAGAGCAGGATCGCCGGCGCAGCGAATACGAAGGCGCCGAGGAAGGCCTGCTGCTGGGTCCGGGCGAGGGTCGAGATGAACAGGCCGATGCCGATCACGGCGGCGAGGTAGATGGCGAAGCTGCCGTAGAGCAGCGCCACCGAGCCGGTGAAGGGAATCCCGAAGGCGAAGGTGGCGATCAGCAGATAGAGCGTGCCGTGAAACAGGCCGACCAGCAGCGACGGCACGGTCTTGCCCGCCAGGATCTCCATCGATGTCAGCGGCGAGACCAGAAGCTGGTCGAAGGTGCCGAGCTCCCGCTCCCGTGCCACCGACAGCGCGGTGACCGAAATGCCGATCAGCAGCCCGATGGTGCCGATCAGACTCGGGACCGTGAACCACTGGTATTCCAGGTTCGGATTGAACCAGCTGCGCGTGACCAGCGCGCTCGGCGGGCCGGACACACCGCGGCCGGCGGCGATGTGGGCATTGAGCGCCTGGACGATGCGCGCGACGTAGCCCTGCACGATCTGCGCGGCGTTGGAGCGCCGGCCGTCGAGGACGAGCTGCAGATCCGTGGGGCGGCCCGCGGCGATGTCCGCGGAGAAGCCGGGCGGGATGTGGAGCACCGCGATCGCCTGCTGGGAGTCGATGACGCGGCGGATGTCGGCGACGCTGGCGAGCCGAAAGACCGTCCCGAAGGTGGGCGAGCCTTCGAAGCGGCTCACGAGCTCCGACGCCCATGGCCCGCGATCGCGGTCGAGCACCCCCAGCGCGACGTTTTTCACCTCGAGCGTCGCGGCGAAGGCGAACACCACCAGCTGCACGACCGGCGGCACGATGAGGACGGCGCGCCCGCGGGGGTCGCGCAGGATCGCCAGCAGCTCCTTCACCACCAGCGCCGCGATACGGGCGCCCATCTCAGCCGAGCCTCCGCACCGTCGCGCGCGCGGCCAGCAGGAAGAAGACGGTGCCGATCGCCAGCATCATCCCCATCGCCGGCCACAGCACGCTCCACACGTCGCCGGCAAGGAACAGGGTCTGCAGCGCGGCCACAAGGCGACCAGCGCTTCCTCCACCAGCCGGCGATCGCGGACGACCGTGGTGCGGAAGAAGCGCGAGTGGGTGAAGCCGGCCGCAAGCTCCTGTGCTTCCGGCGAGCGGTCTTCCAGCACCAGCCCGATCGCTACCCGGTTCGCGTCCAGCGACACCCCGTAGCCGAACAGGAACAGCAGGATCAGCGGCAGCACGAAGGCGATCAGGATCGAGCTGGGGTCGCGGAAGACCTGGATCGTCTCCTTGACCACCAGCGCGCGGAGCCGGCGCGCGCGACCCCTCCGTGCAGCGGCCACCAGGCTCATGCCGCCTCGGCCGTCCTGGCGTCGAACGCCCGGACCAGCGCGATGAACGCATCCTCCAGCGTCGGTTCGGGCACGGCGGCGGTCCGGACCTGCCGTTTCAGGTCGTCGGGCGAGCCGGTCGCGATCTCGCGACCGCGGTAGATCAGGGCGATGCGGTCGCAGTATTCGGCCTCGTCCATGAAATGGGTGGTGACCATGATGGTCGTGCCCTTCTCGACCATGCCGTTGATGTGGGTCCAGAACTCGCGGCGGGTGATCGGGTCCACGCCGGAGGTCGGCTCGTCGAGGAACAGGACGGCCGGCTCGTGCAGCACCGCGCAGGCCAGCGCCAGCCGCTGCTTGATCCCCAGCGGCAGCGTGCCTGCCGAGGCGGAGAGATACGGGCCGAGGCCGAAGATCTCGATCATCAGGCGGGTCCGCTCGCGGCGCCGCCGGCCGGAGAGTCCGTACACTCCGGCGAAGAAGGCCAGGTTCTGCCGCACGCTGAGGTCACCGTAGAGTGAGAACTTCTGCGCCATGTAGCCGAGCCTGCGCCGCGCCTGCGCTGGCGACGTCCTGAGGTCGATCCCGCTCACCCGGGCCGTGCCGGACGTCGGCTGCAGCAGACCGCAGAGCATCTTGAAGGTCGTGGACTTGCCGGCGCCGTTCGGGCCGAGGAAGCCGAAGATCTCGCCACGGCGGATGGTGAAGGAGACGTCGTCCACGGCGGTGAAGCCGCCGAAGCGCTTCACCAGATGGCGCGCCTCGATCGCGGCCTCGTCGCTGCTGCCGACCGGCTGCATTGCCTCGGCGAGGGCGGACCGGCCGCCGGGGCCGCCGCCCAGCATATCGACGAAGGCATCCTCGAACCGCGGCGGCGTCGGGGCGAGGGCGGCGCCGGCAGCTTCCGGCGCCAGGGCGGCGGCGGCCTCCGGCTCCGGCCGGCGGCCCGCTGCAAACACCAGCCGGACGCTGCGGCCCTGGATGACGCCGTCGACGATGTCGTCCCGCTCCAGCGCCCGCGCCAGCACGGACCGGCGGCCGTGCTCGACGCCGGCAAGGCGGAAGGTGCGGCCCTCGGTCCGCCGGGTCAGGTCCTGCGGCGGGCCCTGGAACAGCAGGCGGCCCCGGTCAAGAAGCAGGACGTCGTCACAGAGCTCGGCCTCGTCCAGATAGGCCGTGGACCAGACCACCGCGAGCCCCTCGCTGACCAGCTCCTTCACCATCCGCCACAGCTCGCGCCGGGAGATCGGGTCAACCCCGACACTCGGCTCGTCGAGCAGCAGCAGTTGCGGCGTGCGGATGAGGGCGCAGGCGAGGCCGAGCTTCTGCTTCATGCCGCCGGAGAGCGCGCCGGTGAGCCGATCCGTGAAGCGCGCGAGGTCGGTGAAGCGCAGCAGCCGTTCCAGCCGTGCGCGGCGCTCGTCCCCGACCACGCCGCCCAGGTCGGCGTAGAGGCTGAGGTTCTCCTGCACCGTCAGGTCCTCGTAGAGGCCGAACCGCTGCGGCATGTAGCCGGCCAGCGTGCGGACCGGCTCCGGCTCCGCGGCGACGTCGTGACCCGCGACCGTGATCATTCCGGAATCGGCCGCCAGCAGGCCGAGCATCAGGCGGACCAGCGTGGTCTTGCCGGCGCCGTCGGGGCCCACCAGACCGGTGATGCAGCCTGACCTGATGGCGAAGCTGACGTCGTCGACGGCGGGTGCCGCATCGGGTGCGAACCGCTTGGTGGCGCCCGCGACCTCCACCATCGCCATGGCCGTCTACTCCGCTCCCGGCTCCAGGATGACGGTCACCGGCATGCCCTGGCGCAGGCCGTCGTCGGGCTCCTGCACCACCACCCGCAGCCGGTAGACAAGGTCGGTGCGCAGGTCCGCCGTCTCGACCGTCTTCGGTGTGAACTCGGCTACCGGCGAGATGAAGCCCACCTGGCCGGCGTAGGGGCGGTCGGGCGCGCTGTCGGTGATCACCTGCGCCCCCATCCCCGGATGGACCCGTCCCAGGTCGGGCTCGGCGACATAGGCGCGGACCCACACCGGCGCCGTCAGCGCGAGCGTGTAGACCGGCTCGCCGGCGGCGACGATCGCGCCGGGCTCGCGGATGCGGCTGATCAGGACGCCGGAGGAGGGCGCAGTGAGGCGCGTGTCGGACAGGCGGGTCAGCGCGGCAGCAAGGCGCGCCTCGGCGACCTGCAGGCTCGCCCGCGCGGCGGCCACGTCCTCGTCGCGGAACCCTTCCAGGACCAGGCCCAGCGCCTCCTGCGCCGCCGCCAGCCGCGCTTCCGCTTCGCGCCGCTGCGCCATGAGGTCGTCGATGGTCTGGCGCGTGGCGTAGCCGTTGGCGACCAGCCGCTGCTGGCGCTCCAGGGTCACGGTAAGATTGTCAAGTTCCGCCTGGCGTTCGGCGACGACGGAGCGGGCCTGGGCGATCTCCTCCGGCCGCGCGCCGGTCTCGAACTTCTGCAGCTGCGCCCGCTGCAGCGCGACCTCCGCCTCCGCGATCATGACCTCGTCCTCGAACGGCGTCGGGTCGAGCGCGGCAACGAGGTCGCCGGCCGCGACGGTATCGCCCTCCTCGAAATGCATGGCCTCCAGCCGGCCGGCGGCACGGAAGGCGAGCCGGACTTCGCGCACGTCCACATTGCCGTAGAGGCGAAGGCGCCCGTCGTCGGGCACCTCCCCGCGCGGCCAGAAGTACCAGGCGGCCCCGGCGGCCGCGGCCAGCGCGACGACGGCCACCGGAAGGCGCGCTTTCATCTCGGGTCTCCGGGCGTCAGGATGCGCGTCACGTTCCGGCGGACGAGCGTCCGGATCATCGCCACCCGCTCCGGCGTGAACTCCGTCCAGTCGAGCAGCTTCAGCATCGTCGTCCGCGCGGCGCGAAACACCAGCACCTGGCCGATGAGGGTGGAGGCGGTGACCAGCACCTCGGGATCGCGCGGGTCGCGGCCGAGCACCCGCGCGACGAGACCGGCGACGAGGCCGTGCATGCGCGCCTGGAAGCCGTGGAAGATGATGTCGAAGGCTGCAGCCGGCTGCATCTGCTCGCGGATGACGAAGGCGGCCCAGCGATCCGCCGGGCCCGCGGCCACCAGCATCACGGCAAGCGAGTCGACCAGGTCGAGGAGCTGCTCCAGCGCTGCCTCGCGGCCGAGGGACGGGTCCTCCAGCGCGGCCTTCGCCCGGGCCGCCGCTTCCGCCTGACGCTCGGAAATGGCCGCCACCACATGCTCCGCCACCGCCCGGTAGAGGCCTTCCTTGCCGCCGAAGTAGTAGGCAATCGCAGCCAGGTTCACCCCGGCGGCCTGGGCCAGCATCCGGGTGCTCGCACCCTCGAACCCGTGCCGGCCGAACACGTCCAGCGCGGCCTCGATGATCCGCTGGCGGCTGTCCTCACCGCGCCCCGCGCCCGGCCTGACGTTCGCAGTACCGCTCATCCGGCGCTTCTCCTGTTTCAATCGTTCGATTGAAACGATCGTTTGAATAATGTCAAGCTCCGGACAGCCGCGCCACATTTCCGCCCCAATCCTCCCCTCCGTTGCTGTCGGGGAACGGGCCAACCAGGAGACTTCGGCATGCGAAAGCTGATGCTGATGGGTGCCATCGCCGGTCTGGTGGTCGGGCTTGCCGGGACCGCCCAGGCGGGCGGGCACCACGGACATGGCCACGGGCACGGTCACGGACACGGACACGGACACGGACCCGGCCACCATCACCACCACGGCCATGACGACGGCTGGAGGGTGATTGTCGCTCCGACGTTCCAGGGCGCGGCGGTGCCGGCAGGATGCCGGGTCGAGCGCCGCTGGGGCGCGCATGGCGATTATCGCGAGCGGATCGACTGCGGCCATTCGCACGGTGCGGCCTGGACCGTGCCGGTGATCCAGGCGCCGCCGTCCCTCAGCATCGTCATCCCGATCAACTAGCCGTCGGCGCCCTTCGTCGGTAGCCGGCTGAGGATCCGGTCGGCCAGCGCGACGGGCAGGGCGGCGCTCAGCCAGCTCAGGAACGCCGTCGGCCAGGGGAAGGCGATGCGCGCCCGGTCGCCGGCGAGCCCGCGGGCGATCACCGCGGCAGCGCGCTCGGCCGACATCAGGAACGGCATCCGGAACCGGTTGACGGCCGTCATCGGCGTGGCGACGAAGCCGGGGCAGACCACGCTGAGAGCCACACCGGCCGGCCTGAGGTCGAGCCGCAGCGCCTCGCCGTAGGCCTTCACCGCCGCCTTCGACGCGCTGTAGGCCGGCGCGCCGGGATAGCCGCGATATCCCGCGAGCGAGGCGATGATGGCGAGCTGGCCGCGCCCCCGCGCGACCATCCTGTCCTTTGCCGGGTGCAGCGTGTTCAGCACGCCGTCGAGATTGACGGCGAAGATGCGCCGCGCCTGCTCCTCGGTCTCGCCCGAATCCCCCGTGCCGGCGGAAACGCCGGCGTTGGCGATCACCAGGTCGAGCGGCCCGGCATCGTCCGCGGCCTCGATCCACTGCCGCATTGCCGCGCGGTCGGTTACATCGCCGGCCCGGTGCTCGACGGCCGCACCCCGGTCGGCGCAGGCCGCCGCCACGGCCGCCAATCGCGCCGCGTGGCGCCCGCCCAGCACCAGCCGCCGGCCCGGCGCCGCATAGTGCCGGGCGAGCGCGGCGCCGAGTCCGCTGCTGGCGCCGGTGATCAGGATCGACCGCGGATCGTGAGTCGCTGTTGCGCCCATGGTTCGCCTTCCATGCTGAACGTTGCCGAGGCCGCGGCGGCCGACTAGGGTCGCGCCGTCACCAACAGGAGCACCGGGACTCGGCACATGGCCATCGCCAGCATGACCGGATTCGCACGCCAGGAGTCGGCTGCCGGCGGCGAGCGCGACTGGCCTGCCTGGGTCTGGGAGGCGAAGAGCGTCAACAACCGCGGGCTCGACATCCGCTGCCGCCTGCCGGCCGGCCTCGACCGGCTGGAGGTGGCGCTGCGGCGGCAGGTCCAGGCACGGTTCACCCGGGGCAGCATCCAGCTCGCCCTCACCCTCGGGCGCCCGCTCCGCGGCCGCTCCTACCGCATCAACCGCGACTGGCTTCGCGAGCTGCTGGCGCTGCGCGAGGAGCTGGGCGACGCGGTTTCGGGCGAGCCGCCGCACTTCGAGGGCCTGATGACGATCCGCGGCGTGATCGAGGAGGACGAGGCGACTTCCTCGGAAGAGGACGCTTCGGCCATGGACGCGGCCCTGCTCGCCGATGCCGACGCCGCGCTGGCCAAGCTCGCCGCCGCGCGGGCAGAGGAGGGCGCGCGGCTCGAACAGGTCCTGCGGCAGGAGCTGCAGGAGATCGCAGCGCTGACCGCCGAGGCCGAGGCACGCGCGAGCGTGCAGCCGGAGGCGATCGGCAACCGGCTGAGCGGCCTGGTCGACACGTTGCTGATCGAGAAGCCCGGGCTGCCTGCGGACCGGCTCGCCCACGAGGTGGCGCTGCTTGCGGCCAAGGCCGACGTACGCGAGGAGTTGGACCGGCTTGCCGGCCACGTCGCCGCGGCCAGCGAGCTGCTCGATGCCGGCGGCGCAGTCGGCCGGCGCCTCGACTTCCTGTGCCAGGAGTTCAACCGCGAGGCCAACACGCTCTGCTCCAAGTCGAGCGACCTCGCCCTCACCGAAATCGGCCTCAGGCTGAAGGCGGTCATCGACCAGATGCGCGAGCAGGTCCAGAATGTCGAGTAGGGATACCCACCGCACCGCAGCCGTACAGCTCAACACCGGCATTCACCGCCGCGGCCTGATGCTGGTGCTGTCGTCGCCGTCAGGCGCCGGCAAGACCTCGATCTCGCGCGCGGTGCTGGAGCGGGAGTCGGGGATCGAGCTGTCGGTGTCGGTGACCACGCGGCCGAAGCGGCCGGGCGAGGTCGAGGGCATCCACTACTACTTCATCGACAAGCAGCGCTTCGCCCTGATGGAGAACCGCCAGGAGCTGCTGGAGTACGCCCAGGTCTTCGGCCACTACTACGGCACGCCGCGGGCGCCGGTGGAAAAGGCGCTGGCAGCGGGCCGCGACATGCTGTTCGACATCGACTGGCAGGGAACGCAGCAGCTCGCGGAATCGGCGCGCGATGACCTCGTCTCGATCTTCATCCTGCCTCCGTCCACGCCGGAGCTGGAGCGGCGGCTGCGAGCCCGCGCCCAGGACCCCGACCATGTCGTGGCCCAGCGGATGGCCAAGGCGTCCGACGAGATGAGCCACTACGCCGAGTACGACTACATCATCGTCAACACCGACTTCGAGGAGAGCGTCGCCTCGGTGCAGGCCATCCTCCGCGCCGAGCGGCTCAAGCGCTCGCGGCAGATCGGCCTTGGTGAGTTTGTGAAGGGGCTGCGCGAGGGGCAGTAGTCAGCCCGCCGGGACGCGCATGGTGCCTTCGGCGACGCAGCGCACGACCAGGGGATAGAGCCTGTGCTCCTGCTCGAGCACGCGCGCGGCGAGGCTTTCCGGTGTGTCGTCGGCGAAGACCGGTACGCGCCGCTGGGCGAGGATCGGCCCGCCGTCGAGCTCCGCCGTCACCGCATGCACCGTGCACCCGCTCTCGGGCACGCCGTCGGCGATGACGCGCTCATGCGTCCCTAGACCGCGATAGGCCGGCAGCAGCGACGGATGGATGTTGAGCAGGCGGCCGGCCCAGCGCGCGATGAAGCCCTCGCCCAGCACCCGCATGAAGCCGGCGAGGCAGACCAGTTCCACGCCCGCTTCTTCCAGCGCCGTCGTCAGCGCTGCCTCGAAGGCGGTGCGATCGGGGTACGCGCGGTGGTCGATGGTGACGGCCGGAACGCCGGCTGCCTTCGCATGGGCCAGCCCGCCGGCGCCGGGGACGTTGCTGATCACCACCACGATCCGCGCCGGCGCGCCGGGCCTGGACAGGTCGTCGAGCAGTGCCTTCAGGTTCGACCCGCGGCCGGAGATCAGGACGCCGACCTTCAGCGCCATCGTTCGATCCCCTCGAGCCGTACGGCCGGGCCGCCGCCGCGGGCGACGACGTCGCCCACCAGCACCGGCCGCTCCCCGGCTTCCGCGAACAGCGCCATCGCGTCCTGTGCCCGGTCCGCAGGCACGTAGGCAAGCATGCCGAGGCCGCAGTTGAAGGTTCCGGCGATGTCGAGCGGGGGCATGTCCGCCGCCTCGGCCAGCCAGCGGAACACGGGCGGCAGCGGCCAGGTGCCGGCGTCAATGCGCACGGCGCAGCCGTCCGGCAGCACCCGCGGCGGGTTGGTCACAAGCCAGCCGCCGGTGATGTGGGCAAAGCCGCCGACCAGGCCGGCTCGGTGCGCCGCGAGGCAGGCACGGACATAGATCCGCGTCGGCCGCATCAGGTCCTCCGCCAGCGTAGCGGCGGAGGCAGGGTAGGGCGGCGGTGCGTCCAGAGCGATCGCGCCGCGTGCGAGCACGTGACGGACCAGCGAGAAGCCGTTGGCGTGGACCCCGTCGGACTCGAGCCCGATCACGACGTCGCCGGGCCGGATCCCGCTGCCGTCGAGAATGCGGCCGCGCTCGGCCGCGCCGACGGCGAAGCCGGCGAGATCGAAGTCCCCCGCGGCGTAGATGCCGGGCATCTCGGCCGTCTCGCCGCCGATCAGTCCGCAGCCTGCCTGGCGGCAGCCGTCGGCGATGCCGGCCACCAGCGCATGCCCGACTGCCGGATCCAGCTTCCCGCTCGCCATGTAATCGAGGAAGAACAGCGGCTCGGCGCCCTGCACGACCAGGTCGTTGACGCACATGGCGACGAGGTCGATGCCCACGCCGTGGTGAAGCCCCGTCTCGGCCGCGAGCTTGACCTTGGTGCCGACGCCGTCGGTTGCGGCGACGAGGACCGGGTCGCGGAAGCCGGCGGCCTTGAGGTCGAACAGGGCGCCGAACCCCCCGAGGGCGGCATCAGCGCCCGGCCGGGCGGTGCTGGCGGCGAGCGACCGGATGCTGTCGACGAAACGGTCGCCCGCCTCCACGTCGACGCCTGCGTCGCGATAGGTGTTGCTCACGGCTCTCCCGAGGGGCAGATCGCAATTCGGCCAGAATCGGCGCTGCACGATTGCCCGATTTCGCGGCCTGACGAAAGCGGAGATCGCAGTCGATGGCGTGGCTGTCACCGGGGGCGGCGGGATCGCTGGTGTTTGCCGCCGTGCTCGCCCTGGGCGCAGCCGCGCCTGCGCGGACGGATGCGGCCTGTGTCGCCGATGTTGCGGCGAGCGGGCTGGCATCGGGCGACGCCGAGGTCCGCGCTACGGCGATCGCGCAGGGCCAGGAGCAGGCGCTGGCGACGGTGCTGCGGCGGATCACCGCGGCGCGCGACCATGCCCGGCTGGCCGCCGCCACCGGCCCCAACGTCGCCGGCTACATCGCCGAGACCGGTCTGCTTCCCGACGGGCGGCTGCGGGTCGCGGTGCGCCCTGACGCCGTGGAGCACATGCTGGAGCAGTTCGGCATCGCCTGCCACGACCGGCCGGCGCCGGTCCTCGTGGTCGTCCCGGTTCGACGACGGCAGCGGCCCGGTGCTGTGGACGGGCGAGAATCCGTGGCTCGCGGCGTGGAGGCGGCCGGCCGGTTGTGGGTCGGGCCCGGCCCCGGAATGGAGCCTGTCTGCGCCGCAGCAGGGGACGTTGACGATCGAGCCGCGCATCCCATCCTTGCGGGCGGACCGTTGATCGCGGCAGCTTCCGGGCCAGCGTCGCGACCGTGCGGCGTCCCGGCGGAAACGGAGCGGTGGTGAAGGTTGACAGCAGGCAGCTCGCGCTGGAGTGGCCCGTCCTGCCTTCGTTGCGGGCGGAGGATTATGTCGTCGGCGCCTGCAACCGGCTGGCCCACGACTTGGTGCTGGCGTGGCCCGACTGGCCGCATTTCGCCCTCGGCCTGAGCGGCCCCGCCCAGTCGGGGAAGACGCACCTCGCCCATGTCTGGGCCGAGTCTGCCGGCGCGGGCGTCACCGACGCGGCGCAGGTGGCGGCCGTCGGGCCTGATGCCCTGGCCTCGCGCACGCCGCGCTGGGCGGTCGAGCTCGGCGAGGGGCCGTGGACCCCGGACCAGGAGCGGGCGCTGTTCCATCTCCACAACATGATCCAGGCCGCCGGCGGGGCGCTGCTCTACGTGGCGCGGGAGCCGCTGGCGCGGCTGCCGGTGACCTTGCCCGACCTCCGGTCCCGGCTCGCCGCCTGCCCCGCGGCGGCGGTGAGCGCGCCCGACGAGGCGATCCTGCGGCTGGTCATCGCCAAGCTGGCGGCCGACCGCCAGATCGTGCTTGCGGAACCGGTGATCGAGGCGGTGATCCGCCGGATCGAGCGCAGCTTTGCCGCGGCCGCCCGCTTCGTCCGCGCGATCGACGCCCATGCGCTGGCCGGCCGCCGGCCGCTCACCCCGCGGCTTGCCCTCGAGGTGCTCGACGCGTTAGCTGAGGGTGAAGCGGAGGGGGCGGACCAGCCATGAATCTCGGCATCGACGGTCGGACGGCCATCGTCTGCGCTGCCAGCAAGGGCCTGGGACGGGCCTGCGCCCGGGCGCTGGCAGAGGCGGGCGTGAATCTGGTGATCAACGGGCGCACGCCGGAAACCCTGGAAGCGGCGGCCGACGAGATCGGGCGGGAGTTCGGGGTGTCCGTCCGTGCGGTCGCCGCCGACATCACCACGCGCGAAGGCCGCGCGGCCGTGCTCGCCGCCTGTCCCGACCCCGACATCCTGGTCAACAACGCCGGCGGGCCGCCGCCGGGCGACTTCCGCGACTGGGACGAGGACGACTGGATCGCCGCCGTCAACGCCAACATGATCACGGCGATCATGCTGATCCGGGCGGTGGTGGACGGCATGGCCGCGCGCGGCTTCGGCCGGATCGTCAACATCACCTCCGCGGCGGTGAAGTCGCCGATCCCGACGCTCGGCCTTTCCAACGGCGCCCGTGCCGGGCTCACCGGCTTCGTTGCCGGCCTCGCCCGCCAGGTCGCGCGGCACAACGTCACCATCAACAACCTGCTGCCGGGTCCGTTCGACACCGACCGGTTGTGGACGAACCTGCGGAAGGGGGCGGAGGCGGCAGGGGTGCCGGTGGAGGACTTCGCTGCCGAGCGCGCCAGGGCGACTCCGACCGGGCGTTTCGGCCGCCCCGAGGAGTTCGGCGCCACCTGCGCCTTCCTCTGCAGCATCCACGCCGGCTACATGACCGGGCAGAACGTGCTGCTGGACGGGGGCGCGTTCAACAGTACATTCTGACCGGGCTTTCGGTCGTCTTGCGGCGACGTCAAGCCTCCGGGCCGCTCCCTGCCGGGACTCGGGACTGCAAGGTCGAATGCCCATCTTGTCCAGGCGTACCAACAGGTCACGGTAGGATCGGACATGGCGGCGTCAGCGAAACGATCGGCGGAGGAGGCGTCGGAGGCGTCGGCTCCGGCGGTTCCGGCGATAGCGCCCGACGATCCCCAGCGCTTCATCAACCGCGAGACGTCCTGGCTCGCCTTCAACGGCCGCGTGCTGGAGGAGGCCGAAAACCTGGCGCACCCGCTGTTCGAGCGGCTCCGCTTCCTCAGCATCTCCGCCAACAACCTCGACGAGTTCTACATGGTCCGCGTCGCGGGCCTGAAGAGCCAGGTGGCGGCGGGGATGCGCATCGTCAGTGACGACGGCATGACGCCGGAACAGCAGCTCGCGGCCATCCACGAGATGGCGGGCCGGCTGATGGACGACCAGCAGTCGATCTGGACCCGGCTGCGGGCGCAGCTCGCCGAGGCGGGGATCATGATCGTCGACGGCGACTCGCTGAACGACGAGGACATGCGCTGGCTTGAGGCGCATTTCATGGAGTCGGTCTTTCCGATCCTGACTCCGCTCGCCATCGACCCCGCGCATCCATTCCCGTTCATGGCCAACACCAGCTCGGCGCTGGTCCTGCTGCTGCGCCGCGGCGACCATGCCGAGAACATCCATGCGCTGGTGCCGCTGCCTCAGGTGATCGACCGGTTCATCCGTCTGCCGGGTCCGGACGTGCGGTACATCCAGTCGGAAACGCTGGTCGGCCTGTTCCTGGACCGGCTGTTCCCCGGCTTCACCGTCATCTCGTCCGGCATGTTCCGGGTGCTCCGCGACAGCGAGATCGAGATCGACGAGGAGGCCGAGGACCTCGTCCGCCACTTCGAGACCGTGCTCAAGCGCCGCCGCCGCGGCAACGTGATCCGGCTCGCCTTCACCGCCGACACGCCGGAGGAGCTGCAGAACGAGGTCATCGCCAACATGCGCGTCGACCCGAGCGACGTGTTCCGCCTGCGGGGCATGACCGGGCTCGCCGACGTGTCGCAGCTCATCACCGCCGACCGGCCCGACCTCCTGTTCCAGCCCTACCGGCCGCGCTTCCCCGAGCGCATCCGGGAGTTCGGCGGCGACTGCTTCGCGGCCATCCGCCACAAGGACATGATCGTCCACCACCCCTATGAGAGCTTCGACGTGGTGGTCGACTTCCTGCGCCAGGCGGCCCACGACCCGGCGGTGGTGGCGATCAAGCAGACCCTCTACCGCACGAGCAAGGACTCGCCGATCGTCCGCGAGCTGGTGGCCGCCGCCGAGGCCGGCAAATCGGTCACCGCCATGGTCGAGCTGAAGGCGCGGTTTGACGAGGAGGCGAACATCCGCTGGGCGCGCGACCTCGAGCGGGCAGGGGCGGCGGTGGTCTACGGCTTCGTCGACCTCAAGACCCACGCCAAGGTCTCGATGGTGGTCCGGCGCGAGGCGGACGGCCTCAGGACCTACTGCCATTTCGGCACCGGCAACTACCACCCGATCACGGCCAAGATCTACACCGACCTCTCCTTCTTCACCTGCGACCCTGCGCTGTGCCGGGATGCGGCGCGTGCCTTCAACTTCATGACCGGCTATGCGGAGCCGGACCGGCTGGAGAAGCTCTCGCTGGCGCCGGTGACGCTGCGCCAGACGCTGCTCGAGCTGATCGAGTCGGAGATGGAGCATGCCAAGGCGGGTCGCCCGGCGCAGATCTGGGCGAAGCTCAACGCACTGGTGGACCGGGACATCATCGACGCTCTCTACCGGGCCTCGCAGGCAGGGGTGGAGATCGACCTCGTCGTGCGCGGCATCTGCTGCCTGCGGCCGGGTGTGCCGGGGCTGTCGGACCGGATCCGGGTCAAGAGCATCGTCGGCCGGTTCCTCGAGCACTCGCGCATCTGCTGCTTCGGCAACGGCCACGGCCTGCCGTCGCGCGGCGCCAAGGTGTTCATCTCGTCGGCCGACTGGATGCCGCGCAATCTCGACCGAAGGGTCGAGACGCTGGTGCCGATCGAGAACCCGACGGTGCACCAGCAGGTGCTGGACCAGATCATGGTTGCCAACCTTCGCGACGACACCCAGAGCTGGCTGCTCCAGCCCGACGGCAGCTTCATTCGCGCCCAGCCGGTTGGACCCGGCTTCTCGGCGCACCAGTATTTCATGGTGAACCCGTCGTTGTCCGGCCGCGGCTCGGCGCTGGAGGACAGCGCACCGCCGACTCCGGGTCCGCGACCGCTCGCCGCCTGACCCGGGAGGTGCACATGGACGGCGATTCCGATTTGGTTCGCGCCCCGGACCGGCAGGGCGAGGGCCGTATCGCCGTCATCGACCTGGGGTCGAACTCCGTGCGCCTCGTCGTCTACGAGGGGCGCGGGCGGGCCAGCCAGTCGATCTTCAACGAGAAGGTTTCCTGCGGGCTGGGCGCCGACCTCGAGGGCAGCGGCCGGATCAGTGCCCGCGGCGTCGCCTGCGTCACCGACGTGATCGGGCGCTTCGTGCGCATCGCCCGCAGCCTGGACGTGAAGGAGATCGACGCCTTCGCCACGGCAGCGGTTCGCGAGGCCTCCAACGGCCCCGAGCTGATCGCGCGCATCCGGCGTCTCACCGGGCTCGAGGTGGCCGTGCTGACCGGCGAGGAGGAGGGGCGGCTGTCGGCCGAAGGCGTCCTCGCCTCGATCCCAGACGCCGACGGCGCCATGGGCGATCTTGGCGGCGGCAGCCTCGAGCTGGTGGGGCTCGACAAGGGGCAGATCGGGCGCTGCGAGACGATGCCGCTCGGCACGCTCCGGCTCATCGCCGCCCATCGCGGCGACCTCGGCGCGATGCGCAAGGCGGTGAAGCGCGCGATCGCGGGCGT
Source organism: uncultured Alphaproteobacteria bacterium (assembly GCA_937988735.1). Taxonomy (GTDB): domain Bacteria; phylum Pseudomonadota; class Alphaproteobacteria; order CALKHQ01; family CALKHQ01; genus CALKHQ01. The sequence continues at coordinate 15,570 of CALKHQ010000131.1, forward strand.
GGACTGGCTGGAGGAGGTGCGCGGCCGCAGCTTCGTCGCCGTCGGCGGTGCGTGGCGGGCGCTGGCCCGCGTCTACATGAACGCCACGGACGCACCCGTGCACATGGTGCAGGGGCTGACTGTCGAGACCCGCCGGCTGAAGGGGTTCCTCTCGGACGTCGTGAAGGGCTCGTACCGGGACGGGCGCCATGTGCGCGGGCTTTCCTCGCGCCGCGTCGAGGCGATGCCGCTCGCCGCCGTGCTCCTGGCCGAGGTCATGGACCGGGCGAGCCCGGCGACGGTCATGTTCTCGGCCTATGGCGTGCGCGAGGGCCGGCTGATGCGCCACCTCTCGCCGGAGGAGCGGGCGCGCGATCCGCTGCTCGCGGCCTGTGTCGAACTCTCGGCCGACACCCCGCGGTTCCGGATCGGCAGCGAGGACGTCTTCGCCTGGTCGAGCCCGCTGTTTCCGGACGAGACCCCGGAGCGGCGCCGCCTGCGCCGCGCCGCCTGCATCGTCGGCGACATCGGCTGGCGCGAGCACCCGGATTACCGCGCCGAGCAGGCGTACCGCCGGCTGCTGCTGATGCCGGCGGTGGGGATCGACCACGCAGGGCGCGCCTGGCTGGCCTCGGCGATCTACGCCCGCTACACGCAGCATTTCGAGGCGCCCTGTCTGGCGCCTGCCCGCGCACTTCTCGGCGAGTCCGACTTCGTCGAGGCGACGGTCGCGGGCGGCGCACTGCGGCTCGCCTACGACATGTCCGGCGGGGATGCGGAGCTGCTGCGGCAGACGCGGCTCGAACGCAGCGGAGACGTGCTCGCGCTTCACCTGGAAGCCGACATCGCATCGCTGGTGGGGAACGCCGCCGAGCGCCGCCTGGGGCAGCTTGCCCGCCGCGCCGGACTCAAGCCCGAACTCCGGGTCGGCCGCCGCGTCGCGGCCTGACCGCTACGACGCGTCCGGGGACGTTTCGGCGTGGTCCTCCGCGGCCCGTCCGCGCGGGGTCGGCAGCGCCATCACCTGATCCTTCTCGATCGACAGCGCCAGCTCGCCGCGGATCAGCTTCAGCGCGTCCTCGCCGAACAGCTCCCGCCGCCACCCGCGCAGGGCCTCGGTGTCACCCTTCTCGCCGAAGGCCGCGATCTGCTCGAGGTCATCGACCGATGCCACCAGCCGGGCGGCCACGCCGTGGGATTCGCAGCGCATCCGCAGCAGCACCTTGAGCAGCTCGACGCTGGGGCCGATGCCCGGGGGCAGCTTCGGCCTGGCTTCCAGCTGCGGCGCCTCGCGGATCGGCCGCGCCAGCCCGCGCTCGACCGCCTCGATCAGCCCGCGGCCGATGCTGCCATTGGCGAGGCCCTGGCTGACGCCGCGGGTGCGGGCGAGATCCTCGGTCGTGGTCGGGTGGCGGATCGCGATCTCGATCAGCGCGTCGTCGCGGATCAGCCGGTTGCGCGGGATATCGCGGTTCCGCGCCTCGATCTCGCGGAAGGCGGCGACCTCGCGCAGCACGTTCAGCATCTGTGGCTTGGCCCCGCGCGGCTTCAGCCGGCGCCACGCCTCCTGCGGATCGACCACATAGACCGAGGGGTCGGCCAGCCGCGCCATCTCCTCGGCCACCCACTCTTCGCGGCCGGAGCGCTCGATCTTCGCCTTCAGGCGCTCGTAGGCCGGGCGCAGGTGGATCACGTCGTCGGCGGCGTAGGCGAGCTGCTTCTCCGACAGCGGCCGCACCGACCAGTCGGTGAAACGGCTGCCCTTGTCGATCTGCTTGCCGGTCAGCTTCGCGACGAGGGAGTCGTAGGCGACCTGGTCGCCGAAGCCGCACACCATGGCAGCGATCTGGGTGTCGTAGAGCGGGGTCGGCAGCCGGCCGGCGAGGTGGAGGAAGATCTCCAGGTCCTGGCGCGCCGCGTGCAGCACCTTGGTCACCGCCGGGTTGGCCAGCAGCTCGAACAACGGCGCAAGGTCGATTCCGGGCGCGAGCGGGTCGATCAGCGCGGTATCGTGGGCGCCGGCGATCTGCGCGAGGCAGAGCTGGGGCCAGTAGGTGCTCTCGCGCATGAACTCGGTGTCGAGCGCGAGATATTCCTCGCGGGCAAACGCTTCGCAGGCCGCCGCGAGTTCGGCGGTGCTGGTGATCAGTCGGTAGGTCACCGGGCGAGCCGGTCAGTGGCGGCGACAGGGGCCGCGAACGCGCAGAGCGGAAGCATCGCGCTCGTGTAGCCCGTTGTGCGGGGCGCGGCAAGCCCACGATCGGGGCTCTCGCTTGACATTGGCCGGCGGCCGGTGAACTGTCCGGCCGCCCGAGACCGGGCCCCGGTTCCATGCCGAAACCTCCGAAGAGGCAGCCGATGCACGTGTATCGCACGCACACCTGCGGACAACTGCGCCCCGAGCACGTCGGCGCCACCGTTCGGCTTTCCGGCTGGATGCACCGCAAGCACGACCTCGGCGGCCTGCTGTTCATCGACCTGCGCGACGATTTCGGCCTGACGCAGTGCGTCATCGAGCAGGGGCACCCGCTGTTCCCCCAGATCGAGGCGACCCGGGTCGAGAGCGTGGTCACCGTCACCGGGCGGGTGGTCGAGCGAGCGCCGGAGACGGTGAACGAGAAGCTCGCCACCGGCCGTGTCGAGGTGCGGATCGAGGACTTCACGGTCCAGTCGCACGCCGCCGTGCTGCCCCTGCAGGTTGCCGGCGACCAGGACGCGGGCGAGGAGACGCGGCTGCGCTACCGCTTCCTCGACCTGCGCCGGGAGCGCATGCACCGCAACATCAAGCTGCGCAGCGACGTCATCGCCGACCTGCGCCAGCGGATGCATGCCCAGGGCTTCCGCGAGTTCTCGACGCCGATCCTGACGGCGAGCTCGCCGGAAGGCGCGCGCGACTATCTGGTTCCGAGCCGGCTTCACCCCGGCAAGTTCTACGCGCTGCCGCAGGCGCCGCAGCAGTTCAAGCAG
>CALKHQ010000132.1 GCA_937988735.1 uncultured Alphaproteobacteria bacterium
CGAGGACGAGCCGCTGGAAAAGTTCAACGACCGGCACGATCGCTGGATGCGGCGCTGCGAGGAGGTCTACAACACCGGCGAGGTGATCATCGCGAAGCAGCGACACGGGCCGATTGGCACCGTGCGCCTCGCCTTCGACGGTCAGTTCACCAAGTTCTCGGACCTCGCCCAGGAGGATCGGCTTCCTGAGCAGCGCTGACAGAACGGAGACCGCCGCGGAGCAGGACCCGGGCTGGGACGGCCACGGCGGCGTCCTGGAAATCGATCTCGACGCAATCATCGCCAACTGGCGGCTGCTGTCGGCCCGCGCGGCCCCGGCCGCGTGCGCCGCGGTCGTGAAGGCGGACGCTTACGGCCTGGGCGCGGCCGCGGTGGTCCGGGCGCTGGCCCGTGCCGGCTGCAGCAGCTTCTTCGTCGCCCTGCCGGCCGAGGGCGCCGTCGTCCGCGAGGCGGCCGGCCCGGAGGCCCGGGTTGCCGTGCTGGGCGGCTTTCTGCCGGAGGCCGCCGCGCTCTACCGCCGCCACGCACTGATCCCGGTGCTGAGCGCGCCCGAACAGATCGACGCCTGGCGGCCGACGGGGGGCAGTGCGCCCGCCTTCATCCATGTTGATACCGGCATGTCGCGACTGGGGCTGACCCACGCCGAGTGGAGCGCGCTCGACGTTTCCGGCGGCGGTCTGGAACGGCTCGGGGTGATCGGGGTGATCAGCCATCTCGCCTGCGCCGAGGAAGCGGACAACCCGGCCAATGCCGCGCAGCTCGCCGCCTTCCGCGCCGCGCTCGCCGCCCTGCCCCGTCCGCTGCCGGCCTCGCTCGCCAACTCGTCGGGCATCTTCCTCGGCGCCGACTACCACTTCGACCTCGTCCGACCGGGCGCCGCGCTCTACGGCGTGAATCCCGCCCCGGGATCGCCGAACCCGATGCGCCCGGTGGTGCGGCTGCGCGGCCGGATCCTGCAGGTGCGCCAGATTGACCGGGGGGTACCGGTTGGTTATGGTGCCTCGTTCATCGCACCCGCGCCGCGGAAACTTGCAACAGTGGCAGTGGGTTACGCCGATGGATTACACCGCGCGGCGAGCAGTCGCGGCCGTGTACTGTGCCACTCCCACCCGGCGCCGATCGTAGGGCGCGTATCCATGGACATGATCACCGTCGACGTGACCGATGTTCCGCAGGACGCCGCACGACCGGGCGAATCCGTCGACATCATCGGCCCGGGCCGCGACATCGACGCGGTGGCGGCGGATGCTGGTACCATCGGCTACGAGATCCTGACCTCGCTGGGCAGCCGCTTCCGGCGCCGCTATCTCGCGCAGGGCGGTTCATGAACCCGCTCGCCACGATCGGACGGATCTTCCTCGCCTTCCTGGCGACCACGGGCCGGATCACCATCTTCACCGCCCGGTCGCTGTCGCACTGCGTGACGCCGCCCTTCTTCCCGCGGCTGATCATCCGGCAGATGATCGAAATCGGCTACTACTCGCTGCCGGTAGTCGGGCTGACGGCCGTGTTCACCGGCATGGTGCTGGCGCTGCAGAGCTACACCGGCTTCTCCCGCTTCTCCGCCGAATCCGCCATCCCCAACGTCGTGGTGCTGTCGATCACGCGCGAGCTCGGGCCCGTGCTGGCCGGCCTCATGGTCGCCGGCCGCATCGGCGCCGCCATCGCCGCCGAGATCGGGACCATGCGGGTGACCGAGCAGATCGACGCGCTGACCACGCTTTCCACCAACCCCTTCAAGTACCTGATCGCGCCACGGCTGATCGCCGGTCTCACCACGCTGCCGCTGCTGGTGCTGGTCGCCGACATCATCGGCGTGTTCGGCGGCTACCTCGTCAGCATCTACAAGCTGGGCTTCAACCCCGCGACGTACCTGAAGAACACGATCGACTTCGTCGATTTCATCGACGTCGTCAGCGGCCTGGTGAAGGCGGGCGTGTTCGGCTTCCTGATCGCGCTGATGGGCTGCTACCACGGCTTCCACTCGCGCGGCGGTGCCCAAGGCGTCGGCGCAGCCACAACGAATGCAGTGGTTTCCGCGTCGATCCTCATCCTTTCATTCAACTACATCATCACCGAGCTGTTCTTCTCCGCATGACCGAAGCGCCGCCAAAGATCGCGATCCGTGGCCTGCACAAGCGCTTCGGCGAGAAGGTGGTGCTGGACGGGGTCGACCTCGACATCGCCCGCGGCGAATCGCTGGTGGTGATCGGGGGCTCCGGCAGCGGCAAGTCGGTCCTGATCAAGACCATCATCGGCCTGCTGCAGCCGGACTCCGGCTCGATCCGCATCGATGGCGAGGAAACCGCGGGGCTCCGCGGCCGCGAGCGCGACCGCGTGGTGCGCAAGTTCGGCATGCTGTTCCAGGGCGGCGCGCTGTTCGACAGCCTGCGGGTGTGGGAGAACGTGGCCTTCGGCCTGATCCAGGGCCAGAGGATGCCGCGGGCGAAGGCGCGGGAGATCGCGCTGGAGAAGCTGGCCCAGGTCGGGCTGGGGCCGGAGGTGGGGGATCTGTCGCCGGCGGAGCTGTCGGGCGGCATGCAGAAGCGCGTCGGCCTGGCGCGCGCCATCGCCACCGACCCCGAGATCATCTTCTTCGACGAGCCGACCACCGGCCTCGACCCGATCATGGCCGACGTGATCAACGACCTGATCGTGGACTGCGTGCGGCGGCTGGGTGCGACGGCGCTGTCGATCACCCACGACATGGCGAGCGCGCGCAAGATCGCAGATCACGTGGCGATGCTGTACCAGGGCAAGATCATCTGGCACGACCGCGTCGAGCTGATCGATTCCACCGACAACCCGTACGTCGACCAGTTCATCCACGGTCGCGCCGAAGGCCCCATCAAGATGCAGTTGCGACGCTGAGAGCGGACCCGTTGGCGCGCGCGAAGACGGTCTACATCTGCCAGGAGTGCGGGGGTATCCATCCCCGCTGGGCCGGGCGGTGCGACGCCTGCGGCGCCTGGAACACGCTGGTCGAGGAAGTGCCCGCCCCGCCCGCGGCCGGCGGGACCGGCACAACGCGCACGGCCGGCCGGGGCGAGACGGTCGCATTCACCGCACTCAGCGGCGCCGTCACGGCGCCGGCGCGCCGCGAGACCGGGATCGCCGAGTTCGACCGCGCCTGCGGCGGCGGGCTGGTTGCCGGCTCTGCGGTCCTGGTCGGCGGCGACCCCGGCATCGGCAAGTCCACCGTTCTGCTGCAGGTGACCGCCTCCCTCGCCCGCTGCGGTGCGGCCTGCGCCTACATCTCCGGCGAGGAGGCGGTGGAGCAGATCAAGCTCCGTGCCGACCGCCTCGGCCTCGCCGATGCGCCGGTGTCGCTCGCCACCGCCACCGACGTCGAGGCGATCGTGCACGCGCTCGACCGCGCGGGCAGGCCCGACGTGCTGGTGATCGATTCCATCCAGACCATGTACCTGCCCTCGCTGGAATCGGCGCCGGGCACGGTGGCCCAGGTCCGGGCCTGCGCCCAGGCGCTGATCCGGCACGCGAAGAAGCGCGGGCTGACGCTGATACTGGTCGGGCACGTGACCAAGGAGGGCCAGATCGCCGGCCCGCGTGTGCTGGAGCACATGGTCGACACGGTGCTCTACTTCGAAGGTGAGCGGGGCCACCAGTTCCGCATCCTGCGCGCGGTGAAGAACCGCTTCGGCGCCAGCGACGAGATCGGTGTGTTCGAGATGTCCGATCGCGGGCTGATCGAGGTCGCCAACCCCTCTGCCCTGTTCCTTGGCGACCGGGCGCGCGCCGTCTCCGGCGCCGCCGTCTTCGCCGGGCTGGAAGGGACGCGGCCGGTGCTGGTCGAGATCCAGGCGCTGGTGGCGCCCTCGTCGATGGCGACGCCGCGCCGGGCCGTCGTCGGCTGGGACGGCGCCCGGCTGGCGATGGTGCTGGCGGTGCTCGAGGCGCGCTGCGGCATCGCCTTCTCCGGCAAGGACGTCTACCTCAGCGTCGCCGGCGGACTGCGCATCACGGAGCCGGCGGCCGACCTCGCTGCCGCGGCCGCGCTGCTGTCCTCGCTGGCCGACGTGCCGCTTCCGGCCGACACCGTCATCCTCGGCGAGATCGGGCTCTCAGGCGACATCCGGCCGGTGAGCCAGACCGACGTCCGCCTGGGCGAAGCGGCCAAGCTCGGCTTCACCGCCGCCTGGACGCCGCCCGCGCGGGGCCAGGCGCGCCCCCGCGCCCGGGGCGCGCTGAAGCCCACCGTGCTGCGCCATGTCACCGAGCTGGCGGCCATGATTTCGCTCGACTTCGGTGCCGATTCACGCTGAACAATCCGCCACGATCGAGCCGCCCGCCATGTGGGCGCCGCAAAGCCCCCCTATTTCCGATCGCCTGCAGAGCCGGTTGCGATGAACGAATTCGATCCAATGCTTGGAGGCGTGCACGTCGTCGACATCGGCGTCCTCGTCGTGCTGCTGATCTCCGCCATTCTCGGTATGGTGCGCGGCTTCATCCGCGAGCTGTTCTCGATCCTGGCGTGGGTCGGCGCCGCCGCGATCAGCTACTTCGCCTATCCCCTGGTCCAGCCGTGGCTGAACGACCTGATCGGGATCGAGCTCCTCTCCGAGCTGGGCAGCGCCGTCGGCGTGTTCATCATCGCCATGATCGTGCTGACCCTGATCTTCGCCGCCATTGCCGACAAGCTCCGCGGCCAGAAGACCGGCGCGCTCGACCGCAGCCTGGGGCTGGTGTACGGGCTCGCGCGGGGCGGGGTCGTGCTCGTCGCCGCCTACATGATCTTCTCCTGGTTCGTGCCGCCGCAGGAGCAGTGGCCGTGGCTGGAGAGCGCGCGCACGATCGCGCCGCTGCGCAATGCCAGCGCGCGCGTCGAGCAGGCGATCCCGGAGGAAAGCTGGGCCTGGCTCTCGGAGACGCTGGACAAGCAGCGCCCGACCATGGACCCCATCCCGCCGCTCGATCCGGCGCTCGCCACCGAGCTGCTGAGCGAGCCGCCTCCGGCACCGCGCGACGGCACCGCCGATCCCGCCTACGACGGCGACTCCCGGTCGCAGCTGGACGAGATCATCCGGCGTTTTCAGCAGAGCCAGGGCGGAAGCGACGGCCCACAGGCGCCAGCCGGCGACGGAACGGCCGGGCCGCAGGGTCAGTAACCGCTTGCATTGCCGGTCCGGAAGGATCATCTGAGGCCCCCATGGATGAAACATCCCGGCAGCCGGACGACGACAGGTTCCACGAGGAATGCGGCGTGTTCGGCATCTTCGGACACGCCGACGCCGCCGCGCTGACCGCGCTCGGCCTGCACGCGCTGCAGCACCGCGGGCAGGAGGCTGCCGGCATCGTCGCCACCGATGGCACCAGCTTCCACGCGCATCGCGGACGCGGACAGGTCGGCGAGAACTTCGGCAATCCGGAGGTGATCGGCCGCCTCGTCGGCGACCGGGCGATCGGCCACACCCGCTACGCCACCACCGGAGAAGCGTCGCTGCGCAACGTGCAGCCGCTCTATGCCGATTTCGCCTTCGGCGGCTGCGCCGTCGCCCACAACGGCAACCTGACCAACGCCTGGCTGCTGCGCCGCGGGCTGGTCGAACGCGGCAGCATCTTCCAGTCCACCAGCGACACCGAGGTGTTCATCCACCTGATCGCCAACGCGCCGGGCACGACGATGGCCGAACGGCTCGCCCACGCGCTCTCCCGCGTGCAGGGCGCCTATTCGCTGCTTGCGATGACGGAGGACGCGATCTATGCCGCCCGCGACCCCGCGGGCGTGCGTCCGCTGCAGATCGGCGCCCTCGACGGCGCGACCATCGTCACCTCGGAGAGCTGCGCACTCGACATCATCGGGGCCGAGTTTGTGCGCGACGTCGAGCCGGGCGAGCTGCTGATCGTCACCCGCAACGGCATCGAGAGCCGCCGGCCGCTGCCGGCGGCGCCGCGCCGGTTCTGCATCTTCGAATACATCTACTTCGCCCGCCCCGACAGCGTGATCGAATCCCAGAGCGTCTATGCTGCGCGGCGCGCGATCGGCGCCGAGCTGGCGCGCGAGGCCCCCGTGCCAGCGGATCTGGTGGTGCCGGTGCCGGACTCCGGCGTGCCGGCCGCCATCGGCTATGCCGGCGAGGCCGGCCTGCCGTTCGAGCTTGGCATCATCCGCAACCACTATGTCGGGCGGACCTTCATCGAACCCACAGACCAGATCCGCCACCTCGGCGTGCGGCTGAAGCACAACGCCAACCGAGCCTACCTCGAAGGCAAGCGGGTGGTGCTGGTGGACGACAGCATCGTCCGCGGCACCACCTCGCGGAAGATCGTGGACATGGTGCGCCGGGCCGGCGCCACGGAGGTGCACATGCGCATTTCCAGCCCGCCCACCACCCACTCCTGCTTCTACGGCATCGACACGCCGGACAGGGCCGAGCTGCTCGCCACCGGCCGCGACGTGGCGCAGATGGCGGAGATGATCGGCGTGGACAGCCTCGCCTTCATCTCGATCGACGGCCTGTATCGCGCGCTGGGCCAGGCCGGCCGCGCCGGCGCGGACCGCCGCTTCTGCGACGCCTGCTTCACCGGCGACTATCCGATCCCGCTCACCGACAACGCAGCCGGCGGCGCAGGCGCCCGCCTGTCGCGGATGCAGGTGGCCGACGGCCGCTAGGGAGGAGGCCGATGCTGCGTCTGATCCTCGTCGTCGCGCTTGCCTGGGCAGCTTCGCAGTTCCCGACCTACTACCAGAACTACATCTTCCGGCTGGACTCCGACCTGCAGGCTGCCATCCGCAGCGGCGCGCCGGCGGAGACGCTGGACGCGATGAAGCGGCAGCGTCTCGACCTGATCTACGCCGAACCAATCGAGTGGCCGGTCGCCCTGGTGCGGGCATGGCACACCGACCGGGCGCTGGCGACGCTGGGCGACGGCTACGAGCTGCGGGCGCCGGACAACCCGATCGAGATCGGCTACGGCGTCGCCGGGCTGTTCCTGGGCTTCCTGCTGTTCGTGGTGCTGCTGGGGCCGTCGCGGGTTAGACAGCGCGCCGCTTCGCCCCGCCCCGCCGCCGCGCAGCGCCGGAACAGGGTCCCGCGCCAGCAGCAGGCTCAGACTGTCACCGCGGCGGCCGCCGTCTCGCCCTGGTCGGGCCAGGCGGAGCAGCCGAAGGCCCAGACCGCCAGCCGCATTCCGTCCAGCACCGGATCGCTGAAGCAGGCAGCGGAGCTGGCGAAGCGCGCCGCGCGCGAGGCCGCCACCGCGGTGCGCCAGCAGCAGGCGAAAGGCGGGCAGCGCCGTGCCGGCGCCGCCGCTGCCGACGGAAGGGTCGCCGTGGTGCCCCCCGGCACGCCCGCCGTGCAGACCCGGCACCGCCGTGACCAGCCGATCGAGTTCGCCCGCCGCCGCCCGGCCGAGGCGATCACCATGAGCTACAGCCGTCCTCCGCTGATCGAGCGGCGCCGTGTCCTTGCCGCCGTCGGACCTGCCATCGAGCGTGTGACCGTCTTCCGTGACTGACATGATGCCGACAATCGACCTCACCGGCCGGACCGCGCTGGTGACCGGCGCCTCGCGCGGCTTCGGCGCGGCGGTCGCCGTGGCGCTGGCCAGGGCAGGAGCCCAGGTGGTGCTGACCGCGCGCACCGTGGGTGGCCTGGAGGCGACGGACGACGCGATCCGCGCCGCAGGCGGCAGGCGCGCGACCATCGTGCCTCTCGACCTCGCCGAGCTCGACAAGATCGACGAGTTGGGCCCCGCCCTCTACCAGCGATTCTCCGGCCTCGACATCCTGGTGGGGGCGGCTGCGACGCTGCAGGCGCTGTCCCCGGTCTCGCACATGGTGCCGGCGCGCTGGGCCACGACCTTCCGGGTCAATGTCGAGGCGAACTTCCGCCTGATCCGCACGCTGGATCCCCTGCTCCGCCGCTCCCCCGCCGGGCGGGCGGTATTCATCAGCGACAGCGCCGGCCGGCCCGGCACCGCCTACTGGAACGCCTATGCCGCCAGCAAGGCGGCGCTGGACACGCTGGTGCTGAGCTGGGCCGGGGAGCTGCTGCGCACGCCGCTGCGGGTCAACCTCTATGACCCCGGCCCGATGCGGACCGCCCTTCGCGCCACCGCCTTCCCGGGCGAGGATGCGGAAACCCTGCCGTCGCCCGCCGACCGGGTGGCTGGCCTGATGCCGCTGCTGGCGCCCGACTGCACCGCGCACGGCACCCGGGTAGGCGCCTCCCCTTCCTGAGATACTCAGGAAAGGGTGAGCCGTAACTCCTTCATTTCAGAAGATTGTTCGGATCACGTCCGGGCCGCGACTTGTATTGCGGCAGCGACCAGCCGAACAGCAGGGCGCCGGCGCGAACGCCGAAGGCGAGGACGAAGCCGGCGGCAGCCGACAGGAAGCGCGGCAGGCCGGCGACATCGGCCAGGACGAAGGCCGCCGCCCCGGCCATGGCAGCGGTGAGATAGATCTCCTTGCGCATCAGGACCGACGGCTCGCCGGCCAGCACGTCGCGCAGGATGCCGCCCAGCGTGCCGGTCATGGTGCCCATCACCACCGCGATCACCGGAGATCCGGTCACGGAAAGCCCCTTGTAGGCGCCGTAGACGCCGTAGGCGGCGAGGCCCAGCGCGTCGAGCCACAGCAGGAAGCGATAGCGTGACTCCAGCAGGTGCGCCCCGAAGTACACGCAGATGGCCGACACGGCGCAGATCAGGATGTAGAGGGGCTGCTCGACCCAGAACACCGGCACGTCGAGGATCAGGTCGCGCACCGTCCCGCCCCCGGTACCCGTCACCGTGCCGAGGAACAGGAAGCTGATGATGTCGAGCTGCTTGCGCGAAGCGGTGAGCGCCCCGGTCGCCGCGAACAGGGCCACCCCGGCATAGTCCAGGAACTCGACCGGGCTCACCGCGCCGCTCCCTGCTCAGGGGTCCCGCTACCCCTCCTTCACATACGGGTTCTTGCTGCGCCGGGGGGTGATGCGGATCGGGACACCGGGCATGGCAAAGGTCTCGCGCAGGTCGTTGGCAAGATAGCGCTTGTAGCTCTCGGGCAGCTCCGCCGGCCGGTTGACCCACAGCGCAAACGTCGGCGGTCGGCTCTTCACCTGCGTCATGTACCGCAGCTGCAGCCGCCGCCCCTTAGGCGCCGGCGGCGGGTGCCGCTCCACCATGTCGGCGAGCCAGCGGTTGAGCTGGGCGGTGGTGATGCGCTTGTTCCACAGCCGGTACGCCTCGAACGCCGCCGGCATCAGCTTGCCCAGCCCTTCCCCCGTCTCGGCGGAGAGCCGGACGATTGTCGTGCCGCGCACCTCCGGCAGGATCTCGTCCATGCGCAGCGACACCTCTCTGGCGACCGCAGCACGGTCCTCGACGAGGTCCCACTTGTTCAGCGCAATGACCAGGGCGCGTCCTTCATTGGCGACCAGGCGGATGATGGCGAGGTCCTGCCGCTCCAGCGCCTGGGTCGCATCGAGGACGACCACGACCACCTCGGCGAAGCGGACGGCGGTCAGCGTGTCGGCCACCGACAGCCGCTCCAGCTTCTCCGTGACGTTGGACTTGCGCCGCAGCCCGGCGGTGTCGATGAGCTGCACCGGGCGGTCGCGGTAGCTGTACTGCACCCGGATGCTGTCGCGGGTGATGCCGGCTTCCGGGCCGGTGAGCAGCCGCTCCTCGCCGATGAGCCGGTTGATCAGCGTGGACTTGCCGACATTCGGCCGGCCGACCACCGCCAGCCGCAACGGCTTTGCCGGATCGTCCTCCGCGTCGATACCGCCGCCCGAGGCACCCTCCGGCGCCGGCCCCGCGTCGGCCTCTGCCTCCGCGGCGGCATCCACGAACGGGCGCAGCGCCTCGTAGAGGTCCGCCATGCCCTCGCCGTGCTCGGCCGAGATCCCGATCGGATGGCCGAGCCCGAGCCCGAAGGCCTCGTAGAGCCCGGCGGCGCCGGCCTCGCCCTCGCACTTGTTGGCGACGAGGATCGTCGGGCGCGCCCGCGTGCGCAGCCAGTCGGCGAAATGGCGGTCGAGCGCGGTCAGCCCGTCGCGGGCATCGATGACGAACAGCGCAACGTCGCACCGGTCCAGCGCCCGCATCGTCTGCTGCCGCATCCGGCCGGACAGCGTCTCGTCCACGCTGTCGTCCAGGCCGGCGGTATCGACAACGGTGAAGGCGAGGTCGCCGAGGCGCGCATCGCCCTCGCGCCAGTCGCGGGTGACGCCCGGGCTGTCATCGACCAGGGCGACCCTGCGGCCGACCAGGCGGTTGAACAGCGTGGACTTCCCGACATTGGGCCGGCCGATGATGGCGACCCGGATGCTCATCCCTGTCCCGCCTCAGCGCAGGGCATGAAGGGTGCCGTTATCGGCAAGGATGTAGAGCGTCCCGCCGGCCGCCAGCGGCTCGATGCGGATCGGCGCGCTGGTGAGCTCGCGCCGGGCGAGAACCTCGCCGGTGTCGGGGGACAGCGCAACCACCTCCCCGTTGGAACCCGCCACGATCAGCCGGTCGCCGAACAGGACCGGACCGACCCAGTCGATCGGGTCCTCGCGGTCCTCGGGATCCTCGTAGGCCGGAAGCTTGGTCGCCCAGCGCACGCGGCCGTCCGCCGCCGACAGCGCCACCGCCTGCGCCCGGCTGGTGACCAGAAACAGCCAGTCACCGGCCAGCCATGGGGAGGTGCCGCCGCCGGCCTCCTGCTGCCACACGCGCGCGCCCGTCCGCATGTCCAGCGCCGCCGAGCGGCCGCTGTGGCTGACGACGAACACCCGGCCACCGCTGATTATCGGCCGGGCCCGGATGTGGGCGATGCGGGCGATGGCGGCGGTGGCGCGGGGCGCGACCAGCCGGTCCGACCACAGCACGCGGCCGTTCTCCACCCGCATCGCATAGACCTCGCCCGAGGTGTAGGGCACCACCACCTCCGAGCCCGACACGGCCGGGCTCGCCGCGCCGAGGATGCCGGCTTCGTCGGTGCTGCCGCTGTGCGACCACAGCCGCTCGCCCGTCGCGGCGTCGAGCGCCACCGTGCGGTTGTCGGCGGTGACGGCGAACACCCGCCCGCCGTCAACGGTCGGCGCCGAGCGGGACGGTCCAGGCAGGGGCGCGCGCCACACCACCGCCCCGTTCGCGGGCTCGAGCGCGAGGGCCTCGGCCGCGCCGGTGGTGACGTACAGGGTGTCGTCGGCAAAGGCGATCCCGCCGCCGAGCTCGCCCTCGTCCTCCTCCTCGGGCAGGACGTCCACTTCCCACAGAAGCTGGCCGCCGTTGACGCTGAACGCGGCCAACACGCCTTCGGTGTCGAGCGTGTAGATGCGGCCGCCGCCGACCACCGGCTGCACCAGCAGGCGCGACGAGGAGCTGGAGCCGCTGCCGATCGAGGTGCTCCAGACCGTGCCGATCCCACCGCTGCCGGCGAGCCGCTGCGGGTCGTGGGTCGGCACCCCGCCCTCCTGCGGCCAGCCGTCGAACGTCTGCGCCGGCAGCACGAACGGCCGTGCCACCACCTCCGGATCCGGCGTCAGCCCCTCGCTCGACGACAGCACGGGGATGCGCTCACCGGAAACGCGGGAAACCGGTTCGTCCTCGAACCACGAGCTGCAGCCGGCAAGGCCGAGCGCGACGACGGGGCCGGCCGCGATGGCGAGGAACCGCATGCGGAGGCCGCCGCTCACTGTGCGCCTCCTTCCGGCTCCCCGCCTTCGGCGCCGCCCTCCTCCGCCATCGGCCGTTCGCCGGCCGGGACAGGTTCCTCGCGCGCCGGCTCGCCGCCGATCGCGGCCAGCAGCTCCGCAGCCCGGGCACGCATCCCGATCGGCGCGTCGATGTCATCCGAGATCGCGGTGAGGCGCTCGCGCGCGAGCGCCAGATCGCCGGCGTCGATCGCGGCCGCGGCAATGATCTCGCCCGCCCAGAACCGCCACGGGCTGTTGGAGGCCTCCATGGCCGCGAGGCGGCTGCGCAGGCTGTCGAGACCCTCGCTGCCCACCGCGAGCGAGGCGGCGAGCATGGTCGCGAGCTCCCGCAGCGCCGGGTCCACCTCTCCGTCCCCGGCGACCTGGCGGTAGAGCGCGATCGCGGTCTCGCGGTCGTCGCCCTCGATCGCCCGCGCGCCGGCCTGCAGCCGGGCCAGGGCTGCGATGTTGCCGCCGGCCTCGTTGGCGAAGGCGGTCAGCCGGGCAACAGCCTCGGCCGGCTCGGACTCCGCGGTGGCGTCGAAGGTCGCGGTCAGCGCCGCCGTCTGCTCTTCCGCCACGCCCCGCTCGTAGGAGCGCCACGCCACGACCGCCGCCGTGCCGGCGACGATCAGGACGGCCGCCGCGATCACCATCCAGCCGTAGCGGCGCCACAGCGTCCGCATCCGGTCTTCCCGCAGCGCCTCGTCGACCTGTTCGAAGATATCGGCCAATTCGATCTCCCCCGCGGCGTCCGCGCTCCGCGCCGCTGTTCTTCTCCGGTCCCGCCGCGCGCCCGTTTACACCGGCAGCAGCGCGCCCGCCACCATTCCCTGATCGCCGCGCCGCAATGCCCCGGTCAGCGCGACTTCCACTTGATGGAGCAGCCCATGCTCGGCACCTGCTCGCGCGGCCCCGATCCCGTCTCCGCGATCTGCAGCATCGCCTCCACCAGCTCGCGCCGCGAACCCGGCGGCGGCGGGTCCAGCCGCCCGGCGTCCAGCCGGCCGCGATATTGCAGCTTCAGCTCGGCATTGAAACCGAAGAAATCGGGCGTGCACGCGGCATCGTAGCGCCGCGCGACCTCCTGGCTCTCGTCGTGCAGGTAAGGAAAGCCGAAGCGGTGGGTCCCGGCGAAGGTGCGCATGTTTTCGAAGGAATCGTCGGGATAGGCGTCGGCGTCGTTGGCGTTGATCGCGGCCACCCCGATCCCGTGCGCCTTCAGCTCCTCGCAGGCGGCGACGATCCGCCCGATCGTCGCCTTCACGTACGGGCAGTGATTGCAGAGGAACATGATCAGCGTTCCCCGCGGCCCGCGCACGTCGGCCAGCGTCCACACCCGTCCGTCCACGCCCGGCAGCCGGAAGTCCGGCGCGGGCCGGCCGAAGTCGCATATCGGCGTCTGCACGGGCAACGCGCACTCTCCTCCGCAGCGTGGCCGCCGGCTGCTCCACGAATGCCGGCCGGCCGATTGTAGGCATGGAGGCGGCGAACTCAACCGGCGCCGGTAACGATCAGGCAACCGGTGTTTTTCTAGGGTCGACCGGACCGCTCCGCAGGAGAACCGATGCCGCACCGCAGCCTGCTCCCAGCCCTCGCCGCCATGGCCCTCACCGTGTCCAGCTGCGCCGTGATCAGCGGCGGCGCGACGGTGGCGTCGCTGATGGCGACGAAGAAGACGATCATGGATCACGTGGTCTCGTTCGCCACCGAGCAGGACTGTTCCACCATCGCCTTCGAGCGCGGCGAGCCGTATTGCCGCGATCCGAACGCCCCGCCGCCGGTGGAGCCGGTCTATCACTGCTATCGCACGCTGGGCGAGGTCACCTGCTACACCACCCCCGACCCGTACGGCGACGGCGCCGGGCCCGTCCGCTAGCGGCCTTGCGCCCCATCCCCCTCGCGCTGGACAGGCTGCCAAAAATCCGGAACACTCGACCGGTGGTCGGTGCGTACGGGACAGGGAACACTGGGGCGGTTGCGGCGGGAATGAGCGTCGTCATTCGGCTTGCGGAAGAACGAGGTCGCAGCGGGCCCGTCGCGTTCAACCGTCAGGAACTCAAGCGCCTGCTGTCGCTCTATACCCGGCGGGTGATGAGCGGCGAATGGCGGGACTACGCGATCGACATGCGGCGCGACTGCGCGGTGTTCTCGATCTACCGGCACGCGGCCGAAGGCCCCCTCTACACGGTGTGGAAGACGAAGTCCGGCCACGGCGTGCCGCCGGAATACAGCCTCTACACCGGGCCGCGGCGGCTGGCGCGCTCACGCTCCCTGGACGAGACGCTCCGCGCGCTCGAACGCCGGCTCCGCGTCGTCCGCTGACCGCACCCGGCGCGCCGCCGCCCTGACCACCGCCCCGGTCGCACCCTCCGCCCTGGCGTGCTCCGCCAGATGGCGGCGCCAGGCCCGCGCGCCGGGCAGGCCGTTGAACAGCCCCATCATGTGACGGGTCACCGACTTCGCCGGCACGCCCTCGCGCACCACGCGGTCGATGTAGTCGGCCATGGCCTCCGCCACGTCCCAGCGGGAACGCGGCGGCCGCGGATCGCCGTAGAAGCGGCGGTCCACATCAGCGAGCACATAGGGTTCCTGATAGGCCAGACGGCCGAGCATCGCGCCATCCACATGCTCAAGGTGACGCTCCGCCTCGTCCAGCGACCGGATCCCGCCGTTGATGGTGACCTGGAGGTCCGGACGCGCCCGCTTCAGGGCATGGACCAGCTCGTGGCGCAGCGGCGGGATCTCGCGGTTCTCCTTCGGGCTGAGCCCTGACAGCCACGCCTTGCGGGCGTGGACGATGAAATGACGGCAGCCGGCGTCCGCCACCCGAGCGACGAAGGCCGGCATCGTCCGCTCCTCGTCCTGCTCGTCCACACCCAGCCGGTGCTTGACGGTGACCGGAATGTCCACGGCCGCCGCCATCGCCTCGACGCAGGCGGCGACCAGGTCCGGCGACTGCATCAGGCAGGCGCCGAAGGCCCCCGACTGGACCCGGTCGGAGGGGCAGCCGACGTTGAGGTTGATCGCGTCATAGCCGTAGTCGGCGCCGATGCGGGCGCATTCGGCCAGCGCCTTCGGGTCGCTGCCGCCGAGCTGAAGCACCAGCGGGCGCTCCGCCGGATCGAACCGCAGGAAACGGTGGCGGTCGCCGAACAGGATGGCCCCGGTGGTGACCATCTCGGTGTACAGCACCGCCCGCCGGGTGATGAGCCGCAGGAAGTAGCGGTCATGCCTGTCGGTCCAGTCCATCATCGGCGCGACGGCGATCCTGTGTCGGGCGTCGAACAGCGGTCCTCTCCTGCACGGTGAGCTCAAGGATGGGCCTTATATGCGCGCCCGGGACCGATTGCGCCAGCGCCGCCGGACCATTCGGGCTTGGCGGCGATCATGCGGGACCGATAGACTCCCTGGCGCACAGGCAGGGATGCGGATGAGGATCTGGCACTTGCTTCCGGTCGCGCTCGGAGTGGCGGTTGCCTCCGCCGGGGCGCGGGCGCAGTCGGGCGAAGACTGCGCGGCGCTCGCCGGCACGCTGGGCGCGGGCGCCGATGCGGAGTTGGTCGCTGCGGCACGTGAGGCCTGCTCCGACGCGGCCCGTGCGAATCCGGGGTCGGCGGAACTGCTGTTCCTCTACGGCCGTACCCTTGCTCTCTCCGGCGAACATGCCGCCGCGGCCCGGCTGTACCTGTGGGCGATCGAAGACGGGCACCCGCTGGCAGCGCAGGCACTGGCGCGGCTGGCGGATGGCACGGCGGCGGATACGGAACAGGGTGATACAGCCGCCCCGGACGCCGCACCCGTGGAAGCCGACGTGGCCAGCGACACGCAGGAACCGACGGCCGCGGACGATTTCGAGGAGACAGACGCATCCGAACGGCGCGAGGGGCTGGCGGCGCTGCTGGACCAGGTGCGCAGCCTCCTGCCGCACACGGCGTTCGACGTGCAGGCGGTCGTCGCCACGGTTGGCATCGACGCACAGGCGCTGACCGAATGGGTCGGAACGCAGACCGTGCTGATCCCCTATCGGGGCCGGCTGCGCGGCGCGGCCGGCGTGCTGACGGACCGCTTCGGCAACAGCCTGGACAGGGCCCTGCTGCTGGCGGCGCTGCTGGAGACGGCGGGGTACAGGACCGCTCTGGTACGCGGGACGCTGCCCGAGGAAGACGCGAGCCGCCTGCTCGCCCCCCGGCCGTCGCCGCCGCCTCCGCCGGAAGGCCCCGGCCACGACGCGGTGCTGGCGGCGCTGGGCATCGACACCGCGTCCGACAGCTTCGGGGTGATCGGGTCGATGGAGGCGCTCGCGGCCGACGGCGCGGCGCTGCGGGCCCGGGTGGCGGCGGAGGCGCGCGCGCTCGGCGATGCGCTGCTGGAGCTGGTCGCATCCTACGCGCAGCCGGCATCGCAGCGCGCAGCGGAGATCGCAGCGCTGCAGGATCACTGGTGGGTGCGGGTGGCAGCGCCGGGCGGCGGGCTGGACCTCGACCCGAGCGGACTCCACGCATCGGCGGCCGGAGCGACGGAGATCGCGCCGGACGGGCTGCCGACGGAGCTCTCGCACACCGTGCTGCTCACGGTCGTCGCCGAGATGCTTGAGCCCGACGGGTCGTTGCGCAGCGAGGCCCTGCTCAGCCACCCGCTGGCGCCGGCCGACCTCGCGGGCGCGCCGGTGCTGCTGCGGCACACGGCGGACGGACGGCCGGTGCTGCAGGTCGGCGGCGAGGTCGTTGCGGGCCATGTCACGGACACCGGGGCCACGCTGGTGGCGGAGTGGCTCGCGTTCGAAACGCGCGTGCCGGGGCAGGAGCCGGACGTCCACCGGCATCCCCTGTTCGACCTCATCGGTCCGGCGTCACGGGCAGCCGGGGGTCCGCTCCACATTGCCGATCCGGAAGCCGCGGCGGCACAGATCTCCGCGGCGCGGCGCCGGCAGGTCGCGATTCATGTCGCCGGGGCCTCACCGTCGCCGACGCAGGTTGCCGACGCCGCTGCGCGTGCGCTCGCGGCGACGCTGCGCGCGAGCGCGGAACCGAGCCGGGGCGACCTTTCCGCAGCCGAAGCGGACCTGCTCGCCTTCGCCGCGGCGCGGGCCGGCGTCCCCGGCGATCGTCCTCTCGTCCTCGACAGGCCGAACATCGTCCTCGTCAGCCACGATCCGCAGCCGGAGGATGGTGCGGGTGCCCCGGGCGCCGTCATCGCCATCATCGACAACACGGCGGCCCAGATCGCCGCACCCGCCGCCGGGGCCTTCGCCGCGCGGCTGCGCCAGGGCGTTGCCGACACGCTGGCCGCATCCGCGCTGCTGGGAACGCCAGACGCCGCCATGAACACGGCGCGCCTGTTCGCGGCCGACCTTGCCGGGGGTCGGCGGTGGGTGGCGCTGGCGCAGCCGGGAGAAGCAGCAGCGATGGCCGGGCCCAACGCCTCCGCGGTCGCGCGCATCGAGGCAGCGATCGCCGCCGGCCGGATCGTGGTCCTGCCCGAATCCGCCGAGCGGGCAGACACCTGGTGGGAGGTGGACGCGCAGACGGGCACGACCGTGGGCGTGTCCATCGCGGACGGTATTGAGGTGACGGACCAGGCCCCGCGCGCAGAAGCCGCGTGGGCGCCGGTTCTGGCCGGGCTGGTCGGAGACGACGGCGGGGCCGAACTGCTGATCGGCGCACTGGCGCGGGCCGCAGTGGAGATGTCCCGGCCATGATCCGCTGCCCTTCCGTCGCCGCCCTCGCTTCGGCCGTCTGGCTGTTCGCAGCCGGTGGCGCTGCGGCGCAGTCGTGCGTGCCGGAGATCGAGCCGAACGATGAACAGCCCGCCACCCGCGCCGGCGCCTTCTGCCTCGCCGGCCATGCCCAGGGGTCCGACCGCGATATCGTCGCCTGGACGATCGACGGCGCGGGGTCGGAGCGGCTATGGGCGCTGCAGCTCGAGGCGCTTCCCGACGAGGACGGTCGTCTGCGCATCTATCGGGCAGAGACTGCAGACGACGGCAGCAGCCTCGACGAGGTGCTGAGCGAACCGGTGGACGAAGGCGCAGGGGAACTGCGGCTGCCCTTGCTGCTGCTGGCGCCGGGGGAATACCGGCTGGCGGTGGAAGGCAACTACGGCGACGGTCTGCTCTACCGGCTGCGCACCGCCGATGGGGGCCCGGTTCCCGCGGCGTTGCCGGACGCGGTCGCCGGCGCCTTCACCGGGCTGTTCCGTCCACCCGCCGATGCGCCGGCCAGGGTGGCATGGACCGTCGACGCGGCGACTGCGCAGCGGCTGTGGACGCTGACGGCGCAGGGGGAGCTCGGCGCGTCGCCGACGCTCGAGCTCTACGACGAGCAGGGCTCGCGGATGTCACGTGCCTACACCCGGCGGGGCGGCATCGCCACCCTTGCCGATCTCGCCCTCACCGCCGGGCGCTACGAGATCAGGCTCAGCGGCCGCCCGGGCGCCCGGGTGCTGCTTTCGGCGGAAGATTCGGGGCCGCTCGCCCCCGGCGAGGCGATCGAGCCGAACGACTCACCGGCGGAAGCGGTCCGGTTCGATCCCCAGGTGCCGGTCAGCGGGCGCCTGATCGGGTCAAGCTCCGGATCCGACGAGGACTATCTGCTGCTGGTGCTGGATCCGTCGTGGCACGACCAGCAGTTCGACCTGGTGCTGCGGGCGGACTCCGACGCCGACCTGCGGCTGGAGCTGCGCGACGCCCGGGGGCAGACCCTGCTGGACCGGTCGGGCGCGCGGGACGTCAGGCTGCCGGATCTGGTTCTCGAGCCGGGCGAGCATCTGCTCCGTGTCCACGGCGGCCTGGATCCGGCCATCCGCTACACCCTTGCAGCCGAGAACCGGAGGCCAGCGGTCGCTGGCCGCGAGCGGGAGCCGAACGACCTGCCGCACACTCCCTCCCCCTTCGGCCCCGACGGCACCGCCGAGGGGCGCTTCGCCGGCCGCGAGACCGACGTCTTCGTCCTGACGGTGGAGGGCGAGCCCGAACTGTGGCGGGTCGAGGCCGAGGGCGCCGGGCTGGAGCGGCTGATTCTCTACGACACGTCCGGCAGCCCCGTCATCGACGACAGGCCGCCCTCGGACATGGGCGCCGCGCGGCTGTCGAGCCTGCTGCTGGTCCCGGGCCGGCACCTGTTCGGCGTGGTCGGGACGGACAGCGAGTACCGGCTGAACGCAGTGCGGCTCGGCCCGCCGCCGGCACCGGGCACGCCGATCGAGGAGGTGCTGGCCCGCGGTCTGGGCGACGAGCTGGAGCCGAATGACGACGCGGCCCGCGCCATGCGGCTGGAGCCGGGCGTGCCGCGGACGGGCCTGCTCGACCGCGCCGGCGACGTCGATCTCTACCGTTTCCATCTCGCTGCCAACACCCGCGTCCGCATCACGCTCAGCGGCCCGCCGGGAAGCACGCTGCAGGCCCAGCCGCAATGGGGCGAGCGGCAGGGCGTCGCGCAGCGGCTGCGCACGTTCGGGACGCCGCCGGCCCGCAGCGAGGTTGTCTGGGACGGCATCCTCGGGCCGGGCGACCACTACCTCGAAGTGCGCGGCGAGGGCGCAGCCGAGAGCCCCTACGCCCTGCTCGTCGAGCATCGGCCCTGGTTCGACCGGCCGATCGACCTGGAGCCGAACGAGGAGTGGTGGCAGGCCTCGCCCCTGCCGGCCGACCTGCGCCTGCGCGGCTCCCTGTTCCCGCAGGATGCCGACTGGTATCGCCTGCCCGACCTCGAACGGCCGGCAACGCTCGTCATCCGCGATCTCGCGCCGGAGACGGGGACGCTCGCCGGAGAAAGCCTCACCGTGGTGCAGGAGACGCCGCCGGACCCGGAGGACCCATGGCCCCGCCCGGAGCGGACCACGATCGCGACCCTCTATCCCGACCGCCAAACGAGCGAGTGGCGCGGCGAACTGCCCGCCGGTTCCGGTTATCGGCTGAAGATCAGCAGTGGTCAGGGCGGCGACTATGCGCTGGCGCTGGACTTCGGCGACGCGGTCACCCCCGCGCCGGTGGCACCGCCGCCGGTGATGATGGCGCTGTCGCTGGAAACCGACACCGTCGCCGCCTTCGCCACCTGGGGGCAGCGGGTGGAGGGCGCGCTGCGGCTGGAGAACCATGGCGCCGTGCCGCTCGACCTTGCGCTGGAAACGCACGTGGGCGACGAGCGCTGGCGGATAGCCCCGGCCCAGTCCCGGCTGACGCTTGCCCCGGGCGCCGAGAGCCAGATCGCGGTGACGGTGGAGGTGCCGCCGGACGCCTGGGGCGGCCGTCCGGTTACCCTTGCAGTCGCCGCCTTCGGCGACACCGCAGTTCCGGTTCATGTGGAGGCGGTGGTGACGCCCGACGCCACGGCACCGCTGGTGTCGCCATATCGCGCATGGCCATTGCCGGATTCGATGCTGGGCGGTCTGGATGTCGCCGGTGCGGCCGCCGGCGGCGCCATGCTGGCGGGGGAGGCGCGGCTGATCGACGGCGGCGTCAACAGCGGAACGAGTGCCACGCTCGACCAGGGTGAGCTGAGGGAAGCCCTGCCGGTGATCGACCTCGCCGGCGACGATCCGGTGATGCTGGCTGGTGTGCTGCTGACGCCGGCGGCGCTGCCGGACGTCACCCACCGGCTGCGGCGGTTCGCGATTTCAGTGTCGCTCGACGGCGCACACTTCGAGCGGGTGCTGGAGGGAACCCTCTCGGCCCGCCCCGCCGAACAGGCCTTCCCGTTCGACGGGCCCGTCGCCGCGCGCTTCCTGCGCCTGGAGCCGATCGACACCCACGGCGGCGAGCGCACGGGGTCCGGCGCATCGCTCGGCGAGATCAAGGCGGTGGCGGTGCCGGAGTCGAACCCGCTCGACCCGGCCGGCATCGGACTCAACCTCGCCGACCCCACCCGCGGCGGGCACATCGTCTGGTCCTCACCGCTCGTCGACCGGTGGGATCTCCTGACCGCGGAGACGGAGCGGCCACGTCTCTACCTCCCCTCCGACCACGACGGAACGGTGGAATGGGTGCTGGGCTTTGCGCACAACCGCGCGGCACAGATCACGGCCATCGAATGGCGCAGCGGCGAGGACGGCGGCGCGCCGGTGGTGTCCTGGGTCGACATCTCCGCAAGCCTGGCGAGCCCGGTCGGTCCGTGGACGAGCCTCGGCCGGTTCGCACTGCCGCCCGCGGGCGCGACGGCGACGCTGAACGGGCTGCAGCCAACCTGGGTCCGCTACCTCCGCTTCACCATCGAGGTGCCGCAGGAGACGCGGCAGGTCCTGCTTCCGGAAACGCTGGTTGTGCGGGAAGCGCCGGTCGGGTCCGGCTACCGGTCCGCGCTCGGGGAATGGGGCGAACTCGGCCGCGACGCCGTGCACGAGTGGCTCAATCCGCCGCCCCTGCCGGAACCGGAGGCCGCCGACGCCAACGATACGCCCGAGACGGCCGATCTCCTGCCCTTCGACACGCCCGTCTCGGGCACGGTGCTGCTGGACGGCGACGTGGACTGGTACCGGATCGACGTGCCGGCGGACGGCCACGGGCTGATCCTGACGCTTGGCGGCTCGCCGGCACCGCATGTCGCGCTCGCCCTGCAGGATGCGACGGGCACCGAAGTTCCCCTGCAGCCGGCCCCTTCCGTCGACGGGCAGCAGAGCTTCACCGCCGCCGTTGCGCCCGGCCCCTACTGGCTGCGGGTCGAGGATCCGCCGCGGTCTGTCGCCCTGTCCTGGGACACCAGCGGCAGCGTCCACCAGTACATCCCCGCGATCGTCCAGGCGATGCGCAACTTCGCCGAGGGCCTGAGGCCCGAGCGCGAGGTGGTCAACCTGTTCCCGTTCCGCGACCAGGCGACCGCTGGGCTGCTGGAGGAATGGACCGGCGACCCGCTGCAGGTGTTCCTGACCCTGCACGCCTACCCGTGGTCCGACAGCTCCAGCAACGCCGAGGCGGCGCTGCTTGCGGCGAGCGAGGCGCTGGCGGCGCGGCCGGGGCAGCGGGCGATCGTGCTGCTGACGGACGCCCAGTCCGACGGCGCACCGCTGACGCCCGCGCTGTGGGAGAGCTTGGCGCAGACCCGCCCGCGCATCTTCGCCCTGGCTGTACCGGGCGGCTTCACCGGCGAGGAGCTCTGGACCACCCGCAACCTGATGCAGGACTGGGCCGGGCTGAACGGCGGCTTCTACCAGCCGATGCTCGCCCAGGGCGAGATCGACGTCGCCTTCGAACGGCTGGCGGGGTGGCTGCGCCGCCCGGCGGACTACACGGTCACGGTTGCCCTCGACCGGACGCCGCCTCCGCCGCCGGAGCCGGGATATCTGGAGCTTCTTGCCGCCCGGCCGGACCAGAACGTCGCAGCGCCGCCGGCGCCGGGTGGTATCCTGATCATCCTCGACGCCTCGGGCAGCATGCTCCAGCGCCTCGACGGCGTGCGCCGGATAGAGATCGCGAAGCAGACGCTGACCGCTCTCACCGGCGGCACCATTCCGCCCGGCACCATGCTCGGCCTGCGCGTGTTCGGACAGGGGCCGCCCGAGAGCTGCGAAACCGAACTGGTGCTGCCGCCGCAACCGCTGGAGCCGGCGGCGATCGCGGAGGTGATCGCCGGGGTCCAGCCGACCAATCTCGCGCGGACGCCGATCGGCGAATCGCTGCGGAGTGTGCCGCAGGACATGGCCGGGGTGACGGGACCGCAGCTCGTGGTGCTGGTCACGGACGGCGAGGAGACCTGCGACGGGGACCCGGCTGCCGAGATCGCCGCACTGCGCAGCCTCGGCATCGACGTCCGGGTCAACATCGTCGGCTTCGCGCTGGACGATCCGGCGTTGGCGGAAACGTTCAGCGCCTGGGCCGCGCTGGGCGGCGGACGCTACTTCGATGCGTCCGATGCCGCCTCTCTCGGCGAGGCGCTGGTGCGCGCGGTGCAGCGGCGGTTCACCATCGAGAACCACCGCGGCCGGGTGGTCGCCTCCGGCGCCATCGGCGACCCGGCGGTAGCGCTCGAGCCCGGCACCTACACGGTGCGGGTCGATGGCGGGCGGCCGATACGGGTGACGATCCCGCCCGGCGAAACCGTCACCCTGGCGGGCCCGTACTGATGCACGAGCGTCGATGCTTTCAGAGCACCAGCTCCATCAGTCCGCCGTAGGCGACAATGCCGACCAGCACCGCCATGCCGGAGGCCAGCGCACCGATCGGGCTCGGCCCGCCGGCCGCCTCCGCCGCCACGTCCAGCCGGCCGGATTGCTCGTCCGTGGAGCGACGCTGTTGCCGCGCACGGCCTTTCCCCTCGCCGAGATCGGGGTATAGATAGCTTGCAGGAATGATCATGGCCTTCGCCCCGCGCCCGAACCGATCCACGCTTGAATCGATTCAACATTTGAACCGATTCAATAGGCAGCGGATCACGCGAAGTCAAGGTATATTTGAATCGGTTCAACCCGCGACTGCGGAGCCGCAATGACCAAGGTCCGCCTGGCCGACCTGGCCCGCGCCGCCGGCGTTTCGCAGGGCACCGCGTCCAACGTGTTCAACCGGCCGGAGCTGGTGCGGCCGGAGGTGCGGGCGCGGGTGCTGCAGTGGGCCGAGCGGCTGGGCTACCTCGGCCCCGACCCGGCCGCGCGGATGCTGCGGGCGGGCAAGGCCAACGCCGTGGGCGTCGTCACCGACACCGAGCTCCCCTACTTCTTCCGCGACCCCTACATGCGCCAGTTCATGGAAGGCATCGCGGAGGTCTGCGACGCGCACAAGGCCGGGCTGTCGCTGGTTTCCTCCCTCAACGACCAGGAGGCCGCATGGACGGTGCAGACGGCGATGGTGGACGGCTTCATCGTCGACTGCATGGAGCACGGGCACCGGCTGGTGGACCTGGTGCTGAAGCGCAACCTGCCCTTCGTCGCCGCCGACTTCAACGCCGGTCCCGGCATCAATTCGGTGAAGGTCGACGACGCGGGCGGCGCCGCAGCGGCGGCGGAGCACCTGCTGTCGCTGGGCCACCGGCGGATCGGCGTGCTCAGCATGCCGTTCCGCGACGACGACCGGATCGGCCCGGTCGAGCCGGGGCGGCTGGAGGTGGCGCTCTACGTGGTCACCCGGGCGCGGATGACCGGCTATCGCCGGGCGTTCGCCGCAGCGGGTCTCGACCCGGACGCGGTGCCGGTGTTCGAAACCCAGAACGACGCGCCGAGCATCGACGACGGCGTCGCATGGCTGCTGGCGCGCGAGCCGCGGCCGACGGCGCTGGTCGCCATGTCGGACGTCATTGCGCTCAGGGCCCTGGACCGCCTGCGCGAGCGGGGCATCTGCGTCCCCGACCAGATGTCGGTTGTCGGCTTCGACGGCATTCCGGAGAGCGAGCTGTCGCTGCCGCCACTCACCACGGTCGTGCAGCCGATCCGGGAAAAGGGCCGCCGGGCCGCCGAGATGGTGTTCGACGGCAGCCGCGGCCGCCAGGTCGAGCTTGCCCTGTCGCTCGCGATCCGCGGCACCACCGCGCCACCGCCCGGGTCCTGATTCCCGCAGAAGCCATTTGCGGTCCGTGGCCCTCTCCCCCATGATGCGCGCCGGTCTGACAGCACGGGTTTGAGGGCATGAGCGAGATCGACCGCGATTCATTCCTGGAATCGCTTGAGCGGCTGCTGAGCGACGACGACCAGGAGGTGGTCGCGGCTGCCCGCACCATCCGGGAGCAGATGCGCGAGGCGGGCGTCACCTGGGACATGCTGCTGGTCCAGGCGCCCGGCGAGGACGACCACGACGACTATGTCGACGAGGAGGAGGAGGACGAGGCGGAATCGCCCCATGTCGCCGCCGCCCGGGCGCCGTCCGACGCGCTCGCCCTCATCGACGAGCTGCTGACGAAGCACGAGATCTCGGACGAGACCCGCGAGGAGCTCGCCGACTACAAGGAGGACATCGCCGCGGGCGAGTTCACCGAGGCCGACCACCGCTATCTGCAGGCCCTGTACCAGCGGGTGACGGGGCGCAAGCGCTGACGGTCGGTGGCGGGATGGCTGGGGTGGCAGGATTCGAACCTGCGAATGCCGGAATCAAAATCCGGTGCCTTACCACTTGGCGACACCCCAATGTCGCGGCGGACCTTAGTGCGAGGGCCCGCGCGCCGCAAGGCGATCGCGGCGGAGGACGACCGGCGCGATGGCGCTGAGTGACGACGACCCGCACCGCGCCCCGTCCTGGCTGCCGGCCCTGATTCGTGCGCCCGCTGGCGGCGTGGTCACGGACGCCGACCAGCCGCAGCCGGTGCCGTCTGTCGCCGCCATGCAGGATGCAGCAGCCGCCGAGCCTGCCGGCGGGGAAGAACGGCTGGAGATGCTTCCGCTGGATGCGATTCGGCCCAACCCCGGGCAGCCCCGGCGCTCGATCGACGAGGGGGAGCTCCATGCGCTGGCAGCCTCCATTGCCGAGCAGGGCGTCATCCAGCCGATCGTGGTCCGCCCGGTGCCGGGCGAAGCCGGGCGTTACGAGATCGTTGCCGGCGAACGGCGCTGGCGGGCGGCGCGGCTGGCCGGACGGGCGGCGATCCCCGCGCTCGTCCGGCCGCTGAATGATGTCACCCTCGCCGAGATCGCGCTGGTCGAGAACATCCAGCGCGCCGAGCTGGCGCCGCTGGACGAGGCGCTGGCCTACCAGCAGCTGATCGAGGTCCACGGCCGCACCCAGGACGAGGTGGCGCGCAGGCTAGGCAGGAACCGCACCCACGTCGCCCACATGCTGCGGCTGCTCCGCCTGCCGGCCGAAGTGCAGGAGATGATCCGCTCCGGCGCCATCAGCGTCGGCCATGCGCGGGTGCTGGTGAACGTGGATGATCCGGTGGCGCTGGCGCGCCGCGTCGTCGCGGAGGGACTGACCGTGCGCCAGACCGAGGAAGCGGCGAAGGCGGCGCGGCCGGCCCCGGCGCCACGGGGCGCCGAAGCGCCTCCGGCGCAGACGGACACGGCGGCATGGGCCGACCGCTTCCGCGCCGCCCTCGCCCGCCCCGTCGCCATCAGGCCCGGGAGGCAGGGCGGATCGCTGGTGATTCCCTATGACAGCGAGGACGATCTGGCGTCTATACTTGCCCGGATCAGCCGCTGAGCGAATCCGGCGGGAGCAGCCATAGGCGCGCCCGGGCAGCCGGAACCGATGGCCCCGGGGCCGAGGCCCCGAAACGGAAGGTGCCCCATGACCAGCGACCGTGATCTTGGTCCGGCCACAGTCGAACTCAGCCCCGCCGCCCACCGGGTGGCCGCGATGGCCGCCAGCGAGGCCGACATGCCGCTGGCGCGCTGGGTGGCCCTTGCCATCCTCGGCGCCGCGGCGGAACAGGCCGGGCTGGAACCGCAGGCCGCCGCGCCGCGGCACGAGCCGGAGCCGGTCGAGGCGACCCTGCGCCGGCTGGAGGAGAAGCTGGACCGCGTCCTGGCCGGTCACGCCCAGGGCTGAACGTTCACCACGGATCAGGCTGGCCCCATGGCACGACCCAGACCGATCGACATCGAAGCGCTGGACCCGGAGACCCTGGAGGTGGCGCGCGCCGCCGCCGATGCCGCCGGCATGACGCTGGAGGAATGGCTGGCGCGGACGCTCGGCGACCCGGAGGCCGAGGAGGAAGACGCACCCCCGCCCGCACCAGAGCCCGCCGTCGATCCCGAGCTCACCGTGGTCGCGCCGCCGCGACCCTCCACCGCTACTGCGCCGGCAGGTCCTGCGATCGCGCCCGAACCGGCGGCCGCGCCGCCGGGCGGCAATCTGGCGATGCTCGACGCGATCCACGCGCTGGCCAGCAGTCTCGCCACCGCAACAACCAACCCGTACTGGGCCGTGCGGATCGACCGCATCCGCCGCGCGACCGCCGCTGCCGCCGCTGCCGCGCCGGCGCCGTCCCCGGTGCCGCCCGCCGCCGTTCCTCCGCGGCCGGTGTCCCCTGCTCCCGAGCCGATGGGTCAGGAGCCGTCGATGGCGCGGCCGGCCGCCACCCCGCAGCCCGCGCCCTCAGACGTGGAGCCTCCGCTTGTCCAGCCGGGGGCAGCGCGGGCACGCGAGCCGCGGCTCGAGCCGCCGGCCGACGTGCCGCCGGCCCCGTTCGTTCCGCGCCCCGCGGCGGCCGATCCGGCACCGGCGAGCCTGCAGCCCGGCCGCGAGATCGAGAAGGCGATCGCCGCTGCCCAGCAGCGGCGCCAGCTCGCCGGCGGCGCCGGCAGCACGGTCCGGCGCCGACGCTCCTTCGGCCGGTTCCTGCTCCGGCTGATCATGGTCCTGATCGGGATCGCCGCCCTCGCTGCCATCGCACTGTTCGTCTACGTCTGGCTCAACCCCGGCACGTCGGTCGGTGACGTCGTCAACAACCTCCGGACGGAGGCGAACACGCTCTACGACGAGGCCGCCGGTGCGGTCAGCGGCCTGATCGGCGACGAGCCCGCCACTGAGACCGGCCCGGCATCGGCTGCCGACCCGGCGGTGCGGCAGGTCGACCCGCTGCCGGAGCCGCAGCAGCCGGCTACACCCGAGACGGACGCCCCGGCGGACACGGGCGCCCCGGCCGGCGAGGTGGACCCGCTGGTCGCCCCGCAGCCCGAGGGCAGCACCTACGCCGCACCGCCGGCCGAACCAGACTCTCCCTTCGCCGCACTGGAGGCGCGGGCCGGGTCCGGAGACCGCGACGCGCAGCGGGAGCTCGGCCTGCGTTACCTGAACGGCGACGGCGTGGCGCCCGACGATGCCGCCGCCTACCGCTGGCTGGAGCAGGCGGCGGTCAGCGGCGACCCGCAGGCGCAATACCTGCTCGGCACGCTCTACGAGGCCGGCCGGGGCATCCCGGCGGATCCGCTGATCGCCATGGCCTGGTACATGAGCGCCGCCGATTCCGGCGTGCCGGAAGCGAGCTTCCGGCTCGGCGAGATCTATCGCGACGGGCAGCAATGGCCCCAGAGCTACGCCGACGCCGCCGAAAGCTTCCGCGCGGCTGCCGACGGCGGCCTCGCCGAAGGCGCCTACGAGCTGGCGCAGCTCTACAGCACCGGGGCAGGTGTGGTGCACAGCCCCCTGCTGGCCCACCTCTGGTTCCAGCGGGCGGCCGAACTCGGCCATCCGGGCGCCGAGGCGCGCGCGGCGGAGATTGCGGCGACGCTGACGCCGGAGCAGCTCCGGCAGTCGCAGGAACTGTCGGCCTCCCCGCCGCCGACCGACACCCGGCTCTACGGCATCGAGAGCCCCGGCAGCCCCGAGCCTGAGTCGCAGGCGGATGCCCCTGTTCCTGCTCCTGCCCAGGCCGATGCCCAGCCGGCGGAGGCTGTCGCCGCGGCGCCGGACACGCCGGATCCTGCCGCGACGGAACCGCCCACGCAGGAACCGGTTGCCGTTGCGCCGGTACCGACGCCGCAGACGCCGGCCGCGGATGCCAGCCTGAGTGCAGCGGTACCAACGACGCCTGCGGACGCGATCCCCATCGCCGAGCAGACCGGGGACCTCCTGCCCGGCGGAGCGCTCAGCCCGGATGCGATCCGCGAGATCCAGACCCTGCTGAACAGCCTCGGCTACGACAGCGGCCGCCCCGACGGCATTCCGGGCCGCCGCACGGTGCAGGCAATCCAGGCCTACCAGGCGGCCCAGGGGCTTCCCGTCACCGGCCAGCCGAGCCTGACCCTGCTCGCCCGGCTGCGCAGCCAGACGCCGCCCTGATCACCTCGCCGCGCGATCGGACGCGCCGGTCCCCGATCAGGGCCGGAGCCGGGTCGCGCTGACCCACCATCCGGGATGGGCGGCGCGCAGCCGCTCGGCGGCGGCCGCACAATCGGCGTCGGTGGCGAAGAGGCCGAAGCAGGTGGCGCCGCTGCCGGACATCCGGGCGAGGAGGCAGCCCGCGCTTGCCTCCAGCGCGTCCAGCACGACCGCCACGGCGGGCTCCAGCGCGATTGCGGCCGTCTGCAGCATGTTGCGGCTGTCCGTCAGCACCTGCGCCAGCCCCGCGGCGTCCCGCGCCGCCTCGATCCCGACCCGGTCGAGCCGAGCCGGCGGCGCCTCCTGCGTCCAGGCGCGAAAGACGGCGGCCGTCGGCAGCGCGATGCGGGGATTGGCCAGCAGCACCGGAACCTCGGGAAAACGCGCCAGCGGCTCCAGCAGCTCGCCGATGCCGCGCGCGATGCACGGCCGGCCGGCAAGACAGGCAGGCACGTCGGCACCCAGTCCACGCGCGATGTCGACAACGCCCGGATCGTCGTGGGAGACGCCGACGGCGTCGGCCAGCAGGCGGAGCACCGCGGCAGCGTCTGCCGAGCCGCCGCCGAGGCCCGCCGCCGGCGGAAGCCATTTCTCGAGCGCGATCCGCCACGGCCCGCCGCCGAAGCGCGCGGCGAAGCGCTCCGCCGCCATCATGCAGAGGTTCCGCTCGGGCGGCAGACCCGCGAGGTCGGCCGCGAACGGACCGCACACGGAAAGATCAGGGCCGGAACCGAACTCCACGTCAACCGCGTCCGCGACCCCGGCGAAGGCAATCAGTGTCTCGACCTCGTGGTAGCCGTCGCCGCGCCGGCCGAGGACATGGAGCGCGAGGTTGACCTTGGCGGGCGCCGTGACCGCCGCCACGGACACCGTCAGTCCACCGCCCCCTCGGCCGCGTGCTCGTCCACCACCGGCTCGGGCGGGTTGGTCAGGCCGTTGGCGAGCTTGTCGGCAATCCGGGCGGCCAGCTCCTCGTCCGGCTCCAGCTCGGACGCGCGCTGCCACTGATACTGCGCTTCCAGCCGCCGGCCGACCTGCCACAGCGCATCGCCGAGGTGGTCGTTGATCACCGGATCGGCCGGCTCCAGCTCCACCGCCCGCTCCAGATGCGGCACGGCCTCCTCGTACTGGCCAAGCCGGTAGAGCACCCAGCCCAGGCTGTCGACGATGAAGCCGTCGCCCGGACGCTGCTTGACGGCGGTCTCGATCATCGTCCGCGCCTCGTCGAGGTTCTTGCCCTGCTCGACCCAGCTGTAGCCGAGGTAGTTGAGCACGAACGGCTGTTCCGGCTCGAACTCGAGTGCCTTCAGGAAGTCGGCCTCGGCCCGGTCCCACTGCCCCGACCGCTCCAGCGCGATGCCGCGGTAGTAGAGCAGCGACCAGTGCTCGTAGGCGACCTCCGGGATCCGCTCGAAGGCGCGGTCATAGGCCTCGACCGCCTCGGCGAAGCGCTCCTCTGCCCGCAGGTAGTTGCCGATCGCCGCCAACGGCGCGTAGTCGTCGGTATAGGTGGCGGCAAGCTCCTCGAGGTAGCTGATCGCCTCGTCCACCCGTCCGAAGGCGTTCATGGCGTCGGCCATGGCGAGCCGGGACGCGAAACCCATCGGCGATGTCAGGGGAACGGTGCGGTAGATCTCGATCGCCTCCTCGTGGCGCTCCTGCGCCTGCAGGCTCTGGGCGACGAGGGCGAGTGCGAGGCCGTTCTCCGCATCGAGAAACAGCGACATCCGGCCGAAGACATAGGCGAAGATCTCGTTGCCTTCCTGGCTGAGCGAGCTTGCCACGCTGAACAGCAGGTCGCTCACCGCCGCTGACGGTGCCGCCCGGTTCGGGATCTCGCCGCCGTCGGTGCCGTCGAGCCGGGCGAGCGCGGGTTCGATCATCCGGTGCGACTGGGTCGAGTCGGCGAAATCGGTATAGACGGCCCGCGCTTCCTCCGCCCGCCCGGTGCGTTCGTAGAGCGCGCCGAGGGCAGCAATGGGGGCGTAGGACGCGGTCTCGTTCATGGCGATCGCCGCCTGATATTCGGCCTCTGCCGCGGCCGCATCGCCGAGGAACTCGTGCAGCAGCCCGCGGTGGGTGGCATAGAGCGGCGCAAGCCCGGTCGGCGCCTGTTCCCCGGCCAGCACCGCCAGCGCTTCCTCGCCGCGGCCGAGGCCGGCCAGCGACCAGGCCTCGACAAAGGGCATGACGATCTGGTTGAGACCGTAGTTTTCGCTTTCGGCAATGATCTGCAGCGAGGCTTCGTGGTCGCCGGCCCGGAAGCGGTCGAGCAGCTGGATCATCGGCGGCAGCGGCTCCGTCGGGGCGACCTTCTGCACCCGCGGCGCCAGCGCCAGCGCGTGATCCATCTGTCCCTCGGCAACCGTCAGCAGGAACAGCTGGCGCAGCACGTCGAGGTTCTCGCTGTCCGCCTCCAGCGTGCGGGAGAGGAATTCGATCGCCGCGGGATAGTCGCGGACCCGCTCCGCGTGACGGCCGGCGAGATAACTGCCCGCCAGACCGTGCGTTGGCACGGCAGCCGCCTGCGCCGCGTCCACCGCCGGGAGCGCGACCGCGAACCCGATCGCCGTGGCCGCCACGAACGCGGCCCGCAAGAGGCTACCTGCCGCGGCGACACTGAAGTTCATGGGGACCTCCCTGTTCCGGCCGCGCAGGCGGCTCCGATCGCCCTGGCCGCGGCGGTTGGCTGCAACGTCGTCTTTCCCATACGGCAAGCGGCGGGCGCGGGCCAGTTTTTCACGCCGCGCTACATCCCGGCGTAGTTGGGGCCACCGCCGCCTTCCGGCGTCACCCAGCGGATGTTCTGGGTCGGGTCCTTGATATCGCAGGTCTTGCAGTGGACGCAGTTCTGCGCGTTGATCTGCAGCCGCGGACCCGTGCCCGCCTCGTTGACGATCTCGTAGACCGCCGCCGGGCAATAGCGCTGCTCCGGCGCATCATAGACCGGCAGGTTGACGCTGACCGGCACCGACGGGTCCTTCAGCACCAGGTGGCAGGGCTGGTCTTCCTCGTGGTTGGTGTTCGACAGGAACACCGAGGAAAGGCGGTCGAATGTCAGCACCCCGTCCGGCTTGGGATAGTCGATCCGGCTGAAGCCGGCCGCAGGCTTCGTCGCGCTGTGATCGGCGTGGTTGCGCAGCGTCCACGGCGCCCTGCCCCGCAGCACGTAGGTGTCGAAGGCGGCATGGGCCAGGCCCGGCCACAGGCCCCGGCGGAAGGCCGGCCGGATGTTGCGCACCGCCTTGAGCTCGGGCCAGACCCAGCTCTGCCGCAACCGTTCGGGATAACCGGTCACCTCCACGGGGCCCTCCCCGCCCCCGGCCAGCGCCTCGGCGACCGCCTCCGCCGCCACCATTGCCGACTTCATCGCCGTGTGGGTGCCCTTGATCTTGGGCACGTTGAGGAAGCCCGCCGCGCAACCGATCAGGCAGCCGCCGGGAAAGGTGAGCCGGGGGATCGACTGCCAGCCGCCCTCGTTCAGCGCCCGGGCGCCATAGCCGATGCGGCGCCCGCCGGCGAGCAGCGGGCGGATCCGCGGATGGGTCTTGAACCGCTGGAACTCCTCGAACGGGCTCAGATAGGGATTGGCGTAGTCCAGCCCGACGACGAAGCCGATCGCCACCTGCCGGTCTCGCAGGTGATAGACGAAGGAGCCGCCGTAGACGTTGCTGGGCAGCGGCCAGCCGATCGTGTGGATCACCTGACCGGGCGTGTGGTCGGCGCTTTCCACCTCCCACAACTCCTTGATCCCGAGGGCGTATGTCTGCGGATCGACGCCGGCGCGCAGGTCGAAGCGTTCCATGAGCTGCTGGCTGAGCGACCCGCGGCAGCCTTCCGCGAACAGCGTCTGGCGCGCCCGGAGCTCGACACCCGGCTGATAGTTCGGGCCCGGCGTTCCGTCCCTGCGGACGCCCATGTCGCCGGTCGCGACCCCGACCACGGCCCCCGCCTCGTCGAACATCACCTCGGCGGCGGCGAAGCCGGGGAAGATCTCGACGCCCAGCGCCTCGGCCTGCTCCGCCAGCCACCGGCACAGCCGGCCGAGGCTGATGATGTAGTTGCCGTGGTTGCGCATCTGCGGCGGCGTGGGCAGCCGGAGCGCGCGCCGTTCGGTCAGCAGCAGGAAACGGTCGTCCGTCGCCGGCGTGTCCAGCGGCGCTCCCCGCTCCGCCCAGTCGGGAATAAGCTCGTTGAGCGCGCGCGGCTCGAGGACCGCGCCGGAAAGGATGTGGGCGCCGACCTCGGAGCCCTTCTCCACCACACAGACACTGATCTCGCGGCCGGTGTCGGCGGCGAGCTGGCGCAGGCGGATCGCGGCCGACAGCCCCGCGGGCCCGGCGCCGACGATCACCACGTCGAACTCCATCGCCTCCCGATCCTGCCCGTTGCGCGCTGCCATGCCCCTGTCCTTGTCGCTGCCGGATGGTTCTTATAGAGGTTTATGGACAACTTGGGGCAAGGGCGCCACTGCCCTGCCGCGCCCGCATGCGGAGGAAGGCGTGCCGGCTTCTCTGAACGCGGCGGATCTGGAACGGCTGCTGGACTGGTACGCGGCAATCGGCGTCGATGTGGCGATCGGGCCGACGCCGGCGCGCGACTTCACGCCGCCGCAGCGCGCAGCGACCGCTCCCGCGCGCTCTGCCCCGCCCGCCCGCCCGGCCCCGGAGCCCGGCCGCGGCGCTCCCGAACCGGCGCGTCCCGCCCCGCCCCCGATGGTGGCGCGGCCGCAGCCGGTGCCCGGCATGATCGCCGCCAGCGACGATGCCCGCCGCCGCGCCGCCGCCGCCGGCACGCTGGAAGAGCTGAGGGCGGCGATCGAGGAGTTCGACGGCTGTCCGCTCAAGACCACGGCGATGAACACCGTCTTCGCCGATGGCAAACCGGGCGCCAGGGTCATGATCGTCGGCGAGGCGCCGGGGGCGGACGAGGACCGGCAGGGGCTGCCCTTCGTCGGCGCCAGCGGCCAGCTGATGGACCGCATGTTTGCCTGCATCGGGCTCAGCCGTTCAGACCTCTACATCACCAACATCCTGCCGTGGCGCCCGCCCGGCAACCGGTCACCGACCGCTGCCGAGATCGGCGCCTGCCTGCCATTCTGCATCCGCCACATCGAGCTGGTGCGGCCGCAGATCCTGATCCTGGCCGGCAATGCGTCGGCATCGTCGCTGCTGCAGTCGAACGAGGGCATCACCCGCCTGCGCGGAAGCTGGCGCCGCTACAGCTCACCCGGCCTGCCGGAGCCGATCGACTGCATGGCGATCTTCCACCCCGCCTTCTTGCTGCGCTCGACGATCCAGAAGCGGATGGCCTGGCGCGACCTGCTCGCCATCAAGCAGCGACTCTCGTCCGGCTAGCATGGCCGCGCACATCCGGCGCCCGCCCGGCCGCGTTGCGGCTGTCGGCGAATTCACCTATAGCCACCGCAGTGGGTGAAGAAGCGGGGAAGAGACCATGAGGCGATTCGCAGTCGCGGCAATCTCCTGTGGCCTTTGCATCGGGTTCGCCGCCTCGGGCGTCGCGGGAGAATGGGACGCGGAGGAGCGGTTCTCCGACATCGCCGGTTACGAGCCGTTCGAGGGCGCGCAGCTCGCGGCACTGCCGGGCTATCACGCGGTCGAGGTCGCACGCATCGATCCCACCCTGGTGCTGCCCTCCGACCCGGCGACGCCCGATCCGCAGCGCCCGCTGGGCCTGATGGACGCCCAGCTCTACCAGCAGATCTTCGCCGCGCAGGAAGCGGGCAACTGGGCGGTCGCCGACGGCCTCATCCGGCAGCTCGGCGACCGGCTGCTGATGGGCACGGTGCTGCACCAGCGCTACATGCACCCCACCGCCTACCGCTCCACCTATGAGGAGCTGGCGGAGTGGCTGTCGCTGTATCACGACCATGCCGGCGCCACCGCCATCTACGACCTCGCCGTCAGCCGGTCCGGCGGTCGTCTGCCCACCCCGCCGTCCATCGACGATTCGATCGCGACCTTCTCCGGCGACCCGGCGAACCGGCCCGTGCCGCTGCCAATCGACGTTGCGCGCGACGCCGCCGGCGACCGGGCGGCGCGGGAGCTGCTGAGCGACGTGCGCCGTGCGCTTCGCGACGACAATCGCGGGACCGCGCTCGCGATCCTCGAGGGCGGGCGCGGCCTGCTGGCCACGGCGGAGATGGCCCAGGGCCGCGGGATGATCGCGTTCAACGCCTTCCTCAACAACGCCGACGCGGAGGCGCTGGAGCAGACGCGGCTCGCCATTGCCGCCGCCGGCAGCGCCGCGACCGAAGCGTTGTGGGCGGGCGGGCTCGCCGCCTGGCGCAGCGGGGATTACGCCCAGGCGGTGGACTGGCTCGAGACGCTGTCGGAGTCGCCCTACGCGTCCCGCTGGACGCGGACGGCGGCGGCCTACTGGGGCGCGCGCTCCGCGCTCCGCGCGCGCGCCTTCGCCAGTGTCAGCCCGCTGCTGCGGCGCGCGGCCGAACATCCGGACACCTTCTACGGCATGCTCGCGCAGCATGCGCTCGGCATGCACGACCCGCGGCAGTGGACGACGCCGGCAGTGAGCGAGGAGGCGATCCAGGCGGTGCTGCAGCGGCCCGGCGCCCGTCGCGCGCTGGCGCTGCTCCAGATCGGCGAGACCGGCCGCGCCGCCGCCGAGTTCCGCGCCCTCTCCTCCACCCTCAACCCCACGGAGACCCGCGCACTCCTCGCCTTTGCAGAGCGCGCCGGGCTGCCAGAGCTGGCGATGCGGCTGTCGATCGCCCACGCCCGCCGCGGCGGCGAGACCATCTGGACCGCGCGCTATCCCGCGCCGAACTGGACCCCGGCCAACGGGCTGCAGATCGACCGGGCGACGATGCTGGCAATCATGCGCCAGGAGTCAGCGTTCAACCCGGATGCGGTGAGCTCTGCCGGCGCCCGCGGGCTGATGCAGTTGATGCCGCGCACCGCCGCCGCCATGGCCAGCGCGGTCGGCGGATCGGCCGAGAATCTGCGCGACCCGGCGACGAACCTGGCACTCGGCCAGCAGTTCGTGCAGGAGCTGCGGTCCTACAGCTGGATCGGCGACGACATCCTGAAGATCCTCGCCGCCTACAACGGCGGGCCGGGCAACCTGCAGCGCTGGATGGCGAACGCGGACTACCGCGACGACCCGCTGCTGTTCATCGAGTCGATCCGTGCGGGCGAGACCCGCGACTACGTGGAGCGGGTGATGGCGAACCTGTGGGCTTATCGGCTGCGCTTCGGCCAGCCGGTGCCGGAGCTGGACGACCTGATCGCCGGGCGCTGGCCGCGCTACCAGAACCTCAACGCCCGCGTCGGGATTGCCGCGCTGGCGGAGTGAACCACTTGAACCCCGGCCGGCCCTGCCCGCAGCGCGCGGGGCGGCACGGCAGGCAGGGCGGCGTCGGGCGGCGCGAGCGCGCCGGGCCCGGCCGACCCGCAACGGCAGGTCCCGAGCGATGAAGAAACCCTACTGGAAGATCGACGAGTCCCGGCCGTTCGTGCCGGTCGGAATTGCGGTCATGACCGTGTCCGACAGCCGGACGCCGGAGACCGACAAGTCGGGCGACACCCTCGTCGAGCGGCTGCAGGCCGCCGGCCACCGGCTCGCCGCCAGGACCATCGTGCCGGACGACCAACGGGCGATCGAGGCACAGCTCCGCGCCTGGATCGCGGACGAGGCGATCGAGGTGATTCTCACCACCGGCGGTACCGGCGTCACCGGCCGCGACGTGACCCCCGAGGCGGTCGAGGCCGTCATCGAGAAGCACATCCCCGGCTTCGGCGAGCTGTTCCGGATGCTGAGCTACCAGACCATCGGCACGTCCACGGTGCAGAGCCGTGCGACAGCGGGCGTCGCCAACGGCACCTACATCTTCGCCCTGCCCGGATCGCCGGGCGCCTGCCGCGACGCCTGGGACGACATCCTGGTCTATCAGCTCGACTACCGGCACCGGCCCTGCAACTTCGTCGAGCTGCTGCCCCGCCTGCGGGAGACCGAACCGACGCGGTGATTCCCTTGCCGCGGCCGTTCCGCGGCCGATTTCCCTGGCATGGCCGCCGGTTGTCGGCGCGACCGATTGCGGCGAGACTGCCACCGGGACACATCGGACCGCCCGCATCGCCCGATGGAACAGCCACAGGTAGGACCTCGCCCCGCATTGCGCCGCGCGCTTCCCGTTCTGGTCCTCGTCGTCGACCTCGTCGTGGCCGCGGCGGCCCGGTCGGAAGTGCCCTATGAGATGACGGTGATCCGCACCGACGGGGTGGCCGACGGCGTGCTGTCCGAAGACCCGTTGCTGGCCACCCTGCGCGGCGCGTCCGAGCTGGTAACGCTGGAGGACCGGACGCCGCAGACGCTGTCGGTCCTGGAATCCCGCATCGAAAGCGACAGCGAGCGGCTGGTCCGCGTGCTTCGCGCCGAGGGCTACTACGACGGCCGGGTCGAGATCACCGCCGCCGGCATGCCGGAAACGGCCCTGCAGGCGGGTGATCCGGAGACGCAGCCCGCCCGAGACACCCAACCGGTCCGGGTGACCATCGCGGTCACGCCGGGGCCGCAGTACACGCTCCGCAGCTACACGGTCGACAACGCGCACCCCTACGGGACGCCCTTCCCCGAACCGTTCGAACTCGCCGAGATCGGCATCGCCCTCGGCGATCCCGCCACCGGCCGCCGCATCGTGCGCGCCGAGGACCAGCTCATCGCCCTGCTCAAGAATCGGGGCCGGCCCTTTGCCCAGGTCGTCGACCGGATGGTGATCGCCGACCACGCGGCCCATGCGGTGGACGTCACGCTGACGGTCGATGCAGGGCCGGAAGCGACCTTCGGCGGGGTCGCGATCGAGGGGCTCGAGGACGTGGACGCCGAGCTGATCCAGGACCGCGTGACCTGGGAGCCGGGTGAGCCCTATGATCAGGCCAAGGTGGAGGCACTGCGCACGGCGCTCGCCCAGCTCGAGGTGTTCCGGTCGGTCAGCGTCGCGCCGGCGGCGGACTGGGTGCAGCCGGATGGCCGGCTGCCGATGCGCATCCTCGTCACCGAGCGGCCGCACCGCACCATCGGCGGCGGCATCAGCTACGCCACCAACGACGGGCCCGGCGCCCGCATCTACTGGCAACACCGCAACCTGTTCGGCCAGGCGGAGCGGCTGGAGCTGCGGCTGGCGGGCAGCCGGCGGCTGTCGGAACTGGCGGCGGAATACCGCGACAACAGCTTCTTCGAGGACATCCGCTTCACCTTCACCGCCGATGCCGGCGTGCGCCAGGAGCTCACGCCGAGCTTCGACG
>CALKHQ010000133.1 GCA_937988735.1 uncultured Alphaproteobacteria bacterium
GGCGGCCTCGCGCCGCAGCCTGCGCCGCGCCATGTCTGGGTGCAGGCGCTGATCGACGGGGCGTGGGTCGATCTCGACCCGTCGCTGCCCGGCCTAGCGATGGGCGACCGGCTGGCCGCGCCGGGCGCGACGGCCGAGGCGATCCCCGACGCGCTGCTGCACCAGGTCCGCATTGCGGTGGTGGCGGAGTTCCTCCTGGACGGCCGACTCGCTGCCGAGACCGTGCTGGAGCAGCAGCTGCCGGCGGCGGAGGCAGCGCAGGACCACATCTTCCTTGCCTTCTCGCCCGAGGGAGGCGGCATGGGGGCCGCCATCGGCGGAGCGATCCTGCAGGCGTTCGGCGCAGAACAGCCGGGCTGGCTGCCGGTGCTCGCGGTCGGGGACACGGTGGTGCAGGGGACGGCGCTGCCGGCGCTGGCATCGGGCGCGTCTTCGGGCAACGACGCGGCCGACTTCTTCTTCGGCGGCGTCGACGCGGATGTCAACGCGGGGCCCGAACTTGCCGCGCTCTACCTCGACGTCACGGTGATGTCGCCGTGGGCGGAGCCCCAGACCCGGCGCCGGGTGCTGTTCGACCGGCTCGACCCTGCGGCCCGGACCGGCAGCATCGTCGATCCGTCGGCACTGGCGCCGGCGGAGGTGGTGGACGGGGTGCCGGCGCCTTTCGCCGCGGTGCACCAGATCGCGGTGTCGACGGGCGGCGCCAGCCCGCACCACATCGCCGTCGGCGTCGCGCTGGCGGCAGAGCAGATCGGGGCCGGGACGGCGGATGCGGCGGCCCGGTCCGGGCTCTCGCTGCCGGAGCTGCTGTGGCCGGTGGGTGCGGTCAACGCGGGGCTGGCGCTGGCGAGCGAGCGGCTGATGATCGAGGCCCTCAACGACCGTGACGGGCTGCGGTTCCACATCGGCGCGCCTCGGGTGTTCATCCTGTCGTTCCGGCCGGTGGCGGCCGGGGGCGGCACGGCGTTCGACTTCTCCCTCGACCTGCTCCACGACGGGGTGGCCGCCGTGGGCGATCCGGCCATCCCGCCGATGGCGGTTGCCGAGCGGCGGATGTGGTACGGCGTGCTGCAGTCGGCGCTGGAGACGACGATCGCCGAGCTGAGGGCCGCCGGGTTCACCGCCGAGACGCGTGAGGTCGTCAGCACCAGCATCCAGATGCAGCCGGAGCTTGCCGTGATCGCGCCGGGTGACGGTGCGGGAGTTGCGGCGCCAGGGGCGCTGGCGGAGGCGCTGGCCGACGGCTGGCTGGTGGTCGCCAACGCAGGCGCCGTCGGCCCGGCGCTCGAAAGCTGGTGGACGGTCGATCCCCGCAGCGGCGAGGCGCGGGCGATCTGGGCGCCGGGGCTCGGCGGCTCCGGCTGGCGCGGCGTCCGCCCCGGCTACAACTACGTCAACGCCAGCACCGGCGGTAACCGCATAATCGTCGACGAGCGGAGCGGGCGCGTGATCGGCGAGGTGCGCAACGGGCGCGACTACTACTACCGCCAGACCCCGCGCGGCGGGACCTGCCGGGGCGGCAACGAGTATTCGACCATCCTCGGCTGCGTCTCCCTCCCTGCCGGCATGGCGGTCGGCACGGCCTATGCGCTGGTGATCAGCGAGGTGGTGCTGATCGCGGCGCTGATAATCATTGCCTCGGCGGCCTGAGGGGGTGGGGCGCGGGTCAGTCCAGCCCCGCCGTCACCACCAGCACGCGCTGCATCCCCTCCATCATGCCGGTGCGGGGACGGTCGATCACGTAGCCTTCGACGGCGACGGGCTCGTAGCCGCCCTGCTGGAGCGCCGCCCACCGCCGGTTGGACATGTCTGCCCCTTCGTCGTCCGGCGAAGCCAGCACATGCTCCACCGCGACCAGCAGCGCGTCGTCGGCCGTCTCCACGGCCCAGTACGGGCAGGGAAGGGTGAAGCAGCTGATCCCGGTGGAGACGACGGTGACCGGTCCCGGCGCGGCCAGGGCCTCCGGCACGGGGCTGTTGAGCAGGCCGATGATCCGGTCGAGGTCGAGGTCGGCCGCGGCGAGCGGCCCGGAGACGACGGCCGCCAGCAGGGCGGCTGCGCCGATGCGGCGTGCGGTGCCGGTGATGCGCATGGTGTGCGGGTGTCCTCTGCTGGGCGGCTCGCAGGTACCATATATACACCCGGAAGGCGGCATGAATCGGGCGCGGAGCCTGCAGCGGTGGTGCCGCTTGAGCGCTGGTCGGAATTCGGATAAACGGCATGCGGTCCCGCCGGTGCCCTGCCGGCGGGTTCACTTCCGGCGGGGCGGACGCGGGCGGTTCCGTACCGGCGCGCCGGGATGTCGATTGCCCGTTCACGGCCCGTCCCCTAGATTGGTCGAGCCGGCGGACGCGACAGCAGCCGGAACTGGCGCCCGGCCGGGGTACAGCAGAGGGCGGACGGAACTACCCGCGTGACGAAGTCGATCACAATCGCTGTCGACGCGATGGGCGGCGACAAGGGGCCGCGGATGGTCGTCCGCGGCTGTGCGATTGCGCGCAAGCGCTATCCCGATACCCAGTTCATCCTCTTCGGCGACGAAGCCAAGCTGCAGCCCCATCTCGAGAAGGCGAAGTCGCTGGCCAAGTCGGTGATCGTCCGTCACACGCCCGACGCCATCGCCAACGACACCAAGGCGTCGGTCGCGCTGCGCACCGGGCGCGAGACCAGCATGTGGCGGGCGGTGCAGGCGGTGCGCGAGGGCGAGGCCGCCGCGATGATCTCCGCCGGCAACACCGGCGCGCTGATGGCGGTGGCGAAGTTCGTGCTGCGGACCATGCCGCAGATCAGCCGGCCGGCGATGTGCTCCTTCTTCCCCACGTTGCGCGGCGAGAGCGTGATGCTGGACCTCGGCGCCAACGTGGAGTGCGACGCGGACAACCTGGTCCAGTTCGCGGTGATGGGGGAGATGTTCGCCCGCACGGTGCTGGGGCGGATCAACCCGACCGTCGGCCTTCTCAACATCGGATCCGAGGACCTGAAGGGGCATGAGTCGGTGCGGCAGGCGGCGGCCTTCCTGAAGAACACGTCGCTGCCGATCG
Organism: uncultured Alphaproteobacteria bacterium; assembly: GCA_937988735.1. Taxonomy (GTDB): domain Bacteria; phylum Pseudomonadota; class Alphaproteobacteria; order CALKHQ01; family CALKHQ01; genus CALKHQ01. The sequence continues at coordinate 3,042 of CALKHQ010000133.1, forward strand.
CCTTCCACGGCTTCATCGAGGGCAACGACATTGCCGAGGGCACGGTGGACGTGGTGGTGACCGACGGCTTCACCGGCAATGTCGCGCTGAAGACCGCCGAAGGGACCGCGCGGCTGGTCAGCGCCTTCATCCGCGAGGCGTTCAAGAGCTCGTTCTTCGCCGCCATCGGCTATCTGTTCGCCAAGCACGCGCTGACGAAGATGCGCCGCCGGGTGGACCCGCGCAGCTACAACGGTGCGGTCCTGCTGGGGCTCAACGGGATCGTGGTGAAGAGCCACGGATCGTCCGACCCCTATGGCTTTGCCACCGCGATGGGCGTGGGCATCGAGATGGCGGCGCACGGATTCATCGACCGCATCCGCAGCGAATTCGCTCAGCTCTACGGTGACGGCGACGGCCACGTGCTGGCGGCTGCATCGTGACCCGCATCTACGCAAGGATCGCCGGCTGCGGCAGCGCGCTGCCGAAGCGCTGCGTCACCAACGACGAGCTCGCCCAGACCGTCGACACCGACGACGCCTGGATCCGCGAGCGCACAGGCATCTGCCAGCGCTATGTGGCGGGCGAGGACGAGTTCACCTCGACGCTGGCGCTGGACGCCGCGCGGGCTGCCCTGGATCACGCCGGCGTGGCGCCCGACCAGATCGACCTGATCATCGTCGCCACCACCACGCCGGACAACACCTTCCCCTCGACCGCGACGAAGGTGCAGGCCGGGCTCGGCATTCACCAGGGCGCCGCCTTCGACGTGCAGGCGGTCTGTTCCGGCTTCATCTATGCGCTGTCGGTTGCCGACGCGATGATCCGGGCGGGGCAGGTGCGCCACGCGCTGGTGATCGGCGCCGAGACCTTCTCGCGCATCCTCGACTGGACCGACCGCACCACCTGCGTGCTGTTCGGCGACGGCGCCGGCGCGGTGGTGCTGGAGGCGACCCGGCCGAACGGGGAGGCCAAGCCGCGCGGCATTCTCTCGACCCACATCCATTCCGACGGCCGGCAGTACGACATGCTCTATGTGGACGGGGGCCCGTCGCGGACGCGGAGCGTCGGACACGTGCGCATGTCCGGGCGCGAGGTCTTCCGCCACGCGGTGACGCGGCTTGCGGAGTCCGTGGACGAGGCGCTGGCAGCGAACGGGATGAAGCCCGGAGACGTGGACTGGCTGGTGCCGCACCAGGCCAACCGGCGCATCATCGACGCGGTTGGCAAGAAGCTGAATCTGTCGCCTGAACAAGTAGTTGTGACGATAGATAAACATGCCAACACAAGTGCGGCCTCGGTCCCGCTGGCTCTTGATACGGCCGTGAAGGATGGCCGGATAAAGCCCGGCGACGTTGTGATGCTGGAGGCCATGGGCGGCGGCTTCACCTGGGGGGCTGCGCTGGTCCGCTGGTGAGGGCCGGGCGGGGCGTCCGGCTTTCCTTGTGGAAAAATCTAATGAATTGACCGCCTTATCCACTCCCGCTAACAATTTGCTTCGCAGGAGGATGGGACATGGCTGGTCGAACGATAACGCGGGCGGACCTGAGCGAGTCCATCTACCGCGAAGTGGGGCTGTCGCGGAACGAATCCGCGGAACTGGTTGAAGCCGTCCTGAACGAGATCACCGAGGCGCTGACGCGCGAGGAGGTGGTGAAGATCTCGTCCTTCGGCAGTTTCCTGGTCCGCCAGAAGGGGCAGCGGATCGGCCGGAACCCGAAGACCGGCGAGGAAGTGCCGATCCTGCCGCGCAAGGTCCTGGTCTTCCGTGCGTCGCATGTCCTGAAGGACCGCGTGAACGCCGGCGCCGGCGGCGGACGCTGAGTGCCGCCATGGCGCGTGAGGAAAGCCAGGGCAGCGCGGATCGCGAGCGCAGCCTGCGCACCGTCAAGGCACCGGGCGCATTCCGCACGATCAGCGAGGTGGCCGGCGAGATCGACGTGCCCCAGCACGTGCTGCGGTTCTGGGAAACCAAGTTCAACCAGGTGAGGCCCCTCAAGCGGGCCGGCGGCCGGCGCTACTACCGGCCGGAGGATGTGGCCCTGCTCGGCCGCATCCGCGGGCTGCTCTACGAGGAAGGCTACACCATCAAGGGCGTCCAGAAGCTGTTGCGGAGCGGCGGGCTGAAGGCGCTGGAGCAGACGCAGACCCAGGAGGGCGAGGCGACCGCAGGGTCACCGGCCGAGGCCCGGGGCGAGGCGCCGGCGGAGGTTGCGCGCGAGGCCGCGCCGGCGGGGGATCCGGGAGAGACCGAACGGCTGCGCGCGGAGCTCAAGGCCTTGCGCAGCGAGCTTGCCCATCTGCGGGACCTGCTGAGGGACAAGACCCGGCGGTAGCGGCGACCACCCGGCCCGGCCGTGCCCCGGCAAGGAGCGGAAGTTCACGCACACGGCGAGGAAAGGGGTAGGAACATGCTGAAGGAATTCAAAGAATTCGCCCTGAGAGGGAATGTCATCGACCTCGCGGTGGGCATCATCATCGGTGCCGCATTCGGCGCGATCGTGAACTCGCTGGTCGAGGACATCATCATGCCGCCGATCGGCGTGCTCCTCGGCAACGTCGATTTCAGCGACATCTTCATCCAGCTCGGCGGCGACGAGCGGATGCCGTCGGTGGAGGCGGCGAAGGCCGCCGGCGTGCCGACGCTGAACATCGGGCTGTTCGTCAACACGGTGATCAACTTCCTGATCATCGCGTTCTCGATCTTCATCGTGGTGAAGCAGATGAACCGCCTGCGGCGGAAGGAAGAGGCCCAGCCGGAGCCCGAGCCCGTGACCCCCGAGGACGTCGTCCTGCTGCGCGAGATCCGCGACCTGCTGCGGACCCGCTGATCCCCGGCCTCGATGCAGGCTGCGCCTAGCGCAGCCTGAACATCGCCTCGACCTCGACCGCGGCGCCGAGGGGCAGGGCATTCACGCCGACGGCGGCGCGGGCATGGCGGCCCGCGTCGCCGAGCGCCGCCACGACCAGGTCGGAGGCGCCGTTGATCACTTTCGGCTGGTCGGTGTAGTCGGGCGTGCAGTTGACGAAGCCGCCGACCCGGACGCACTGGGCGATGCGATCGAGATCGCCGTCGCAGGCCGCCTTCATCTGGGCGAGGATGTTCACCATGCACAGCCGCGCCGCGGCCTGTCCGTCCTCGAGGCTGACGTCGGCGCCGAGCTTGCCCTTGTAGACGACCGCCCCGTCGCGCATCGGGAGCTGCCCGGACACGATCACGAGGTCGCCGGCGCGCTGGAAGGGAACGTAGTTCGCGGCGGGCGCCGGGGCGGCGGCCAGCTCGATGCCCAGCGAGCGCAGACGGTCTTCGACGGCGGAGGTCATGGCGGCAGATCCGGATCAGGTGACGATTCCGCCGCAAGGGTGGCCGAAGAAGAAGGGGCGCACAAGATCGGGCGCCCCAGTCTGTCAGGGAGGAGATGCGGGCAGGGCCGGTCCCGTGGCCCCGCGCCCGTCCTGGGAAGCTCATGCGCCCGTCCGCCCACCCGCCCGGCCGGGCCGGCCCTGCCGGCGCGACCGGGCGGTCGCGGGCTACGAGCGGTCGGCAGCGGCGAGCGCGAGCCCGTCCGCCGCCGAAGCGGTCTCCCCTGCTGTCCCCGCCGGCTGCAGGTCGGAGCCCGGCGGTGTCGCCGCGACCGAGAGCACGGCGTTCACGGCGGCGATCATGGCGGCCTCCGCCCTCGCGGGATCGGCCGGAACGGACAGCACCGCGGCATCCGCGGCGGCGAGCCCCGGCGTTCCCGCCAGGCTGTCGCTGCCCATGCAATGGCGGTTGGCGGCCTCGACCGCCGCGGCATCGAAGCCGAGTGCCGCGAGCATGTCGAAACCGTAGTCGTCCGGCCCTGGCGCGGCGGCACCGAGGAGGCGCTCGCAGAGGTCGGCGCCAACCGTCCAGCGGGTGATGACGTGCCGGATGTCGCGCGCCTCCGCGACGGCGGCCTCGATGCGCGCCAGCGCCGCCTCGTCCAGCCCCTTCGCGCAGAGCGCCTCCAGCGAGACCCCCGGCGCGCCGGCAAGGCTGCGGTGGCCGCGGAGCTGGCGGATGGCGGCGGCCTGCACTGTCGTGTCGTAGCCCAGCATCGCGAGCCCGGAGACAACGACGGACGGGACGATCCGGGCGAACCCGCCATCGGCGAGCTCCCGGTCGCAGACGAGCTGGCGGAGCGGTCCGGCGCCCGGCGACTGGATGTCGAGTGGCAGCGGATGGTGCTGTGGCGCGGGCGCGAGTGCGGTGAAGCGGGTGTGGCGCAGGTGCTCGGCGCGCATCGCCGCGGACCACAGCGGCCGCGCCGCCGCGGCGATGGCCGCCGCGGACTCCGCGAGGGGCGCGGGCCGCGCCACGCTCCGCAGCCGGGCCAGCGCCCGGGTGGTCGCGTCCCGGTTGCGGCCGAGCGTATCACGGACCCGGCGCCGGGCCGCGGTGAAGGCGGCGCAGGGGCCGACGGCGGCGGCGATCTCGGTGGACGTCGCGGCGGCGGCGGCCGTCACGAGGCCGCACACGGCCTGCGCCAGTGCGCGGCCGGCGGCGCTGTCACAGGCCAGGCCCTGGCTGGTGACGAAGGCGCCGAGGTTGGCCAGCCCGATGGCGATCGGGCGCTGCGAATAGGTGGCCCGGGCCTGGGCCTCGCTGGCGCTCGCGCGGGTTGCTACCTCGATGTCGGCCGCCAGTGCCGCCAGGCGGGCGGCTGCGGCAAGGGCAGCGGGATCGAGCGCGCCGGACGGCAGGACGAACCGCAGCGGATCCAGAGTGATGGCAGGCGCCTGCGCCTCTGCGGCGCCGTCCGTGCGGCTGTCCACGGCTTCGCGGATCAGGCGCACGACCCGGGCGACAGGGCCATGCTCGTCGGCAGGCGCGGGCGCCAGCGGGGCGAAGCCGGTCAGCGCGTGGGCCGGCTGCACCGCGCCGGTAACGGGATCGACGCCGTAGCCGCGCAGCGCCTGCGCGCCGGCCGCGCCAAGCCACGCGACCCGGTCCGGCGCGATGGCGCGGCGGGCGAGCAGCCAGCGGATGTCGTCGAAGAAGGCGCGGGCGTCCGGCGCGTCGGCGAACAGTCCCAGACGCCAGCCCCAGCGCGCCCAGCGAAGCGCGAGCCGGTCGAGGGTGGCCAGGACCGACGGCTCGGCCTTTGCCTGTTCCCCGTCTGCCGCCGCGCCCAGGAAGTCGGGCAGCGGCCGGCCCGTGGTGCCCGCCGGCAGACCGGCGCCGCGCCCGTGGTCGAGGGGCAGGAAGGCAAGCTCTTCCGCAGCGGACAGCGGCCAGTCGGCGGGGAGCGCAATCATGGTCCGTCCGTCGCGCCCGGCCCGCACCCGGCGGACCGCGATGTCGCGATACGGCGCACGATCCGGATCACTGAACTGGGCGATGATGCGCATTCCTGCTCCGGGGGACGTCCTATCTAGCTGCTGGTGTCGATTGTAGCGCCAAATCTGGTGCCGTCCACAGGATTTGGGGTCTCCGATTCGCGAGCACGCCATATGTGGGGGCTGGCCCGGTTGTGCTGGACGGCTCCGGCGGCCGATCGTATAGTCCGCCCGCCGCGGAAGGCGGCCGGTTTTCCGGCCCGCCGCGCCCGATCTCTATGGCCGAACAGCACGGAGCGATCGCTTGAGCCTGGGCACACGACTCTTCACCCTGTTTCACGGGCAGGCGGTGGGCACGGATCCGTTCGGCAACACGTACTACCAGGAGCGCCGCACGCGCCCCGGCCATCGCCGCCGGCGCTGGGTGATCTACAAGGGCGAGGTCGAGGCATCCCGGGTGCCGCCGGAATGGCACGCCTGGCTCCACTATGTGGTGGACGAGCCGCCGGGGAAGGACGGCGGGCGACCGGTCCGGCCGTGGCAGAAGGAA
>CALKHQ010000134.1 GCA_937988735.1 uncultured Alphaproteobacteria bacterium
GACATGAAGGCCGTGGCGCTGAACCTGATGCGCTTCTTCGAGGACGAGAGCTGCGGCCAGTGCACGCCCTGCCGGGTGGGCACGCAGAAGGCGGTAACCCTGATGCAGCAGCCCCAGTGGGACGTGCCCCTGCTGGCCGAGCTGTCGCGCACGATGATGGAGGCCTCGATCTGCGGCCTCGGCCAGGCGGCACCGAACCCGCTGCTCTCGGTGATCCGGCACTTCCCGGAGGACCTGCGATGACCGACCCGATCACCTTCTTCCTCGACGGCCGCGAGGTTACGGCCCGGCCGGGCGAGACCATCTGGCAGGTGGCGAAGCGCGAGGGCACGGCGATCCCGCACCTGTGCCACGCCGATGCGCCGGGCTACCGCCCCGACGGCAACTGCCGGGCCTGCATGGTGGAGATCGAGGGCGAGCGCGTGCTCGCCGCCTCGTGCATCCGCAAGCCGACGCCGGGCATGAAGGTGACGACGCAGTCGGTGCGCGCCGAGACCGCGCGGCGGATGGTGATCGAGCTGCTGCTGGCCGACCAGCCGCCGCGGGAGGCGTCGCCCGATCCCCGGTCCCGGCTGTGGCAGTGGGCGGACCGGGTCGGCGTCAGCGCCAGCCGCTTCCCCCATGCCGAGCGCTGGGCCGACGACATGAGCCATTCGGCGATGGCGGTGCAGCTCGACGCCTGCATCCAGTGCGGGCTCTGCGTCCGCGCCTGCCGCGAGGTCCAGGTCAACGACGTGATCGGCATGGCCAACCGCGGCTTCGACGCGAAGATCGTGTTCGACTTCGACGACCCGATGGGCAACAGCACCTGCGTCGCCTGCGGCGAGTGCGTCCAGGCCTGCCCGACGGGCGCGCTGATGCCGAAGTCGGTGCTGGACGAACGCGGCGTCCACGCGCACGAGGCGGACCGCACGGTCAACTCGCTCTGCCCCTACTGCGGAGTCGGCTGCCAGCTCACCTATCACATCAGGAACGACCGGCTGCTCTACGTCACCGGCCGCGACGGGCCGGCCAACCACAACCGGCTGTGCGTGAAGGGCCGCTTCGGCTTCGACTATGTCCACCACCCGCACCGGCTGACGGTGCCGCTGATCCGCAGGGACGGCGTGCCCAAGGTGGCGGAGGACAACGTCGATCCCGCCAATCCGTGGACCCACTTCCGCGAGGCGACCTGGGAGGAGGCGCTGGACCGCGCGGCGGCCGGGCTCCTCCGCATCCGCGACCGGCACGGCGGCGGCGCGCTCGCCGGCTTCGGCTCGGCCAAGGGGTCGAACGAGGAGGCCTACCTGTTCCAGAAGCTGGTGCGGGTCGGCTTCGGCACCAACAACGTCGACCACTGCACGCGCCTCTGCCACGCCTCGTCGGTGGCCGCGCTGATGGAGACCATCGGCTCCGGCGCGGTGACGGCGCCGTTCTGGGAGTGCATGAACTCCGACGTGATCTTCGTCATCGGCGCCAACCCCACCGTCAACCACCCGGTCGCCGCCACCTTCATCAAGCAGGCGGCGAAGCGGGGCGCGGAGCTGATCGTCGCCGACCCGCGCGGCCAGGGGCTTGCCCGCTACGCCACCCACATGCTGCAGTTCCGCGGCGGCACCGACGTCGCGCTGCTCAACGCGATGATGCACGTCATCGTGACGGAGGGCCTCGCCGACCAGCAGTACATCGACGGCTACACCGAGGACTTCGAGCGGCTGAAGGCGCATGTGCTGCAGTTCCCGCCCGAGGAGATGGCGCCGATCTGCGGCATCGACGCGGAGGAGATCCGCACCGTCGCCCGCAAGTTCGCCCGCGCCCGCGCGGCGATCATCTTCTGGGGCATGGGCGTCAGCCAGCACGTGCACGGCACCGACAACGCGCGCTGCCTGATCAGCCTCGCGCTGATGACCGGCCATGTCGGCCGTCCCGGCGCCGGGCTGCATCCGCTGCGCGGCCAGAACAACGTGCAGGGCGCCTCCGACGTCGGGCTGATCCCGATGGTGTTCCCCGACTACCAGTCGGTGGAGAACGAGCGCATCCGCGCCCGCTTCGAGGAAGCGTGGGGCACGCGGCTGGACCCGAAGCGGGGACTCACCGTCGTCGAGATCATCGACGCCATCCTGGCCGGCCAGATCCGGGGCATGTACATCATGGGCGAGAACCCGGCGATGTCCGACCCGGACCAGCACCACGCCCGCCAGGCGCTGGCGAAGCTGGAGCATCTGGTGGTGCAGGACATCTTCCTCACCGAGACCGCCTTCCACGCCGACGTGGTGCTGCCCGCCTCCGCCTTCCCGGAGAAGGACGGCACCTTCACCAACACCAACCGCCAGGTGCAGATGGGCCGCCGCGCACTGCCGCTGCCGGGCAAGGCGCGGCAGGACTGGGAGCTGATCCAGGAGATCGCGCGGCGGATGGGGCTGGACTGGAACTACACCCACCCGCGCGACGTGTTCGCCGAGATGCACAGCGTCATGCCCTCGATCAAGGGCATGAGCTGGGACCGCGTGGATCGCGAGGATTCGGTCGTCTATCCGGTGGACAGCGAGGACCAGCCCGGCCGCGAGGTGATCTTCGGCAACGGCTTCCCGACCCCGAGCGGTCGCGGCAAGTTCGTGCCGGCGGACGTGCTGCCGCCGGACGAGGTCCCGGACGAAGCCTATCCGCTGATCCTCACCACCGGCCGGGTGCTGGAGCACTGGCACACCGGCGTGATGACCCGGCGGGCGGAGGTGCTGGACGCGATCGAGCCGGAGCCGATGGTCCACATCCACCCCGACGAGCTGGCGGCGAACGGGCTTCGGCCCGGGGACATGGTCGAGGTCTCGACCCGGCGCGGCGCGATCGCGCTGAAGGCGCGCCAGGACCGCGACGTGCCCCGCGGCGTGCTGTTCATCCCGTTCTGCTACAACGAGGCGGCAGCGAACATCCTGACCAACCCGCAGCTCGACCCGTTCGGCAAGATTCCGGAGTTCAAGTTCTGCGCCGCGCGGCTGCGCGGGCTCGCCGGGGCCGAGGCGGCGGAATAACGGCGCCGGCGCTGGCGGCCCCGGAGTGGCGGGCCGGCGCCGGGGCGACAACTGGTGGTTTTCCGTGCGGGCATTGGGAAAACCTTAAGGGTGATGCCGGACCATGGTTCCGCAACCTGATGGGGAGGGGTACATGGGCCTGCCGTCACCGGAACAGCTGAACGAGCTTACCGGCCTCGTTGCCAGGGAAGGCCAGCGCTGCCATGGCACCTGGGACAAGTTCAAGAACGTCCTGGAATCGATCCTGGCCAAGCTGGGACCGATGGCCGCCCAGAAGGGCGCGACCATGGCTGCATCCGCCGCGGGCGTCGGCAGCAGCGGCCTCCCCGTCACCATCGCCACCGTGGGCGGCGTCGCGATCGGCACGACCCTCGCCCCGATCGGTGCCGCCATCGCGCCGTGGATCGCGGCGGCCACCGTCGCGAACCAGGCAGGCAAGATCTTCAGCCTGCACGACCTGAAGACCGACGCCACGAAGGGCGCCAGCGCGAACGTCGACTATGTCTGCCACTGCCGCCAGTGCGCGAAGAACATCGGCTACATCATCGACAAGAAGGAACGGAATGTCGGACTGGTCGCGGTCGGCGTCGGCACCCTCGGCGTCTCGGCGGTGCTCAAGGCGGCGCATTCCGTCGGCAAGAAGCTCTACTCGAAGTACATCGAGAAGGAGATGCGCCCCAAGGAACGGACCTGCCGCGACCTGATCAGGTCGGCCCGCGAAGGCTGCACCGTGGCGATGGCAACGATCTTCCTGCTGTCCGACAACTGGACGTTCATGGGCGACCGCCAGGCGAAGGCGATGGCGACCGCAGTGGCGATCATCACCTCGGACGACGGCTGGGAGAAGCTGCACAGCCTCTGGTAGGGGGCTCCGGGCCGGCCCCTTCCGCGCTCGTCGGCAACAGCCTTAGCCGCGCGCTGACGACGGCGGACGCCGATGCCGTGCCGGGATTGGCGAAACGTTAAGAGTCCCCCCCGGACCATTGCCCCGCAACTCGATCGGAGGGGTAAATGGGTCTTCCTTCACCGGAGCAGCTACAGGAGCTCAGCGGCCTCATCATCAAGGAGAAGCAGCGCTGCTACAACCGCTGGGACAAGTTCAAGAACGTCATGGCGGCGATCGCGGCCAAGCTCGGGCCGATCCTTGCGCAGAAGGGCGCGACCTTGGCCGCGGCAAAGGCTGGCGTCGACAGCGGGCTCCCGCTTACCGTCGCCACCGTCGCCGGCACCGGAGTCGGCGTTACCCTCGCCCCGATCGGCGTCGCCCTCGCGCCATGGATCGCGGCCGCCACCATCGCGAACCAGGCAGGCAAGATCTTCAGCCTGCATGACCTGAAGGCCGACGCCATGAAGGGCGCCAACGCGGACGTCGACTATGTCTGCACCTGCGGCAAGTGCGTCCAGAACATCGGCTACATCCTCGACAAGAAGGAACGGAACGTCGGGCTGGTCGCGATCGGCGTCGGCACCCTCGGCGTCTCCGCGGTCATCAAGACCATGCATTCGATCGGCAAGAAGGTCGCCTCGAAACTGGCCGGGGAGCAGCGCCCCAAGGAGAAGACCTGCATCGGCCTGATCGAATCCGCCCGCGACGGCTGCACCGCCGCCATGGCGACGATCTTCCTCCTGTCCGACACCTGGACCTTCATGGGCGACCGCCAGGCGAAGGCACTGGCGACCGCGACGGCGATCATCACGTCGGAAGACGGCTGGGAAAGGCTGCACAGCCTCTGGTAAGGGGCACGCCTCGCGCCCCGGCGGGGGGCGGCGACGGCGCCGCCCCTCCCGTCCCCCTCCGGCTCAGATCAGCATCAGCTTGTCGTTGAGGCACATCCAGCCCGTCGGCTCGCGGATGATGCGATCGACGTCGTACTGGCCGAACACCCGCGTCGCGCCGCGGCGGCAGAACAGCTCGTACATCATGTTCGAGGCCGGCCCGATCTGCCCGGTCCGGCCGAGGAACCCGCCGGAGATCGCCTGTTCCTGGAAGGCGCGCCAGTGGATGTCGGCGGCGGTCATCGCGCAGACCTTGGTGTAGGTGAGCGTGATGCCGAGCTTGACCGCGGCCGCGCCGATCCCCGTCGCCATGCCGACGGCGCCGACCGGGATCGCCGCGCCGGCGAGCTGGGTCCCGCGCACCATCGCCTTCAGCGCCTTCATCCGGATGATCACGTCGATCCACTCGGTGATCGTCTGGCTCTGCTTGTGCCGGGCGCCGATCGCCTTGAGCTTGACCAGGTGGATCGAGGTCGAGGCCACCGCATTGGCGTGGATGGCGATGCCCGAGACGTCCACCTGGGTGACGGCGCTGGCGCCCGAGCCGGCAAGGCCGAGCAGGCCGCCCACCACCGACTTGAAGCCGCGATTGCGCAGATAGGTACGGGTGTAGCTGATGTCGCTGTCGTCGTCGGCGTGGCCGTTGGACACGAACCAGGGATTGGGCACGCAGTCGATGCCCGAGACGGTGCCGAAGCCGGTGCGGAGCGAACCCAGCGCACCGACCGCCATGCCGGCGAACCCCGCGCCGACGGTGCCGTCGATGATGCTGGCGACCCCTTCGGCAACGGTCCAGGCAACCTGTTCGGGGTCCGTGCGGGCAGCAAGGGCCTTGGCCATCAGGCGCCGGAGCCGGCGATAATCCTCGACATGACTCATGGTGCGCGCTCCTCCCTGGACGCGTTGGGCCGACCGGCGGCGTGTCGTGAACGCGGCCCGGGATCCGGACCGCCGGGAGGAATGATCATCGCCCGCTCATGAACGAGTCATGAAGCGGAGTCGCCGGAACCGGAGGTCAGGCCCCGCGATGCTGCCCGCGAGGGTCGGCGACGACGCCCGCCCGCACCAGCTCGGGCTCCAGCGCGCCGGCGCACCAGAGGAAGAACATGCGGAAGTCGCTCGCCAGCGACCACAGCGGGTAGGTGAACGTCGCCGGCCGGTTGTGCTCGACGAAGAAGTGCGCGAACCAGGCGGGCGCATAGCCGGCGACCGGAACCGCGGCCAGGAGCCACCAGGTCCGGGTGGCGAGCGCGAGGATCAGCGCCGCGATCGCTGCCCCGGTGCCGAGGAAGTGGATAAGCCGCGTCTCGGGCTTCGCGTGCTCCTGCAGGTAGTAGGGCCAGAAGTCGCGGTATCGCGTGAAGCGCGGTGCCATGGCAGCTCCCTCCCCGGCCGCGCGGCCGCCGCCCGGAGCGGCGGAATGCCGCGAATGGCGCATTGAATCCGCGCGGCAAAGCCTCTAAGTACCACGGCACCGCCGGCAGATCAGCGCAATAGATCACCGATGCGCGGCCGGCGTCATGCAAGCTGGAGCAGGCAATGGGCTATCGGGTCGCGGTCGTGGGCGCCACGGGCAATGTCGGGCGGGAGATGCTGAACACCCTCGCCTTCCGTGAGTTTCCCTGCGACGAAGTGGTGGCGCTGGCATCGAGCCGGTCGGTCGGCACGGAGGTCTCGTTCGGCGACGACCACGTGCTGAAGGTGCAGGACCTCGCGACCTTCGACTTCAAGGGCATCGACATCGCGCTGTTCTCCCCCGGCGCCAAGGTTTCGGCCGAGCATGCGCCGCGGGCGGCGCGCGCCGGCGCGGTGGTGATCGACAACACCTCCCATTTCCGGATGGAGCCGGACGTGCCGCTGATCGTGCCCGAGGTGAACCCGGAGGCGATCGCCGGCTACGCCAAGCGCGGCATCATCGCCAACCCGAACTGCTCCACCATCCAGATGGTGGTGGCGCTGAAGCCGCTGCACGACATCGCGAAGATCAAGCGCGTGGTGGTCGCGACCTACCAGTCCGTCTCCGGCGCCGGCAAGGCGGCGATGGACGAGCTGTTCAACCAGACCCGCGGCATCTACGTGAACGATCCGATCACGCCGAAGAAGTTCACCAAGCAGATCGCCTTCAACGTCATCCCGCACATCGACGTGTTCATGGATGACGGCTCGACCAAGGAAGAGTGGAAGATGGTGGTCGAGACCCGGAAGATCCTCGACCCCGACATCAAGGTCCACGCCACCTGCGTCCGGGTGCCGGTGTTCGTCGGCCACGCCGAGGCGGTGAACGTCGAGTTCGCGAAGCCGATCGACGAGGAGACGGCGCGCAACGCCATTCGCGAGGCGGACGGCGCCGGCGTGATCGACTACCGGATGGACGAGGGCTACGTGACGCCGGCCGAGGTGGTGGGCGAGGACAAGGTCTACGTCAGCCGCCTTCGCAAGGACCCGACCGTTCCGCACGGCCTGTCGATGTGGATCGTCGCCGACAACCTGCGCAAGGGCGCCGCGACCAACGCGGTGCAGATCGCCGAGCTGCTGACCCGCGACCACCTGCGCGTCGCCGCCTGATCCTGCGGACACGCCGGTGAGGCCGCCCAACCAGCGCGCGGGCGACCCGCTCGCCGCACTGCGCGCGCAGGCGGTGCGGCTTCACCAGTCCGGCAAGACGGCGGAGGCGATCCCCCTCTACCGGCGCTACCTGCTCGCCCGCCCGCGCGACGCCGGCATCTGGTGCAACCTCGGCGTCGCCATGCGCGAGCGCAAGGCGTTCGCCGTCGCCGAGACGTGCTACCGCCGCGCGCTGGAGATCGCGCCCGACGATCCTGCGGCGCTGGGCAATCTCGGCAACGTTCTCAAGGACATGGACCGGCTGGAGGAGGCGCTCGCCTGCCACCGCCGCGTCCTGGCCGCAAACCCGGAGGACGACCGGGCGCGCCACAACTATGCCGTCGCCCTGCGCGAGGCGGCGCGGCTCGAGGAAGCGGCGGCCGAGCTCGACACCCTGGTCGCGCGCCGGCCGGACAACGCCACCTACCGCTGGGACCGGGCGCTGGTGCTGCTCCACCTCGGCCGCAGCGCCGAGGGATGGCGCGACTACGAGGCGCGGCGGGAGACCGGCGAGGTGCGGCCGCGCGGCTACCCGCAGCCGGAATGGTCGGGCGAGCCGCTGGCCGGAAAGACCCTCTACGTCTATCCGGAGCAGGGCTTCGGCGACACGCTGATGGCAGCCCGCTTCCTGCCGCAGATCGCGGCGCAGGGCGCGACGGTGGTGCTGGAATGCAAGCCGCCGCTGCGCCGGCTGCTGGAGGGCGTGCCCGGCGTTGCGCGGCTGGTCGCGCCGGACGAGCGCTTCGACGCCTTCGACCTGCACTGCACGCTGATGTCGGTGCCGCGGCTGGTCGGCGCCGACGTAACGGCGCCCGGCGCGCCGGTGACGCTGACGGTGCCGGAAGCGGCGCGGGCAAAGGTGGCGCCGCTGATCGCACCCGGCGGCGACCGGTTCAAGGTCGGCGTCGTCTGGTCGGGCAGCGTCACCTTCAAGGGGAACGCCAAGCGGGCGGTGACGGTGGAGCACTTCCTGCCCTTGGCCACCGTGCCGGGGGTCCAGCTCTACAGCCTGCAGAAGGGCCCGCGCGAGGGCGACCTGGCCGCCTCGGGCGCCGATGCGGTGATGATCGACATCGGCAGCCGGGTCGACGATTTCGCCGAGACGGCGGCCGCAGTCGAGATGCTGGATCTGGTGATCATGACGGACAGCTCGGTCGCCCATCTGTGCGGCAGCCTGGGGCGGCCGATCTGGAACCTGCTGCCCTTCCACCCCTACTGGATCTATCCGGTCGACAGCGACCGGACGCCCTGGTACCCGTCGATGCGCCTGTTCCGCCAGCGGACCGCCGGCGACTGGGCGGAGGTGTTCGCGCGGGCGCGGGCGGCGCTGGCGGAGGCGGCGGCGGCGAAGGCGGAAGGCCTCTGGCCGCCCGCCGACTGATCGCCCTCGCGCGCGCTCAGGCCACCTTTTCCGCCCGGAACCGGCCGGCCGCGCCGGAGGCGGCGATCGCCTCCTGGGCGGCGATGAGCTGCAGCTCGCGCGTGCCCGCGTTCGCCGTCGCTTCGAGAACGGCGTAGATCGCGTCGGCGGTCGCCTCGAGGGCCGCCGGCGGCGCCTTCCGCCGCAGGATGTGGGCGAGGAAGAGCGCCGTGGTGGCGTCGCCCGAGCCGTTGGGCTCGATCGGGAAGCGCAGCCGCGGGGTGCGCAGCAGCCAGGCGCCCTCGTCGCCTGCCAGCAGCATCTCGATCGCGTCGGCCGGCGTCTCGCTGCGCACCAGGCTTGTCACCAGCACCAGCCGCGGGCCGAGACGGCGCAGCGCCTCCGCCGCCGCCAGCACCTCCGCGAGCGTGCCGGCCTCGCGCCCGGTCAGCACGCCCAGCTCGAACTGGTTCGGCGTGATGATGGTCGCCGCCGGCACCGCGCGGGTGCGCATGTACTCGGGGATGTCGTCGCGCACGTAGAGCCCGGTGTCGACGTCGCCCATCACCGGATCGCAGCAGTAGACCGCGTCGGGGTTCGCGTCCCGCACCTGACGGACCGCATCGAGGATCACCCCGCCGAGCGCCGATGTCCCCATGTAGCCGCTGAGCACGGCCGCGCAGCTTCCCAGCACGCCGCGCTCGAAGATGCCCTGGAACACGGCGCGCAGGTCGTCCGGCGCGAACACCGGCCCGCGGAACGTGGGATAGCCGGTGTGGTTGGAGAACATCACCGTGTGGATCGGCCACACCTCGAAGCCGAGGCGCTGCAGCGGAAAAACGGCGGCGGCGTTGCCGACGTGTCCATAGGCGACATGTGACTGGATGGACAGGATTGCCTGCTGGCTCATCGGATGGATACCGCTGGAAAGGGCGAGAACCGGCCGCAGCCGCCGTCCGGCGCCGAAGCACCGGGCCGCACGCGTTCTGGAACATTTCCCCGCCCCGGGCAAGCATGTGCGCGGGGCCGCGCCGCATCTGCCGCACTCTCACGCGTTGTCCCCAGCATCCGCGCCTTCCTTCCGCCGCAAAGGACGTGGATGCCGCAGGAGCCGGGCATGACGGCGTGGGCAGGCGCCGGCCGGCGACGATGGAGAGAACCGCAGTGCCGCGGGGGGAGCGTGCGAACGGCAGAAATTGTTAACGGGGCTCGGCTAGCATGGGTTCATGAACATGCCGCTGAGCCATGACCGCGACGTGAGCGCGCTCCAGCTGCCGACGCTGCTGGGGGCGAACGTCATCCGGGTCGACGGCGCGCTGGACTGCGTCAGCAAGAAGGTGCGCTACCTGCACGAGGCCTGGCTGCGCATGGCCGGCGGGGAGCCGCCGCCGGACTGGTCGCAGTTCGACATCGTCGAGCACACGCCGGTGGTCGCCAACCTCTACCTGATCAAGCGCACCGCGCCGCGGGAGTGGACCTACACCCTGCGCGGTGAAGGCGTGCACGAGATCTTCCCGCGGGACAAGGCCGCCGGGCGGGTGGCCGACCTGCACGATGCGAAGACGGCGGCCGAACTCCTCGACTACTACGAGACGGTCGCGGCCACCGGCTGCTGCCACGTCGTCCGCGGTACCATCATCAACGACCGCGACGACCACGTGGACATCGAATCGATCGACTGCCCGTTCACCGACCGCCGCCACGGCCGGCACGTGATCCTGGGCGTGATCGAGCGGGTCGCGACCCGCCCGATGCCGCCGTTGCTCGACCGGTAGGCGCCCCCGCGCCGCCCTACTCCGCCGCCTCCGCCTGCGGCGCGAAGGCGAGTTCCATCTCCCGCCGCAGCTTTACCGCCGGCTGACTCTCGTCGAGGGCCACGTCCGCCCAGCGCACCGGCTGGCCGGCCTTCACCGGGTGCAGCAGCCGCGCGCCGTCGGCGAGCCCGATGGGCAGCCCGCCGATGGCGAGCGAGCGGTCCGCGGGATAGAGCCGGCCCCAGACGGTGTAGCCGCCCTCCCCGTCCAGCGTCTCGCCGGCGGCGAGGTCGCGCTTCG
>CALKHQ010000135.1 GCA_937988735.1 uncultured Alphaproteobacteria bacterium
CCCGCCGCGACAGCCAGCTGTTCGATGCCGTCGTCGCCGCGATCGGCGAGGAGCATGCGGCCCGGCACCGGGTGGTGGTGAGCGGGTTGACCACCGGCGCCCGCGACCGGCTGAGCAACCTGCTGGCCGAGCATCACCTGGAGGCACAGACGCGGGTGGACAGCTGGGCCCAGGCGCTCGCGCTGCCGCCGCGTGTGGTCGGCCTGGTTGTGGCGCCGCTCGAGAGCGGCTTCCGCGCCGACGGCGTCACCGTTATCACCGAGCAGGACATCCTGGGCGAGCGGATGTCCCGGCCGGCCCGCCGTCAGCGCCGGGCCGAGAACGTCATCACCGAGGCGACCGCACTCGCCATCGGCGACCTGGTGGTGCATCGCGACCACGGCATCGGCCGCTATGACGGCCTGGTCGCGGTCGAGGTGGCGGGTGCGCCGCACGACTGCCTCCGCGTGCTCTATGCCGGCGACGACAAGCTGTTCGTGCCGGTGGAGAACATCGAGGTCCTGTCCCGCTATGGCGCAGGCGATGCGGAGACGCAGCTCGACAAGCTGGGCGGCGCCGGCTGGCAGTCGCGCAAGGCGCGGGTCAAGCAGCGCATCAAGGAGATTGCCGAGCACCTGATCCGCGTCGCGGCGGAGCGCGAGGTGCGCACGGCCGAGAAGCTGGCGACCCCCGCCGGCATCTACGACGAGTTCGCCGCCCGCTTCCCCTACCCGGAGACCGAGGACCAGCTGCGGGCGATCGAGCAGACGCTGGCCGACATGGCGTCGGGCAAGCCGATGGACCGGCTGATCTGCGGCGACGTCGGTTTCGGCAAGACCGAGGTGGCGCTCAGGGCCGCCTTCGTCGCCGCCATGGCCGGCGGCCAGGTGGCGGTGGTGGTGCCGACGACGCTGCTGTGCCGCCAGCACTACGAGCTGTTCCGCCAGCGCTTTGCCGACCTGCCGCTGCGGGTGGCCCAGCTCTCGCGCCTGGTGAGCAGCCGCGAGGCCTCCCAGATCCGCAAGGGGCTCGCCGACGGCACCGTGGACATCGTGGTCGGCACCCATGCGCTGCTGTCCAAGTCCACCACCTTCAAGCGGCTGAGCCTGCTGATCGTGGACGAGGAGCAGCATTTCGGCGTGGCGCAGAAGGAGCGGCTGAAGCAGCTCAAGTCGGACGTCCATGTGCTGACGCTGACGGCGACCCCGATCCCGCGCACGCTGCAGATGGCGCTGTCCGGCGTCCGCACCATGTCCATGATCGCAACGCCGCCCGTGGACCGGCTGGCGGTCCGCACCTTCGTCCAGCCCTACGACCCCGTGGTGATCCGCGAGGCGATCCTGCGCGAGCACTATCGCGGCGGGCAGGTGTTCTACGTCTGCCCCCGTGTGAAGGACCTGAACACCGTCTACGACCGGCTGATCAAGCTGGTGCCGGAAATCCGGATCGGGGTCGCCCACGGCCAGATGGCGGCCGCGGACCTCGAGGCGGTGATGACGGACTTCTACGAACGGAAGTTCGACCTGCTCCTCTCCACCCAGATCGTCGAGTCCGGCCTCGACCTGCCGAACGCCAACACGATCATCATCCACCGGGCCGACATGTTCGGCCTCGCCCAGCTCTACCAGCTCCGCGGCCGGGTGGGACGGGGCAAGATCCGGGCTTACGCCTATCTGACAACAACGCCCGGCAAAGCATTGACCGCGGCCGCAGAACAGCGGTTAAGGGTCATGCAGCAGCTCGATTCCCTCGGGGCCGGATTCACCCTTGCCAGCTACGACCTCGACATCCGCGGCGCCGGCAACCTCCTCGGCGAGGAACAGTCGGGCCAGATCCGTGAAGTCGGCGTCGAACTCTACCAGCAGATGCTGGAGGAGGCGGTGGCCGAGGCCCGCGGACGGGTCGGCGCCGAGATGCCGGACACGGACTGGACGCCGCAGATCACCATCGGCGTGCCGGTGCTGATCCCGGAGGACTACGTCCCCGACCTGGGCCTGCGGCTGTCGCTCTACCGCCGCGCGGCCGACCTCAAGGACAAGAGCGAGATCGAGGCCTTCGCGGCCGAGCTTATCGACCGCTTCGGCCCGCTGCCCGAGGGCGTCGAGAACCTGCTGCAGATCGTCGAGATCAAGAACCTATGCCGCGCGGTGGGCGTGGAAAAGCTGGACGCGGGCCCGAAGGGGGCGGTCATCGGCTTCCGCGACAACCGGTTCGCCAACCCGCAGGGGCTGGTCCAGTTCATCGCGGGGCAGGCGGGCCGGGTTTCGGTGCGCCCCGACCAGAAGCTGGTCTATCGCCGCGACTGGACGAAGCTGGAGGAGCGGGTGAAGGGCGCGCGGTTCCTGCTGCGGCGCCTGCTCGAGGTCGCCAACGCCGCCCAGCCGGAGCAGCGGAAGAAGGCGGCCTCCTGAATCGCCGCCACGGCGACTCGCTTCGCCTTCGCGTTGGCGGAGACCGGGGCCGGGTCTACTCCACCGCGACCGGCTCCGCCTGCGCCTGCTCCATGGCCCGGGCCAGCACTTCCGGCGGGTGGGCGCCGCTGACGGCGAATCGGCGCTGGAAGATGAAGCAGGGGACGCCGCTGATGCCGGACTGCCGGGCAATGCCGTCCTCGGCCAGCACCTCGACCTCGTAGACATCGGTGGTCCGGAAGCGTTCGACCGCCTCGTCCGACAGGCCGGCCTCGCGCGCGACCGCGGACAGCACCTCGCGGTCGCTGAGGTCGCGGCCCTGCAGAAAGTAGCCCTGGAACAGCGCCTCCACCATCGCGTCCTGGCGGTCCTCGTCGGCCGCGAGCGCGATCAGCCGGTGCGCGTCCAGCGTGTTCGGCGTACGCGTGATGCGGTCGAAGGCGAACGCGATGCCGGCCTGCCGACCCGCGGCCGTGACCCGGTCGTAGATCCCGCCGCCGTTGGGGTCGCCGAACTTGGCCATCAGGTAGTCCGCGCGGGACATGCCCTCGCGCGGCATGTCGGGGTTGAGCTGGAAGGCGTGCCAGCGCACCGTGACGCTGAGGTCCGGCCGGCTGGCCAGCGCGGCTTCGAGGTGGCGCTTGCCGATGAAGCACCACGGACAGATCACATCGGAGACGATGTCGATACGGACCGGCGCGGCGCTGGGCATGCGGGCCTCCCTCTGGGCGATGGCCCCGGTCGCCTCCGGTGGCGAGCCGTCAATTGCCGATCGCTGATGCAGACACTATAACCCGCAGCCTGACATTCAATCCTCCGTGCCGCCCGCGCCTCCGGACCGGCGCCGGCGGCAGTCCTTTCCAGAGGGAGATCGGCCCATGCGTTCCGTGCAGCATTACATTGGTGGCAAGCGGGTCGCCGCCAGCGGACGCACCGGCGACGTCTTCAACCCGGCGACCGGCGAGGTGCAGGCCCAGGTGGCAATGGGCGGGCCCGACGAGGTCAACGCCGCCGTCGCCGCCGCGCTCGCTGCGTTTCCGGACTGGGCGGCGACGACGCCGCTGCGCCGGGCGCGCGTCATGTTCAAGTTCAAGGAGCTGCTGGAGCGCAACGCCTCCGACCTTGCGGCCCTGATCACTTCCGAGCATGGCAAGGTGCTGTCGGACGCCGCCGGCGAGGTGCAGCGCGGGCTCGAGGTGGTGGAGTTCGCCTGCGGCATCCCGCATCTGCTGAAAGGCGGCTTCAGCGAGAACGTCGGCACCGGGATCGACAGCTGGTCGATACGCCAGCCGCTGGGCGTCGTCGCCGGAATCACGCCGTTCAACTTCCCGGCGATGGTGCCGATGTGGATGTTCCCGATCGCCATCGCCTGCGGCAACACCTTCGTGCTGAAGCCCTCGGAGCGCGATCCGTCCGCCTCGCTCGTGCTCGCCGACCTGCTGAAGGAGGCGGGGCTGCCGGACGGCGTGTTCAATGTCGTTCACGGCGACAAGGCGGCGGTGGACGCCATCCTCGCCCACCCCGACATTGCGGCGGTGAGCTTCGTCGGCTCGACCCCGATCGCCCGCTACATCTTCCAGACCGGCTGCGCGCACGGGAAGCGGGTGCAGGCGCTGGGCGGCGCGAAGAACCACATGATCGTCATGCCCGACGCCGACATGGACCAGACCACCGACGCGCTGATGGGCGCCGCCTACGGCGCCGCCGGCGAGCGCTGCATGGCGATCTCGGTCGCGGTGGCGGTCGGCGACAGGACCGGTGACGCGCTGATCGAGCGGCTGCGCCCGCGGGTGCAGGGGCTGAAGGTCGGCGTGGGCACCGATCCGGAGTCGGAGATGGGGCCGCTGGTGACCCGCCAGCACTACGAGCGGGTCAAGGGCTACATCGACCTCGGGGTCCAGGAGGGTGCCGAGCTGGTGGTGGATGGCCGCGAGCTGCGGCTCCAGGGCTACGAGAACGGCTTCTTCCTCGGCGGCACCCTGTTCGACCGCGTCCGACCCGAGATGCGCATCTACCAGGAGGAGATCTTCGGCCCGGTCCTCTCGGTCGTGCGGGCGCGGGATTACGCGGAGGCGGTGGATCTGGTGAACCGGCACCAGTACGGCAACGGCGTCGCCATCTTCACCCGCGACGGCGACAGCGCCCGCGACTTCGCCAGCAGGATCAAGGTCGGCATGGTCGGCATCAACGTGCCGATCCCGGTGCCGGTGGCCTACCACAGCTTCGGCGGCTGGAAGGATTCGCTGTTCGGCGACCACCACATGCACGGCGAGGAAGGGGTGCGCTTCTACACGAAGCTCAAGACCGTCACCTCGCGCTGGCCGACCGGCATCCGCGCCGGCGCCGAATTCGTCATGCCGACGATGAAATAGCGGCATCCGGCCGTGGCGCGGAGGGCAACAGCAGTCCTTGTGGCCGCCGCGCTGCTGGGGGGCGTCGCCCCCATGGCCGCGGCACAGGAGCCGCACGAGTTCACGGTCGAGCCGTGGAGCGGCTCGGCCGTGTACTCCCAGGTCGATGGCAGCTTCAGCCACTGCCTGATGGCGGCGCAGTTCGACCGGCAGATGTCGCTGGTCGTCGCCATCGACCGCGCCGGCGGCGTCTCGCTCGGCATCCGCAACCCGCGCTGGTCGCTGACCCTGCTCGAGACGCAGCCGATGTCCTTCACCTTCGGCGACGGCCAGCGGATCGACGCGACGGCGACCGCGGTCGATGCGACCCTGCTGCTGGTGCGGTTCGAGGACGGCGACGGGATCCTCGCCGACTTCGCCGCGGCGCCGACGATCTCGGTGTCGCAGGAAATCCAGAGCTACCAGTTCGTGATGGTGAACGCGGCGGCCGCAGTGCGGGCGCTGAAGGACTGCGACGTCGCCGCGCGGATCGGAGTCGAGGTCGCGGCAGACGCCGAGACGGCGGTACCGGAGGAGGACGCGCTGCCGGAGGACGAGGAGCGGACGATCCTCGTCGACCCGGTCGCCCTCGACCAGACGGTCGCCCGCAACTTCCTCCAGGCCGCCGGCCTCACCGAGTTCACGCTGATGACGCCGGGCGAGCTGAACGACTTCCTCGGCGACGCCCGGGCCGCGTGGACCGACGGGCTGGTCTACGGGGCCCTCTATACGGTCGCGCCGCGGCAGAGACGGCTGCAGGCCGCGGCGGACAGGCTCATCGCCGTCCTCACCGCGGGCTGCGAGGGCGTGTTTACCTCCAGCCCGATCGTCGTCGCCGACGATGACGGCTCGATCATCCGCCGCTCCGCGGTCTGCGACGAGAATCCGCTGGCGATGCTGTTCCGGGCCACCGTGATCAACGGAGAATCCGGCACCCTCATCATCCTTCACGCGGCGCTGCGGCAGGACGCCGACCGCCTCGCTGCGGCCGACGACAAGCTGATCGCCGCCATCCGCCGCGACGTGCGCGCGGTCGAGGCGGCGGGGCAATGACCCGGCAGGCCGACGCGCTGCTGTCCGTCGCGGAGATGTACGCCGCAGATGCGGCGGCGATGGCGCGTGGCGTGCCGGGCGTGGTGCTGATGGAGAATGCCGGCCGCGCCGTTGCCGACGCGGTCTCGCTGCGCTGGGGTGTGCGCCCGGTCGCCGTGCTCTGCGGCCCCGGCAACAACGGCGGCGACG
>CALKHQ010000136.1 GCA_937988735.1 uncultured Alphaproteobacteria bacterium
TTGGATCGGACGCGAAGGCCAGCGCCGAGTTGCGGTGGATGTTGCGCGGGAGCTGGTCGAGCAGCAGCAGAAGGGCGAGCGCCCCGTCCGGCGCGCCGGCCCATTCGTCGAAGGCACCTTCCCGCGCCGCCGCCAGGGCGTGGCCGAAACGCGCCGCCATCGCCGCGTCGAGCTCGGGCGTGGAGCGGAACCACTGCTCCTGCGTCAGCTCGCCGAACCAGAAGCCGAGCACCGATTCCGGCGTCAGCTCCCCTTCCCGCCCTGCCGGCACCAGCGCCTCCACAGCCGCCGATAGATCGCTTCCAGCGCGCGTGCCATTCCGGCACCGTCCCGCAGCGGCGAACGCTCCAACCGGTCGCGCAGCTCTGCCCGCAGGCGGGCGCGCCGCTCGTCGTCACGGGCCAGCGCCACCGCCGTCGCAACATAGCAGTCGGCATCCTGCGCCACCAGCTCGTCCAGCCCGGCCGCGTGCAGCACGGCGCCGCCGTGGCGCTGATGATAGAGCCGGCCTGCCAGCGTGACCACCGGCACGCCCATCCACAGCGCTTCCATCACGGTGGTCGAGCCACTGTAGGGCACGCAGTCGAGGACGATGTCCACTTCCCGCACACGGCGGAGCAGGACATCGTGGGCGGACGGCCCTTCGAGGGTGACCCGTTCCGGCGCGATCCCGCCCTCGGCGAGAAGGGCGGCGAGGCGGTCGCGGGTGTCGGCGTCGGCGCAGGCGTGGGTCTTCACCAAGAGCCGCGACCCCGGCACCGCCGCCATCACCCTGCCCCACAGCGCCGCCGTCACCCGGTTGATCTTCGCCGCATTGGCAAAGCAGCCGAAGGTGAGCGGCACCCCCGCAGGGCGCGGACGCACCGGCGGCGCATAGTCGGGCGGCGCATAGCAGGCATAGACCGGAAGCTCGCCCGCCAGCTCCTCGGTGTAGTCGCCGGACAGGGCGGCGTCGGCCAGGTAGCGGTCCACCAGCACCGCATCCATCGCCGGGACGCCGGTGGTGCCGGGATAACCGGCCCAGCTCACCTGCACCGGCGCCACGCGGCTCGCGAACAGCGGCAGCCGGTTGCCCTGGGTATGGCCGGCGAGATCGACCAGCACGTCCACGCCCTCGGCCGCCACCGCCTCGGCCAGCGCCGGCGTCTGCAGGTCTGCGACCGGCCGCCAGACGTCGGCCGCCCCCTCCAGCCGCTCCGTCATCCAGTCGCGGCGGTGGGTGTCGTGAAAGGCCACCACCCGCACCTGCGTCCGGTCGTGAGCCGGCAGCACATCGTGCAGGAAGAAGCCCACAGGGTGGCGGCGAAAGTCCGGCGACAGGTAGCCGACGGTCAGCACCCGGTCGGGATCACGCGGGCGTCCGGCAAGCGAGACCGGGCGCGCCGCTGCCGGCATCGTCGCCCCCAGGGCGCGATGCAGCGCAACCACGGCGTCGTCGCTCGCCGCCGGGTCGTAGAGCGAGGCGAACAGCCGGTTGCTGATCAGGACGGGATCGTCCGGCTTGAGCGACACCGCCGCCGCCAGCATCGTCTGCGCCTCCTCCTGGCGGAGGGTATCGCTGAGCAGCGCGCCGAGGTTGCCGCGGATCATCGCGTTGTCCGGGTCGATCGCGAGCGCCCGGCGGAAGGCGGCCTCCGCCTCGGCATAGCGGAGCTGCCGCTGACATGCGGTGCCGAGCCCCGCGAGCGCCGACGCGTCGTCGGGCGCGTTCGCGAGCGCGGCGGAAAAGGCGGCCACAGCCTCGTCGTTCCGGCCGAGGGTGAGGTAGAGCCCGCCGAGGGCGACCCAAGCGCGGGGCGCATCGGGATGCAGCCGGGTGGCGAGCAGGAGGTAGGACTCCGCGTCCTCGAGACGGCCGGCGCCGTGAAGGGCGGTGCCGAGGGCGCACAGGGCGCCGAGGTGGTCCGGCTGCGCCCTCAGTACCGACGCCAGCGCGACCACGGCTGCCGCCGAACGGCCGGCGCCGATGCAGGCGAGGCCCTCGAAGTAGTCGAGCTCGAGCCTGGGGCCGCCCGCTGCCTTCAGCGCGCGGCAGCGCGCGACGGCGCCGTCATAGTCGCCGGCGGCGATCAGCGCCTGGATCGGCTGGCGCCAGTCGGCGGCTACAGCGTGCTCAGCCATCGGATCCAGTCGGCCGCGCGGGCAGCCCAGGTCATCGTCCGGTTGACGTGGGCGACCTGCGCCCCGGCGGGGGCGGCGAAGGCGGCTGGATCGGCGCGTCGCTGGCGCAGTTCCTCCGCCATCGCCGCCGCGAACCGCACGGACAGCGCCCGTGGGTCCGGATCCGGCTCGACGAGCCGGGCATGGCCGGCGGTAGTCTCCGGAAGCGCCCCGCGGCGGGTGGTGACGACGCGGCATCCGGCCGCCATCGCCTCCATCACCGCAATGCAGGAGGTCTCATCGAAGGTATTGGGATAGGCCAGAAAGGCGACGTCGCTGAGCGCCGCCGGCAGCGCCGCCTGCGGGATGGCCGGGCTGTACGTCACCCCCGGCTCGCGCCGCGCCCAGTCGTAGAGCTGGCCGAACGGATCGTCGGCGGTGTGGTACAGCGACATGCTGGAGTAGACCTTGAGGGTCACTGTCGGCTCGGCCGCGCGGATCGCCGGCATTGCGTGCAGCAGCACGTGCAGTCCGCGGAAGGGCGTGCTGGTGTAGGCGAGCGCAACCGGCTCGACCCAGGCCTTGCCGTTGACGTCCAGTCCCTCGAACGCCGGCGCGATCGCGTTGCGCAGGATGCCGATCCGGTCCTGCGGCAGGCCGAAGGACTCGACGAAGCGACCGGCCTGCCAGTCGCTGACCAGGGCGAAGGCGTCCCACTGCTCGCGGCGATCCGGGTCGGCCAGCGTCGTGACGCCGGGCTGGTCGATGTCGTGCCCTGTCCACAGCACCAGCCGGGCACCGTCAGGCGCAGCCGCGCGCAGCACCGGCGCCCGCTCGGCATTGTTCAGGCCGACGATGACGTCCGATCCGGCAAGCGCCTCGGCAAGCCCGTCCTCGATCGACGCGCACTCGACCCCGGCGTGGATGCCCGGACGGCGGGTCGCCGTCGCCATCCGCACGACGTGGCCGGCCGCGGCGAGAGCGCGGGCCAGGTAGCACAGCGCAGACTGCGAGCCGCCGAGCGGCGCGTTCTCCGGCGTGTCGGCAACATAATCGATGTCGATGAAGTCGGCGAAGGTGATGCGCATGCGCCGAGCAATGGCGCATCATGGTTGAGGCTTCGCTAACGGCAGCGGCTCCGGCTCAGGCTGCCAGCGTGTAGGGCCGCAGCGCCCGCGCGTCCCGCAATGCCAGCGCCCACCACCGGAGCCGGGCGAGCAGGACATCCATTGCCCGTTCCGACCATGCCGGATCCAGCAGCCCCCCACCGGGGCCGAACTGACGGTGGGCGCCGGGGAAGCTGACCGTGTCGCGGATGGTGACGGCGTGCAGCTCGGCGAACACCTGGCGGAGCTGCTCCACTGCCCGCAGGCCGCCGGAAATCCCGCCATAGGAGACGAAGCCGACGGGTTTCGCCTGCCACGGCACGCCCACCATGTCGATCAGCCGCTTCAGCGGCGCGGGATAGCCGTGGTTGTACTCGGGCGTGATGACGAGGAATGCGTCCGCGGCGGCGAACCGCTCCTCCAGCGCAACCGCCCGATCGACCTCATCGCCGTTCTCGACGGGACCGATCGCGCGCGGATCGACCGCGTCCACGTCGAACTCCGGCCATCGCGCGACCCGTTCTGCGACCCAGGCCGCCACCCTGTCGCAGAGCCGCCCGGGCCGGACGCTGCCGTAGATCGTGATCAACCGAAGGGAGTCGCTCATCGGGCCTCTCCTGACCGTTGTCTGCTGGCCCCGGGCATGTACTTTCTCAACAATGGTTGAGGTCAAGACGGAGATGCGGCGATGCTGCGGACGCCGGAGGAGCGGTTCCGGGAACTGAGCGTCGGGGAGGTTGCCGAGCGGGCGGGCGTCGCTGTCTCGACGCTGCACTTCTACGAGGCCAAGGGGCTGATCCGCAGCCGGCGCAGCGCCGGCAACCAGCGCCGCTACACCCGCGACGTGCTGCGACGGGTCGCGGTGATCAAGGTCGCGCAACGCGCCGGCATCCCGCTGGCGCGGATCCGCGCGGCGCTGGCCACCCTCCCCGACGAGCGCACCCCCAATGCCGCCGACTGGGCGCGGCTCTCTGCGGCGTGGCGGGAAGAGCTCGACAGCCGCATCGCGCGGCTGACCCGGCTGCGCGACCAGCTCGACGACTGCATCGGCTGCGGCTGTCTCTCGATCGAGCGCTGCCCGCTGCGCAATCCCTTCGACCGGCTGGCGGAGGAAGGCCCCGGGCCGCGGCTGCTCGACCCGGCCTAGTCCCGGGATCTCAGCCGCACTGGTTGCCCTCGGCAAGCGCGTAGGCGCGCGCCTCGTCCGCCCCGTCCGGGGTCATGAACACCCGGTCCGGCGCGACCGAGGAGATGCGGTAGCAGGCCATGACCGCCCCGTCGTAGGTGCACAGCAGGTCGTCCCCCTCGACCCGCCACGCCAGCACCTGCTCGATGTCCTCCCAGTTCTCGACGAAGTTGTAGTCGCGGAAGGCGGGATCAAGCCAGGCGCAGGAGCGGTTCTCCCCCGCCTCATCGAGGAGGATGCTGCGCCCTTCGAGCGCGGCGACCAGGGCCGGGTTGGGCGCAGGCGCGCCGGAAACCGTTACCGACGGCCCGGCCCCGGGCACGCGCTGGCAGGCGGCGGCAAGCAGCGCAAGGGCGGCAACGGCCGCAGCGCGGCCCGACTGACGGATCACTTCATTCTCCCTGTGACGTGAAGGACGGTCCGGCTCAGCGGCCGAACAGCGAGCCAAGCAGGCCGCGGACGAGCTGGCGGCCGATATGGCTGCCGGCGCTGCGGACAACGGACTTGGCGAAGGCCTCGCCGATACCCTGGCGGGACGACGTGCTCGTCCTTCGGCCGGACGACGAGGGCGCACGCTCCTGCGGGCGGCTCCAGCCGTCGTCGCCGGAACGGCGGATGGGTCCCCCGCCCCAGCCCCCGTTGTCGGCCCGCGGGCGCTGCCCCCCGGTAGCGGCACCGGCACCGGATCTGCGGGCGGTCAGGAGCTCGTGCGCCGACTCGCGGTCGATCGGGTTGGCGTACTTGGCCATGAGCCCGCTGCCGGCGATCAGGCCGCGCCGCTCCTCCGCGGTGATCGGCCCCATGCGCGAGGACGGCGGCCGGATCAGCGTGCGTTCCACCATCGACGGCACGCCCTTGTCGCCGAGGGTCGAGACCAGCGCCTCGCCGATGCCGAGTTCCGGGATCACCGCTGCGGCGTCGAAGGCGGGGTTCTGCCGGAAGGTCTCGCCCACCGCCTGTACCGCCTTCCGGTCCTTCGGCGTGAACGCGCGCAGCGCGTGCTGGATGCGGCCGCCAAGCTGGCCGAGCACGTCGTCGGGGATGTCGAGCGGGCTCTGGGTCACGAACCAGACGCCGACGCCCTTGGAGCGGATCAGGCGGCACAGGGTCTCGATCTTGTCCACCAGCGCCTTCGGCGCGTCCTCGAACAGCAGATGCGCCTCGTCGAAGAAGAACACCAGCTTCGGCTTCTCCGGGTCGCCGACCTCGGGAAGCTGCTCGAACAGCTCCGACAGCAGCCAGAGCAGGAAGGTGGCGTAGAGCTTCGGGTGGGTCATCAGCCGATCGGCGGCGAGGATGTTGATCATCCCGCGCCCGGCCGCATCGGTGCGCATGAAATCGGCAAGGTCCAGCGCGGGCTCGCCGAAGAAGCGGTCACCGCCCTGCGTCTCCAGGCTCAGCAGCGCCCGCTGGATGGCGCCGACACTGGCGGGGCTGACGTTGCCGTACTGTGCCGACACCGCCTGCGCATTCTCCGCGAGGAAGGCGAGGACGGCGCGCATGTCCTTCAGGTCCAGGAGCAGCAGCCCCTCGTCGTCCGCCACACGGAAGGCGATGTCGAGCACGCCCGACTGGACGTCGTTCAGCTCCAGCAGCCGGCCGAGCAGGAGCGGCCCGACCTCGCTGATCGTGGTGCGGATCGGCAGGCCCTGCTCGCCGAACAGGTCCCACGGGGTGACCGGCGCGCCGGCCATCTCGTAGGGCTCGAGACCGATCTTCCGCGCGCGTTCGAGGAGGACGTCCTTCGGCTCGCCCGGCTGCGACAGCCCGGCGAGATCGCCCTTCATGTCGGGCGCGAACACCGGAACGCCCGCGTCGGAGAAGCCCTGCGCCAGCACCTGCAGCGTGACGGTCTTGCCGGTGCCGGTCGCACCGGTGATCAGCCCGTGCCGGTTGGCGTAGCGCAGCTGAAGGAGCTGCGGCGTGGCGGCGCCGCCGATCAGGATCGAACCGTTCTGCATGGCGCTGACTCTCCTGCCTCTGCCTTGGCCAAGGGTTTGGCCGCCGCCTCGATCCGCGTCAACAGGCGCGACCGCGCTGCCCGCAAATGGTGCACCAGCGCTGGCCGAGCCCGGCCGCCGCGCGGCCGTGCCCCTGCCCCGCGGGCGCGCGTGGCGCACCTGCCCCGGCTGGCCCGCATCTTGCTCACCGCTCCCCGCGTGGGTTTTCGGGGGAGACCATGACGCTGCAGTCCGTTCCCATCATCGACATCTCGCCCTTCTACACCGGCGGTCCCGAAGGCCGCCGCCGGGTCGGAAAGGAGATCGACCGTGCGTGCACCGACATCGGCTTCCTGCAGATCGTCGGGCACCAGGTTCCGGAACGCCTGATCCAGGACACCTATGACATTTCCAGGGCGTTCTTCGACCTGCCGCTCGAGGAGAAGATGAAGGTGAAGCGGCCGGCCGTGGACCAGGTCCGCGGCTACAGCCCGATCTGCGACGAGGGCGTGTCCTACAGCCTCGGCGAGCCCACGCCCGGCGACCTCAAGGAATCGCTCAGCATCGGGCCGTTCGACGTGCCCGACGACGACCCCTACTACCACTGCGAGGCCGCCGGGCCGCACTTCGCGCCCAACTGCTGGCCCGAGGCGCTGCCGGAGCTGCGCCCGCTGTGGGAGCGGTATTTCCGCGCGATGGAACAGCTCTCGGCCGACCTGATGACGATGTTCGCGATCGGGCTCGACCTGCCGGAGGACTTCTTTGCGCCGACGATCGACCGCCACATCAGCATGTTCCGGGTGATCAACTACCCGGACCAGCCGGACCCGCCCGAGCCGGGCCAGCTCCGCGTCGGCCCCCATTCCGACTACGGCAGCCTGACCATCGTGCGCCAGGAGGCGTCGCCCGGCGGGCTGCAGGTGCGCAACAAGGCCGGCGAATGGGTGGACGTTCCGGTGGTGGACGGCGCCTTGGTCGTCAACATCGGCGACCTGATGGCGGAATGGACCAACGACCGGTGGGTCTCGACGATGCACCGGGTGGTGAACCCGCCGCGCGACAAGGCGCTGGGCAGCCGGCGGCAGTCGCTCGTGTTCTTCCACCAGCCGAACTACGACGCGGTGGTCGAGGTGCTGCCGAGCTGCTGCGGGCCGGACAACCCGCCGAAATACCGTCCCATCACCTCGGGCGAGCACCTCTACAACAAGTTCATCCGGCAGACGACCTTCGGCGCGGGCGCGTGAGATGGCCCGGCTGTCCTACGTGAACGTCTTCGCCGCGGACATCGTGGCGCTGTCGCAGTTCTACATGGACGTGTTCGGCTTCCCGGAGATCGAGGCGATCCGCTCCCCGATCTTCCGCGGCATCGACGCGGGGAGCTGCTGCATCGGCTTCAACGCCCACGACGCCTACGATCTGCTCAAGCTCGACGCCTACCGCAACGCCCGCGGCGTGAAGTTCCTGCTGAACATCGACGTCGAGGACATGGCCGCGGTCGAGCGGGTGACCGAGCGGGCCGTCAGCCTCGGCGCCGCGCTGATCAAGGCGCCGTACCGCACCTACTACAACTGGTACCAGTCGGTCCTGCTCGATCCCGAGCAGAACGTGTTCCGCGTCAATCACATGCTGCCCGCCGGCGTCTGACCGGCCACGCACGACCACGACTCAACTGCGGGAGGGGGAGACCAATGAGAAAGCTGACCCTGGCGGCGGGAGCCGCCCTCTGCGCCCTCGGGGCCGCCACCGGCGCGATGGCGATGGGGATCGACGGCGACCCGAAGGTCGCCTTCATCTACATCGCGCCGGTGGGCGACCTCGGCTGGACCTACATGCACGACCAGTCGCGGCTGGCGGTGGAGGAGCGGCTCGGCATCGAGACCGCCTTCACCGAAAGCATCCCAGAGGTCACCACCGACGTCCGCGGCGTGATCGACCGCTATGTCGCCCGCGGCTACAACGTCATCGTCGGCACCGCCTACGGCTATTCGGACGCGTTCAAGCTGGCGGCGGAGGAATATCCCGGCGTGGTGTTCATGAACGCCGCCGGCACCACCTCGGCTCCCAACCTCACCTCCTACTACGGCCGCTCCTACGAGAGCATGTACCTCGCCGGCATGGCGGCCGGGGCGGTAACCGGGACCGGCAAGCTCGGTTTCGTCGCCGCCTATCCGCTGGGGCTGGTGCTGTGGAACGTGAACGCGTTCGCCCTCGGCGCCCAGGCAGTGAACCCGGACGTCGAGGTCATCGTCAGCTTCACCAACACCTGGTACGACCCGGTGCTGGAGGAGCAGACGGCGCAGGCGCTGATCGAGCAGGGCGTGGACGTCATCGCCCAGCACCAGGACACGCCGGGGCCGCAGATCGCGGCGGAGAAGGCCGGAATCCATTCGATCGGCTACAACGCCGACATGTCCGGCTCCGCGCCCAACGCGCACCTCATGGCCGCCACCTGGGACTGGGGCGACTATGTCGTGCCGGCAATCGAGGCGGCGATGGCCGGGACCTACGAGGGCGGGTTCAGCTTCACCGGCCTCGACACCGGCGTCGTGGACATCTCGGAGATGAGCGACGCCATCCCCCCCGACATCCAGGCACGCATCCTGGAGACGAAGGAGGCCATCGCCAGCGGCGCCTTCCACCCCTTCACCGGACCGATCAGCGACAACACCGGCGCGGTGGTGGTGGAGGACGGCGCCGTCATGGACGACGGCGCCCTCTGGAGCATGAACTTCCTCGTTGCCGGCGTCACCGGCGCGCTGCCGGAATAACCGTGACGAACGCGCTCGAGCTCGCGGCGATCTCGAAGGCGTTCGACGGGAGGGTCGCCCTCGACCGCGCCGATTTCGCCGCGCGCTGGGGAGAGGTGCACGCCCTGCTCGGCGAAAACGGTGCCGGCAAGTCCACGCTGATGACGATCGCCTGCGGGCTCTACGCGCCCGACAGCGGGGACCTGGTCATCGACGGCAGCCAGCGCAGTCTCGCCGGCCCTGCGGAAGCGACGGCGCTCGGCGTCGGCATGGTCCACCAGCACTTCAAGCTGGTGCCCGAGTTCACCGTGCTGGAGAACGTGGCGCTCACCTGCGGCCGGCGCTACCGCGGCCAGGCGACGCTGCGCCGGGCGCTGACGGAGACGGCGGAGAAGGTCGGGCTGCCGGTCGCCGCCGGCGCCCGCGTCCGTGACCTGTCCGTCGCGGAGCGGCAGCGCGTCGAGATCGTGCGCACGGTGATGCTGGGCGTCCGTATCCTGATCCTCGACGAGCCCACGGCCGTGCTCACGGACCGGGAGGCGGAGACCCTGCTC
>CALKHQ010000137.1 GCA_937988735.1 uncultured Alphaproteobacteria bacterium
GAGCTGATGCGGGCCGTCGGCTTCGACTTCCACCACGGCCGGCTCGACGTGAGCCTTCATCCGTTCTGCGGCGGCGTGCCGGACGACGTCCGCATCACCACCCGCTACGACGAGAACGACTTCACCAGCAGCCTGATGGGCGTGCTGCACGAGACCGGACACGCGATGTACGAGCGCGGGCTGCCGGCGGTATGGCGCAGCCAGCCGGTCGGCCGCGCCCACAGCATGGCGCTGCACGAGAGCCAGTCGCTGCTGATCGAGATGCAGGCCTGCCGGTCGCCCGAGTTCCTTGCCTTCGCCGCCGACCGGATGCGGGCGGCCTTCGGCGGCGACGGCCCGGCATGGGCGCCCGAGAACCTGCTCCGCCTCTACACCCGCGTCGAGCCCGGCTTCATCCGCGTGGACGCCGACGAGATCACCTATCCGGCGCATGTCATCCTGCGCTACCGGCTGGAGCAGGCGCTGCTGTCGGGCGACCTGCCGCTGGCCGACCTGCCCGGCGCGTGGAACGAGGGCATGCAGCGGCTACTGGGGATCACGCCGCCGGACGACCGCCGCGGCTGCCTGCAGGACATCCACTGGCCGCTCGGGTCCTTCGGCTACTTCCCGACGTACAGCCTGGGCGCGATGGCGGCCGCGCAGCTCTACGACGCCGCGGTGCGGGCGGAGCCCGACATTCCCGGCGCGATCGCGCGCGGCGACTTCCATCCGCTGATGGACTGGCTGCGCACCCACGTCCACAGCCACGGCAGCCGGTACACCACCGACGAGGTTCTGACCCGCGCCACCGGCCGCCCCCTGGATCCGGACGTGTTCCTGGCGCACCTCCGCCGGCGCTACGTCGCGTGTTGAGGCGGACATGGGGCGGGCGGCAACAGTGACCGCGTCCGGCCCGAGCGGCAGCCGCCGGACCAGTCTGGCGGCCGCCGTTCTCGCCGCGACGCTGGCCGCCGCGCCGGCGCTGGCCGAACAGCCGCGCGAGCTGGGAGTTGCTGCCCACTCCGGCGCCGCCGCGCCCATGCTGATGACCTTCCAGCGGCCCAACCGGCACATGGAGATCACCGGCGTCGCCGAGGATGCCGACGGCGTGCTGTGGATCACCGGCTTCAGCGAGGACCGGGAACAGCCCGCCGGCGTGGGCTATCTCGCCGCCATCGCCCGCGACGGCGGCCTCCAGATCGAGCACGAGACCGCGCTTCCCGGCCACCGGGTGACCCAGTTCTGGTGGCCCGCGCCTCTCGCCGACGGCAGCGTCGCGGTGGCCGTGGCGCTGGATCCGTTCAGCGCGCGGCCGGACGGTGCGGTCGCCATCCTGTCCCGGGACGGGCAGGTGCTGAACCAGGTGCTGCTGACCGACCTGGGGCTTGCCGGCGGCGACATCGTCCATGTCGAGCTCTACCCCGACCGCGACCTCGCCGTCACCGGCTCGGCGCGGCTTGGACCGCAGGTGAGCGGGGCGATGGCGGCGCGGCTGCGGCCCGACCTGAGCGCGGTCTGGGTCGCGACCGAGGGCGCGCGCGACCGCGGCTACACCCTCTCGGCCTACGCATCGACCGTGCTGCGCGACGGCAGCCTGGTCGCCATCGGCACCGCCACCCGGCCCGAAGGCGCCGACGGCTACGGCTGGCTCGCACGCTTCGACCGCACCGGGCGCGTGCTGTGGCGGCAGTGGCTGACCGGCGGGATGGCCGAACTGCTGGAGGACGCGGCCCAGATCTACGGCAACTGGGTCGCGGAGTCGCCCGGCGGCGACATCGCCTATCTGCAGAGCAGCTACGACGAATTCGGCCGCCCGCTGACCCACACCCTGGTGCGCCGCTCGCTTGCCGGCCACATCGTCAGCCAGATCCCGCTCACCTTCGCCGACGAGCTGGAACTGACGACGATGGGCGCCACGCGCGACGGCGACGTGATCGTGGCCGGGGCAGCCGGCACCGGTGCGGTCCCGATCATCGCCCGCATCGGCTCCGACGGCAGCGTACGCTGGAGCCAGCGGCTGGAGGAGCTGCCGGGCGGCTTCGTCTGGGGCGTCGCCGAGACGACGGACGGCACCATCGTCGCGGTCGGCGCCTATTTCCCCTACGGCCGGACCACCGGCTCCGGGTGGGTGGTGCGCCTGGGCAGCGACGGGAGCCGGCCCTGAACGCGTCTTGAGGCGGGAGGGCCATCGGTGCGACAATTGTTGCGTCGGCCCGGAACGCCCGCTTAGCTTGCCGGACGGCGCAGCCGGTGGCATCTGCGCCCGACCAGGTTCAACCGGAGGGATATACTTCTTGCGCTATGTGAGCACGCGCGGCACCGCGGCGCCGCTCAGCTTCGATGATGCGTTGCTGGCCGGGCTCGCCAGCGACGGGGGCCTGTACGTGCCCGAGAGCTGGCCGCGGCTGGAGACCGACCGCCTGCGCGGGCTCCCCTACACCGCGCTCGCCGAGGCCGTGCTGCGCCCGTTCGTCGGCGACGGCACCACCGCCGCCGCGCTGCCCAGGCTGCTGGCCCAGGCCTATGCCGGCTTCAGCCATCCGGCGGTGGCGCCGCTGCGCGAGATCGACGACGGCCTGTGGCTGATGGAGCTGTTCCACGGGCCGACGCTGGCGTTCAAGGACGTGGCGCTGCAGCTCCTCGGCCGCATGTTCGACGCGGTGCTGACCGCGCGCGGCGAGCGGGTCACCATCATCGGCGCCACCTCCGGCGACACCGGGTCGGCAGCGATCGAGGCCTGCCGCGACCGCAAGGCGATCGACATCTTCATCCTGCATCCCCACGGCCGCACCTCGGAGGTGCAGCGCCGGCAGATGACCACCGTGGACGCGCCCAACGTCCACAACATCGCCGTCGAGGGCAGCTTCGACGACTGCCAGGACCTGGTGAAGGCGATGTTCGCCGACGACCGCTTCCGGACCGAGCTGCGGCTGTCGGCGGTGAACTCGATCAACTGGGCGCGGGTCGCGGCCCAGATCGTCTATTACGTGCGCGCGGGCGTCGCGCTCGGCAGCGCCGGCCGCC
Source organism: uncultured Alphaproteobacteria bacterium (assembly GCA_937988735.1). Classification (GTDB taxonomy): domain Bacteria; phylum Pseudomonadota; class Alphaproteobacteria; order CALKHQ01; family CALKHQ01; genus CALKHQ01. The sequence goes on from CALKHQ010000137.1 coordinate 3,004, forward strand.
CCGTCTCCTTCGCCGTTCCCACCGGCAACTTCGGCAACGTCCTCGCCGCCTATGCCGCGGCGCAGATGGGGCTGCCCGTCGGGCGGCTGATCGTCGGCTCCAACGCCAACGACATCCTCACCCGCTTCCTCGCCACCGGGCGGATGGAGATTGCGGAAGTCTGCCCTACCCTTTCGCCCAGCATGGACATCCAGGTTTCCAGCAACTTCGAGCGGCTGATGTTCGACGCGCTGGACCGCAACGGCGCCGAAGTGGCGGCGATGATGCGGAGCTTCCGCAGCACGGGCGCCTTCGTCATGCCGGACGCCGCCTTCGACCGCATCCGCGGCCTGTTCGTCGGCGCCCGCTTCGACGACGACGAGACGCTGGCGGAGATGCGGTCGCTGTACCGGCGCACCGGCATCCTGATCGATCCCCACAGCGCGGTCGGCCTCGCCGCCGCGCGTGCCTGGCGCGGCCGCACCGACGGCCCGATCATCGTCGCGGGGACCGCCCATCCCGCCAAGTTCCCCGACGCGGTGGAGCGGGCGACGGGCGTGCGGCCGGCGCTGCCCGCCCATCTGGCGGATCTCTACGACAGGCCGGAGCGCCTTGCCGTGCTGCCCAACGACCTCGCCGCCGTCCAGCAGCACGTGCGCGCCGCCCTGGCCATGGCAGGTGCGGCATGAGCGCCGAGGTCACGACGCTCGACAACGGACTGCGCATCGTCACCGAACGCAACCCGGCGGTGGAGACCGCCTCGCTGGGCCTTTGGATCGACGCCGGCTCGCGCGTCGAGGACGAGGCCTCGTCGGGCATCGCCCACATGCTGGAGCACATGGTGTTCAAGGGTACGGCCGGCCGGTCGGCCCAGGCCATCGCAGCCGAGATCGAGGACGTCGGGGGCCACCTCAACGCCTATACCGGCCGCGAGCAGACCGGCTACTACGCCAAGGTGCTGAAGGACGACGTGGCGCTGGCGGTGGACCTGACCACCGACCTCGCCTTCGCCGCCGCTCTGGAGCCCGAGGAGCTGGAGCGCGAGCGGACCGTGATCCTGCAGGAGATCGGGCAGGCCAACGACACGCCCGACGACATCATCTTCGATCACCTGCAGGCGGTGGCCTTCCCGCGCCAGGGGCTGGGCCGGCCGGTACTGGGGACGCCGGAGACGGTGTCCTCCATCCCGCGCAGCGACCTCGCCGCCTTCCGCGACCGCTGGTACCGGCCGTCGCGGATGGTGTTCGCCGCCGCGGGCAACATCGAGCACGCGCGGATCGTGGACGAGGTGGCGCGCCGGGTCGCCGAGCGCTGTCCGCAGCCCGCGCCCGACGACGGGCGACCGGGCTGGACGCCGGCGACCTATGTCGGCGGCGTCTACGGCGAGGCGCGGGACCTGGAGCAGACCCACCTGGTGATCGCCTGGCCCGGCGCATCCTTCGCCGATCCCGGCATCTACGCGCTGTCGGTCTATGCCACCCTGCTCGGCGGCGGCATGTCCTCGCGGCTGTTCCAGGAAGTGCGGGAGAAGCGGGGGCTGGTCTATTCGATCTACGCCTTCACCCAGTCCTTCACCGACACGGGCCTGTTCGCCGTCTACGCCGGCACCAGCCCGGACGACGTGGACGAATGCTTCGACGTCATCGGCGCCGAGCTGGCGGGCCTGCCGGCGACGCTGGAGGAGAGCGAGATCGCCCGCGCCCGGGCCCAGCTCAAGTCGAGCATCCTGATGTCGCTGGAAAGCACGTCGGCGCGCTGCGAGCAGCTCGCGCAGCAGATGCTGGTGTTCGGTCGGCCGCTGCCGATTTCCGAGGTGGTGGCGCGGATCGACGCGGTCGATCGCGAGGCCGTGCTCGCGGTTGCCGCCGCCGTCGACAGGGCGAACCCGTCGGTCGCAGTGATCGGGCCGCGCGGCGCCGAGGAGCAGGGCGCCCGCTTCGCCCGCCGGGCCGCGTAGGGCCGGTGCGGGGGCGGACGGAACGGTCGGCCGGATGAGTCCCCTCGATCTGATCGAACTGGCGTTCAACCGGACACCGAAGATCCGGATCGAGTCAGAGAACCTGATCCTGCGGCCGCTGCGCATGACCGACTATGCCGCGTGGTCGGAGCTCCGGCGGCAGAGCCGCGATTTCCTGACGCCGTGGGAGCCGACCTGGCCGCGCAATGCGCTCTCGCGCAGCGCGTTCCGCAGCCGCGTCCGGCGCAACAACTACGAGATCCGCCAGGATCTGGGCTACAGCCTGGTGCTGATCCGGCGGAGCGACAAGGCGCTGCTCGGCGGCATCACGCTCAGCAACATCCGCCGCGGCGTCGCGCAGACGGGAACGCTCGGCTACTGGATCGGCCAGCCCTACGCCCGCCAGGGCTACATGACCGAGGCGTTGATGGCCGTGATCGGCTATGCCGCGCAGCAGCTCCGGCTCCACCGACTGGAGGCCGCGTGTCTGCCGACGAACGTGCCGAGCCAGCGGCTGCTCGCGAAATGCGGCTTCGTGGAGGAAGGCCGCGCCGACGGCTATCTGCGGATCAACGGGGTCTGGCACGACCACCTGCTGTTCGGGCTCGTGCTCGACAGCTGGCGGCTCCGCATCGCCGCACGGGCGGAGGCGCCGCGGGATCCGGCCCGGCCCTCGCCGGCCACCGCGGCGCAGTAGCCTGCCCTTTCCGGAAGGACGCGTCATGCCCGGCCGGTGCCGGGCGCGCCGTTCCGTTCGGGCACACGAAAGAAGGCCTCCGGGACGAGCCTGGCGATGACGCGAAAGGACGTGGCGGGATGGCCGACTACGCCCGGCCAGCCTCGCCCGAGAAGGTCAGCGGCTCGATCCCGAGCTTGGCGATCGCCAGCGCCCACTTCTCCTCGACGTTCTCGTTGAACAGGATCGATTCGTCCGCCGGCACGTGCAGCCAGCCATTGGCCTGGATCTCGCTCTCGAGCTGCCCCGGCCCCCAGCCGGCATAGCCGAGGGCGAGCAGCGCACGCCGCGGGCCGGTGCCCTCGCTGATCGCCTTCAGCACGTCCACCGTCGAGGTGAGGGAAAGGCCGTCGTGCACGCGCAGCGTCCCCTCGTGCTCATAGTCGTCGGTGTGGAGCACGAAGCCGCGGCCGGTCTCGACCGGGCCGCCGAAATGCACCGGCATGTTCTCCGCCCACGGGCCCGGCTCGATCCGGAGCTGGGCCAGCATGTCGGCGAAGGTGAGGCTTTCCAGCAGCTTGTTGACAACCAGCCCCATGGCGCCCTTGCCGTTGTGGACGCACATGTAGATGACGCTGCGCTCGAAGCGCTCGTCCAGCATCTGCGGCATGGCAATCAGCAACTGCCCTGCCATCGTCTCGCTGGCCGAGAGGTCGATTCTGCTTCCGCGGTTTCCCGAAGCCATGTCGGTTCGCTTCCGCCCATCCGAAGGGGTCTGTCGCATTCAGGCCCCAATCCCGTGTCAGGCTGCGACCATGGTCGCAGTTGGCGCCGCACGCTCCCCGGTCTACTACCGTCGCCGGAAAGCTGTCTTGCACGACATCTATCGCGCGCGGCGTGCCGGTCCACCGCTGCCGCACGGCCTTGTGACGGCGGGCCGGCGATTGCTTCACTATAGTGTCGGCGGCAGCACAGTCGGAAAGGCTAATTTGTGACATTGCGACACAGACGCCGTCCACAGCACGCGGAGCGGAGGTGACCGGACGCGCCATTGCCGGCCTCGCCGCGGCTGCCGCGCTCGCCGTCGCCAGCGCCGCGGCCGCGCAGGAGCCGGTCCAGACCCTGCACGCCACACTGCGCCTGCTGCCGGCCTCCGAAGGCTTCGGCGCCGACGGGCGCGCGGCCGTGGGCCTGGAGTTCGACCTCGAACCAGGCTGGCACATCTACTGGCGCTCGCCGGGGGTGGCCGGCCTGCCGCCGGAGGTAAGCTGGGAGGGATCACGCAACCTGGCCGCAGCCGAGATGAGCTGGCCGCGGCCGACCCGCTACGAACTGCTGGGGATCGAGACGCTCGCCTACTCCGAACGGGTGATCTTCCCGGTCACCGTCGAGGCTCGCCACCCGTCGGCGCCGATGGCGCTGGTGGCTGATGTCAGCTTCCTGATCTGCGGCGAGGAGATCTGCGTCCCCGACCAGGCCACCGTTACCCTCAACATCCGGCCCGGCGAGGGCGCGCCGACCGGTTTCACCCACGACATCGACCGTTTCCGCGCGCTGGTGCCGGTGCCGCCCGAGCAGGCGGGGCTTGCCATCACCGGCATCGCGATACAGGGCGAGGGCCGGGAGGGCCAGCTTCTCCTCGAGCTCGCCGCGACGGCGCCGGTGGCGTCCGCGGACCTGTTCCCCGAGGCAGGCCCGGCCTGGCAGTTCGGATCGCCGCAGGTGGAGCTTGCCGCCGACGGCCTCGGCGCCGCGATCACCGTGCCGGTGTCAACGATCACCGCCGACGTGCGCCAGCTCGCCGACGAGCCGGTCACGCTGACCGTCGTCGCCGACCAGCGGGCGATGGAGCAGACGCTGGTTCCGGCCGCCTGGACGCCCCCGGCGGGGGCATCCGCGGGCCCGCGCCCGGCCGCGCCGGCAGGCAACGCTGCCGCTGCCGGCGGCGAAGGGCTCCTTGCCGTGCTCGGCATCGCCGTCCTCGGCGGCCTCATCCTCAACCTGATGCCCTGCGTGCTGCCGGTGCTGTCACTGAAGGTGCTGTCGGTGATGGGCCACGGCGGTGGCCCGCGCGGCGCCGTGCGCCGCAGCTTCCTCGCCTCCGCGGCCGGCATCCTGACGTCGTTCCTCGTGCTCGCCGCAGCCGCGATCCTGCTGCGCAGCGCCGGAGTCGCGGTCGGCTGGGGCATGCAGTTCCAGCAGCCGGTGTTCCTTGCCGCGATGCTGGTCATCGTCGGCCTGTTCGCCTTCAGCCTGTTCGGGCTGTTCGAGATCCGGCTGCCCGGGGCAGTCGCCGACGTCGCCGCAACGGCGGGCGGGCCCGGGCCGGCGCGGAGTCTCCGCGCCCACTTCCTGACCGGCGCCTTCGCCACCCTGCTGGCGACGCCCTGCACCGCGCCCTTTGTCGGCACCGCGCTCGGCTTCGCGCTCTCCCGCGGGGCGGCCGAGATCCTGGCGATCTTCCTCGCCATGGGGCTGGGGCTGGCGCTGCCCTATCTGGCGATCGCGCTGTTTCCGGGCGTCGCCACCCGGCTGCCGCGGCCGGGCCGCTGGATGCTGTGGGTGACGCGGCTGCTGGGCGTGGCGCTGCTGGCGACCGCAGCGTGGCTGGTCAGCGTGCTCGCAAGCCAGATCGGGTGGGAGGCGGCGGCGGGCATCGCCATGCTCGTCGCCCTGATCGGCGCGGTGTTCGCCGTCCGCCGGCTGCTGCCCGCCGCCCGCATCGCCCGCTATGCCGGCTTCGCCGCCGTCGGCCTGGCCGCCGTCGCCGTCGGTGCGGCGCTGCGCGCGCCGCAGGTGGCGCGGGCGCACGACGACCTCTCCGCCGAGGCCATCGCCTGGGCGCCGTTCGACCCGGCTGCGATCCCGGAGCTGGTCGCCTCGGGCCGGACCGTGTTCGTGGACGTGACCGCCGACTGGTGCCTGACCTGCATCTACAACCGGACCGCCGTGCTGGAGCGGGGCGAGGTGCGCGCCCTGCTGACCGCGGATTCGGACGTCGTCCCCATGCTGGCCGACTGGACCAACCCGGACCCGGCGATTGCCGACTATCTGGCAAGCTTCGGGCGGTACGGCATTCCGTTCAACGCCGTTTACGGCCCGGCCGCGCCCGAGGGCGTCGTGCTGCCGGAGCTGCTCACCCAGGAGGCGGTGGTCGAGGCCATCGCCGCGGCTTCCGGCAGCGGCATCACCGACCTCGCGGCGCGCTGAGCCGCGCAGGCCCGGCCGCGGAACGCAGGCAATGTCGGACAAGAGCGCCGACCGGCCGCCGGTGCTGCAGCCGACGGATGCAGACGCGAGGGCGCTCGCCCGCCGGCTGGTGCGCGGCGCGCGTTTCGCAGCTCTTGCCGTCCTCGAGCCCGGCACCGGCCATCCGCTGGCGAGCCGGGTCGCCACCGCCACCGACATCGACGGCAGCCCCACCCTGCTGGTCTCCGCCCTGTCCGCCCACACTGCGGCGCTGGCCGCGGACGGCCGCGCGTCGCTGCTGTTCGGCGAGCCGGGCCGGGGAGATCCGCTCGCCCACCCGCGCATCACCGTCATCGGCCATGCGGTGCGGATCGAGCGCGACACGCCGGATCACGCGCGCATCCGCCGCCGTTTCCTCGCCCGCCATCCGAAAGCGTCGCTCTATGTCGATTTCCCGGACTTCGCCTTCTTCCGCCTGCGGCCGGAGCGGGCGAGCCTGAACGGCGGCTTCGGCAGGGCCCATGCCCTCGCCGCCGGCGACCTGCTGGCCGACCCCACGGTCGCTGCGGCCCTGGCCGGGCACGAGGAGGCGGCGGCGGCGCACATGAACGGCGATCATGCGGAGGCCATCGCGCTCTACGCCACGGTCCTTGCCGGCGCGCCGGCCGGCAACTGGCGAATCGCGTCGCTCGACCCCGAGGGACTCGACCTCGTCGACGGCGACCACGTGCTACGGCTGGACTATCCGCAGCCCCTGGCCGGCCCGGACGCGCTGCGGCCCATGCTGGTGGCGATGGCGCAGGAGGCCCGCACCCGCCGGGACGGCCCGCGGGT
>CALKHQ010000138.1 GCA_937988735.1 uncultured Alphaproteobacteria bacterium
CCCGCTCCACGGCATCGAGCAGCCGCCAGCGGACCGGGACCGCATGACCACGTTCGCGCACGCTCATGCGAACGGACCTCCTCCCCGCCTCCCCCGTGGCGGGGGAAGCGGAAGGGGCATCAGCGTCTGCATGCGGCAGGAAGGGAGCGCGGCGGCACCCCCTTCCCTCATGGCAAGGCGGGAAGCGCCGGAGTGCACGGGCAGTATGGCAGCTACCCCTGCATGATCTCGTTGAACTTCGTGAACCACTCCTGCTGATGCTCGACCAGCACCGGGCTGGGGATCTGCACCAGGCGGGCGTAATCCTCCGGCGTCGTCGGATAGGCAGGGTCGCCGACCAGGTCCTCCGGCGGCTCCAGGCCGGGGTACACCGGCGGGAGGCCGAGCAGGCTGCACCACTTCTCCTGGGCATCGCGGGAGAGAGCGTGATTGACGAACTGCTTCGCCCAGTACTCCTCGTTCTCCGGCAGGTTCTTCGGCACCCACAGCCCGTCGGTGTCGAGCTTGCAGCCCTCCTCCGGCACCGTCCAGCTCACCGCGATGCCGCTCTGCTTCGCCGCGCGCGCGTTGACGCTGATGGTGCAGGCGACATCGATCTCGCCCTGCTGGAACCAGGTGGTGAAGTCCGGATCCTCGCCCAGCAGCGGCTCCTGCGCCTTGAGCAGGCGGTAGAACTCCCATCCCGCCTCCATGTTGTCAGGGATGTCCGCCGCCGTGCCGCCGCCGACGATGACGTTGATCGGCGTGAAGCCGATGCCGTCGTCATAGAGCGCGATCCGGCCCTTGAACTTCGGATCGAGCAGCACCTTCCAGCTGGTCGGAGGGCCGTCCGGGAACGCCTCGTCGCGATAGGCGCAGACGTAGACGTAGGAATAGGTGTTGACGAAGGGCCACCCCTCCATGCCCGCCGGCTTCGCCACCGGCAGCAGGCCCTCCAGGTTGGGCAGGTCGTCCAGCGGCACGGTGACGCCGCGCTGGGCGGAGATGGTGGCGTTGGTGCTGGTGTCCCAGTTGACGTGGATCGGGGGCACCCGGCCCTGGTCGATCGCGGCCCAGATCTTCGGCCGGATCTCGTTGTCCTCGGTGTAGTCGAAGCGGACGGCGATTCCCGTCTCGGCCGTGAAGCTGTCGGCGACGCCGGCCTGCAGCGCCTCACCCCACGCGCCGCCCCAGGCGCGGACGATGATCTCGGACGGCTTCTCCTGCGCCGCGGCTCGCCGGATGAACGGCATGGAAAGCGCGGCTGCGCCCACGGTTGCGGCCCCGCCGCGCAGCAGCTGGCGCCGCGTCGTCGCGACGCCCGTCGGATTCTGTCGTGTCATGCGGTAGCTCCCCCGAATGGCAGTCGTGTTGGCTGAGACAATCTCGTCTACCTGATCTCACCTGCAAAAACGAGCGCAGTGTGACGGCCCGCATTGCGCCCTGCGGCAGGCGGGCGTACCGGTCGGCCAGCGGCGCCGCACCGGCGCCCATGGGGAGGCGAGACATGCCAGAAACAGCAGTGACCGGACGAACCGGCGGAATGGAGGAGGCGGCCGTCGCCGCGCTTCGCGAGGGTTTCGGCGGCACCGTGATCACCCCGGCCGATCCCGGCTATGACCAGGCGCGCCGCATCTGGAACGCGAGCATCGAGCGCAGGCCGGCGCTGATCGCGCGCTGCGCCGGCACCGCGGACGTGGTTCGGGCGGTGCGCTTTGCCCGCGAGCACGGGCTCGTGGCGGCGGTGCGCGGCGGCGGGCACAATGTCGCCGGCCGCGCGCTCTGCGACGACGGCATCGTCATCGACCTCTCCGCCATGCGCGGCGTCTTCGTCGATCCGGCGGCGCGCACCGTGAGGGTGCAGCCCGGCTGCACCCTCGGCGACGTCGATCGCGAAACCCACCTGTTCGGGCTCGCCGTTCCGGCCGGGGTGGTGTCGAAGACGGGCATTGCCGGCCTCACCCTCGGCGGCGGCGTCGGCTGGCTGGTTCGCAAACATGGGCTCACCTGCGACAACCTGATCGCCTGCGAGGTGGTCACCGCCGACGGCCGCGTGCTCACCGCCAGTGCAGACGAGAATGCGGACCTGTTCTGGGGGCTGCGCGGCGGCGGCGGCAACTTCGGCGTCGTGACCTCCTTCCTCTACCGCGCCCACCCGGTCTCGACCGTGCTCGGCGGGCTCCTCGTCTGGCCCCGCGACCGGGCAGGCGACGTCATCCGCCACTACCGCGATTTCATTGCCGACGCGCCCGAGGAACTCACGGCCTATGCCGCGCTCGTCCATACGCCGGACGGCCAGCCGGCGGTGGCGGTGATCTGCTGCTGGTGCGGCGACATCGCCGAGGGCGAACGCGTGCTGCAGCCGCTTCGGAGCTTCGGGCCGCCGGCGATGGACATGGTGCAGCCGATGCCCTTCCCCGCGATGCAGTCCCTGCTCGACGGGGCCTTCCCGGACGGCACCCGCAACTACTGGAAATCGACCTTCCTCAAGGATCTTGGCGATGACGCCGTCGATCTCGTGGTGGCGCATGCCAACCGCGCCGGCTCGCCGCTGTCGGCAGTGGTGATCGAGTATTACGCCGGCGCCGCCAGCCGCGTCGGCGGGACCGATACCGCCTTTGCCCACCGCCGCTTCGGATTCAATGTCGGCATGATGGCGCAGTGGACGGACCCGGCCGAGAGCGACCGCCACACCGCCTGGGCGCGCGCGTTCTTCGACGCGATGCGGCCGCATTCCAGCGGCGCCTATCTCCTGAACTTCGTCGGCGAGGAAGGGCTGGACACGATCCGCGCCGCCTTCGGCGCCAGCTACGAACGGCTGGCGCAGCTCAAGAAGAAGTACGACCCGACCAACTTCTTCCGGCTGAACCAGAACGTGCAGCCGGCCATCTGAACGGCGGCGCCGTCCGCCGCTACGCGGCGAACACCAGCAGGTCCTCCGGCCGCCAGGCCAGCCCGACCCGGTCGCCGGGGGCCCGCAGGCCGTGGGCGGAGGGCTCGTGGTCGATCACCCGCAGCGGTTCTGCCAGCCCGTCGGCGACGCAGACATAGATCAGGCGGTCGCCCTCGAAAATCTCCTCGCGCACGGTCGCCGGCAACGCGCCGGGCGTGTCCGGCGCCGCCAGCCGCACGCGTTCGGCGCGGAGCGCGCACTGCGCCGGCTGGCCCTGCCGCTCGACCCCCTGGTTGCGGCCGCGGAACAGGTGCGCGCCGACGCGGACCGAGGCCTCGGCCCTGTCCACTGCTTCCACCGTCCCCGGCATCAGGTTGGTCATGCCGAGGAAGCCGGCGACAAAGGCGTTGGCCGGCGCGTTGTAGGTGGCGAGCGGGTCCGCGGCCTGCTGAATGCGTCCCTTGTCCATCACGATGACACGGTCCGACATCACCAGCGCCTCGCGCTGGTCGTGGGTCACGTTGATGGTGGTCACGCCCAGCTCCTGCTGGATGCGGCGGAACTCGAGCTGCATGTCCTCGCGGAGCTTGCGGTCGAGGGCGGCGAGCGGCTCGTCGAGCAGCAGCAGGTCGGGATGGAACACCAGCGCCCGGGCGATCGCCACGCGCTGCTGCTGGCCGCCGGAAAGCTGCTGCACCCGCCGGTCGCCAAGGCCCTCCAGCCGCACCAGCTTCAGATATTCGGCCACCCGGTCCGGGATGGTCTTCGGGTCGAGGCGCCGCATCTTCAGCGGATAGGCGACGTTCTGGGCCGCCGTCATGTGCGGGAACAGCGCCAGCCGCTGGAACACCATGCCGATCGAGCGGCGGTGCGGCGGCACCTCGGTCACCGACCGGCCGTGGATGAAGATCTCGCCGGAGGTCGGCGCGTCGAAGCCGGCGATCATCCGCAGCAGCGTGGATTTGCCCGAGCCACTGGGCCCGAGGATGGTCAGGAAGTCCCCGGGTGCCACCGAGAAGGAGGCGGATTCGACCGCCGTCACCTCGCCGAAGCGCTTGGTGACCCCGCGCAACTCCACCATCGGCGCCGAGCCGACGTCGTTTCCCTGCCCTGTCGTCATGGCCGCACACGCATCCTCATTTGCCTGCCTTATCGCGGATGACGGGCGGGGAAAAGCACCTTCGTCAGGGGCCCGGCCGGCCGGAAAACCGGCACCGGCCGGAGCCCGGGCCGGTCAGGTGCAGCGGTAAAGTGTCTCGGGGCTGCCCTCGAGGCTGACGGTGAAGCGGTCCGGTCCCGCTTCCTCGACGGCGGCGGTGACGGTTTCGCTGCCTTCCGGCTCCTCCAGGTCGGTGAAATGCACGGTGAGCTTGCCGTCGGCAAAGCTCCAGGTGCCGATCGCCTCCACCGGATTGCCGCCGCCGTTCGTCACCGCCCACGCGCCGTTGGCGTAGAAGGCGATGGTGTCGGAGTCGTAGCACTCCTCGGCGGAGCCCATGCCCCACGTGCCGATGAAGTAGTCCGCGTGCGTCACCGCGGTATCGCCGAAGAGCTTCGCTCCGGGCTCCGCGGCCGTTGCCGCCGTACCTGCCGCCGCCAGCGCCGTCGCGAGCGCTGCGGCGAGCGTCCTGATCGATCCAGCCATGACCTCTCCCCGTTCTGCTGGTGCTGACCGCCCTTGCGCGCCGCCGACCCCCACCGATGTCGATGGTAGCCAGACCGGTCGAGCTCCGGCAACGCCGCGCGCGGGCAGCCGGACAGCTCCGGAAACCACTAAAGCCCTGGAATTGCGGCGGTTCTCAGGCGGTGCCGCGCCGCTCTCCGGCCGCGGCCTCCTCGCGCGCGCGGCGACGGGCCTCCTTCGCCACCAGCTGCCGGGTCCTCCACATCGAGACGAGGATGCCCGATCCCAGGATGGCGAGCGTGATCGCCAGCGAAAGCGAAGGCGGCATCTTGCCGAGGTCGAGCATGTCGGTGACGAAGATCTTGCCGCCGATGAAGATCAGCACCACCGCCAGCGCATATTTCAGATAGATGAAGCGGTGGATCATCGCAGACAGCGTGAAGAACAGCGCCCGCAGGCCGAGAACTGCAAAGATGTTCGACGTATAGACGATGTAGGGATCGGTGGTGATCATGAAGACGGCCGGAATCGAATCCACCGCGAAGATGATGTCGGCGATTTCGACCAGCACCAGTGCGAGCAGCAACGGCGTCATGCAGAGCACCCGCCGTCCGGTTTTCGGGTCTTCCTGCCGCACCAGGAAGCGCTCGCCGTGGAGCTCTCGGGTGATGCGGAACCGGCGGCGCATGAAGGTCAGCACCGGATTGGTGCCGACGTCGTAGCCCTTGTCCGCCGTGAACAGCATCTTGATGCCGGTCAGCAGCAGGAAGGCAGCGAAGATGTGCAGCACCCACTCGAACTCGTGGATGATCGCGGCCCCGGCGCCGATCATGACTGCGCGCAGCACCACCACACCCAGGATGCCGTAGATCAGCACCCGGTGCTGGTACGCGCGCGGGATGGCGAAGTAGGTGAAGATGGTGGCGATGACGAAGATGTTGTCGACCGCCAGGCTCCACTCGACGAAGAAGCCGGTGAGATATTCGAAGGCAGCGTGATCGCCGCTGCGGTACCAGATCCAGCCGGAGAAGGCGACGCCGACCGCGACGTAGAAGGCGGAGAGCTTCAGGCTCTCGCCGACGCCGATCTCGTGGGCCTTGCGGTGGAAGACGCCGAGGTCGAGCACCAAGAGCGTGACGACGATGGACAGGAAGAGGAGCCATGCCCACAACGGCTTCCCCATGGCCTCCGCAAGAAGGATGTCCATTCGCGCTGCCCTTGCGCCGGCTTGCCCCGCCCCGCTTCCCGCGCGGAACAGCGCGGCGGCCACTGTTCGGCGTCCCCCAGGAAGGGTGAGCAAGACGTGGGGTGACGCCGAATCCGGTTCAAGGCCGGGATGCGCCCGGCCCCGCCGCCGAGGCTGATGGCGCCGCAGGTGTTGCGAGACGGGCACGCAGCGCGGCGGCGAGGAAATCGACCAGCGCCCGCACCCGCGCGCTGGCGCGCCGTCCGCCGGCGTGCACGAGCTGGACCGGGACCGGCGGCGGCTCGAACCTCTCCAGCACCGCGACCAGCCGTCCGTCGGCCAGCTCCTCTGCCACCTGGTAGGACAGCGTGCGGATGAAGCCGCGGCCGGCGACCGCGGCCGCGATGGCGACGTCGCCGACGTTGACCGTCAGCCGGCTGCGGGGGCGCACGCGAACCGCCTTCCGCCCCTCCCCGAACCGCCATTCGTCGTCGTGCAGCGCCGGCGCGAAGCTCACCGTCGGCAGCGTCTCCAGCGCCTCCGGCCGCTCGGGAATGCCGCAGGCGGCGAGCAGCGACGGCGCCGCGCAGACCACGCGCCGGACCATGCCCAGGCGGACGGCGACGAGGCCGGAGTCCGGCAGGCGGGCGATGCGCACGGCCACGTCGAAGCCCTCGTCGAGCAGGTCCACCACCCGGTCGACGTAGAGGCAGCGCAGGCTGACCGCGGGATGGCGGTCGAGGAAGTCGAGCAGTGCCGGCGCGACGTAGCGCCGCCCGAACAGCACCGGCGCCGTAACGCAAACGACGCCGCGCGGCTCGCCGTGGGCGCCGGTGGCCGCCGCCTCTGCCTCGTCCACCTCGGCGAGGATGCGCCGGCAGTCGGCGAGATAAGTTGCGCCGGCATCGGTCAACCGCACCTGGCGCGTCGTCCGGTGCAGCAGACGGCAGCTCAGCCGTTCCTCAAGCGCCGCGACCGCACGCGTCGCAGCCGGCGCCGACAGCCCGAGCGCCCGCGCCGCCGCGGCGAAACCGCCGTGGTCCGCCACGGCCACGAAGACTCGCATGGCGGCGAGCCGGTCCATCATTCTTTCATCCTGTGCAACAAACCGCTGCAGAACAGTCTATTCTTCTTCTCTGCAGAAAGAACCACCTTCACAGGCAATCGGAAGGAGGCTCCATGATCCGCGTCTACAGCTACCCCATCTCCGGCCACTCGCACCGGGTGCGCCTGTTCCTGTCGCTGCTCGGGCTGCCGCACGAGGTGGTGGACGTGGACGTACCGGGCGGGGAGCACAAGTCGCCCGAGTTCCTCGCCAGGAACCCGTTCGGCCAGATCCCGGTCCTCGAGGACGACGGCGTGGTGCTGGCGGACAGCAACGCCATCCTCGTCTACCTCGCGCTCCGTTATGACGGGAGCGGCCGCTGGTATCCTCGCGATCCGGCGGGCGCGGCTGCGGTGCAGCGCTGGCTGTCGGTCGCGGCGGGCGAGCTCCATTCCGGCCCGGGCACCGCGCGGCTGGCGGTGCTGTTCAACCGGCCGGAGATGCTGGACCGGGCGCGCGAGATCGCGGCGAGGCTGTTCGGCATCCTCGAGGGCCAGCTCGCCACCCGCCCCTTCCTCACCGGCGACACGCCCACCATCGCCGACATCGCGCTCTACACCTACACCGCCCATGCGCCCGAGGGCGGCATGTCCCTCGACCCCTGGCCCGCGCTGCGGGCGTGGCTGGCCCGGATCGAGGCGCTTCCCGGCTTCGTACCCATGCCGCCTTCGCCGGTCCCCCGCGCGCACTGACAGGAAAGCCCCATGGCCGACATGACCCTGCCGCCCCGTCTCGTGGGCTGGCCGCTCGCCAGCTCCCCCTTTCACGCCGGCGAAATGGCGATGCAGGCGAAGGCGGGACTGCGGGAGCGGATCGAGCGCCAGGGCCGGCGGATCATCCGTCGCGCCATGCCGGACCAGTACCGGGAGCTGTTCGCGAAGCTGCCCTACCTGTTCCTCGGCAGCCTCGACCATCAGGGCCGGCCGTGGGCGGCAATGCTCTGGGGCGAGCCCGGGTTCGCGGCCTCGCCGGACCCGCGCCACCTGGTCATCCGCACGGCCCCGGTTCCCGCGGCGCCCTTCGGCGCCGCCCTCGCCGCGGGCACACCCGTCGGCCTGCTCGGCATCGAGCTGGAGACGCGCCGCCGCAACCGGATGAACGGCCGCATCGTCGCCGTGGGCGACGGCGCCTTCACCGTCCGCGTCGATCAGAGCTTCGGCAACTGCCCGCAGTATATCCAGGCCCGCGACATCATGGCGGTTCTGCCGTGCGAAGAACCGCCGGCAGCCCGACCCGAGGGGCCAGCGCTATCGCCCGCCGCCACGGCGATCATTACCGGCGCGGACACCTTCTTCATCGCGACTGCCTCCGCCCGGCCCGGGGACGACGACGCGGCGGAGGGCCTGGACGTGTCCCACCGCGGCGGCAGGCCCGGCTTCGTCCGGATCGACGCGGTCGGCGGCGACTGCGTGCTGACGATCCCGGACTTCCGCGGCAACAACGCCTTCAACACCTTCGGCAACCTGGCAGTGCGTCCGCGCGCCGGCCTGCTGTTCCCCGACTTCAGCAGCGGCGACCTGCTGGCGCTGACCGGAACGGCCGAGGTGCTGTGGGACGACCCCGAGATCGCCGCCTACGCCGGCGCCCGGCGCCTGCTACGGGTCAGGGTCGAGGAAGGCGTGCACCTGCCGGGCGCGATGCCGTTCCGCTGGACGGCACCGCAGCCGGCGCGCGAACTCGACGCCACCGCCGCCTGGGCCTGATCAGACGTCGATCACCTTGCCGGGGTTGAGCAGGCCCTGCGGATCCAGCGCCCGCTTCAACGCCTGCATCAGCGCCAGCTCCTCCGGGCTCCGCGTGTAGGGCAGGAAGTGCTTCTTGCTGAGCCCGATGCCGTGCTCGGCGGAGATCGTGCCTCCGTGGCTGCGAACCAAGTCGTAGACGGTCTCCTCGATCGTCTCCGCCGGCTGGGGATCCGCCCCCGGCACCCAGGCGACGATGTGCATGTTGCCGTCGGCGATGTGGCCGTAGTGCAGGCTGCGGCAGCCCGGGAGCGCCGCCGCCAGCCCTGCCCCGCTCGCCCGCGCGAACGTGTCCATCTTCGCAACCGGCAGGCCGATGTCGAACGAGACGTGGGGGCCGAGCACCAGGCCGAACTCGGCGCAGGCGTCGCGCGTGCCCCAGAAGGCGCGGATGTCGGCGAGGGAGCGGGCCACCGCGGCATCCTCCAGCACGCCCGCTTCCAGCTCCGCGCCGAGCCAGGCCTCGAAGCGCTCGCCGTCGATCGCCTCGTCCATGCCCTGCGCCTCGACCAGCACATAGGCGCCGTGATCGCCGGCGATCGGGGTGCGCACGCCCGGCACCTCGCGGGTCGCGACCTGCCAGTAGTCCGGCCACATCACCTCGAAGGCCGACAGCAGCGGCCCGAGCCGGCTGCGCGCGCCGGCGAGCAGGCGCAGCACCGCCGGGAAGTCGGCGAGCGCGCACAGCGCCGCCATCTGCGCCCGCGGCTTCGGATGCAGCCGGAGCACCGCCTGGGTGATGACGCCGAGCGTGCCCTCGCTGCCGATGAAGAGCTGCTTCACGTCGTAGCCGGCGTTGTTCTTCAGCATCCTGTTGAGGCTGGTGACCAGCGTGCCGTCCGGCAGCGCCACCTGGAGGCCGAGCACCAGCTCCCGCATCATGCCGTAGCGGATCACGCGGATGCCGCCGGCGTTGGTCGAGAGGTTGCCGCCGATTGTGCAGGAGCCGCGGGCGCCGAGATCGAGCGCGAAGTAGAAGCCGGCGTCCTCCGCCGCCTGCTGCACCACCTGCAGCGGCGTGCCGGCGAGCACGGTCATGGTCGCCGAGTCGGGATCGAGCTCGACGATGCCGTTGAGCCGCTCCAGCGACAGCGCCACCGCCCCGGGAACCGGCCGGGCACCGCCGCAGAGACCGGTGAGCCCGCCCTGCGGCACCACCGGAACCCCGGCCGCGTGGCAGATGCGCAGGGTCGCGGCGACGCCCTCCGGGTCGGCGGGCCGCACCACCGCCCGCGGCGCGATCCCCGGCAGATGGCCCCAGTCGCGCGCGTTGCGGTCGGGCACGTCCGCGCCGGAGAGGACGGCGCCGGCGCCCAGCGCCACCTGCAATGCCTCGATCACGCCGTCGTCGGCCCTGGTCCGCTGCACCGTCTCGTTCATCCCGGAGGCCTCCCCGCTGTCGTGCCCGCGATCAGCCGCCGGCGGGGCTGATCCGCAGCACCGCGCCGTCGCTGTGGTCGGTCAGCAGGTATAGCGCGCCGTCGGGGCCTTCGGCGACATCGCGGATGCGGAGGCCGAAGTCATCGATGATCCGCTCCTCGCCCACGACCCGCTCGCCGTCGAGCTCGAGGCGGACGAGCGCCGTGGAAGCGAGCCCGCCGACGAACAGGTCGCCGCGCCACTCGGGGAAGGCGTCTCCCTGGTAGAAGATCATGCCCGACGGCGCGATCACCGGCGTCCACTGGTAGATCGGGTCGGTGACGCCCTCCATCGTCGCCTCGCCGGTGCCGACGGGCGTACCCCAGTAGTTGATGCCGTAGGACACCAGCGGCCAGCCGTAGTTGGCGCCCGGCTGGACGATGTTGAGCTCGTCGCCGCCGCGGGGCCCGTGCTCGATCTCCCAGAGCTGGCCGGTCTCCGGGTTGATCGCCATCGCCTGGATGTTGCGGTGGCCGTAGGACCAGATTTCGGGCAGCGCCCCCGGCTGGCCGACGAAGGGGTTGTCGTCGGGCACGCTGCCGTCGGGGAAGATGCGGACCACCTTGCCGAGGTGGGAGTCGAGGTCCTGGGCCTGGCCACGGAACTCCTGGTCCGAGCGCTCGCCGAGACCGACGAAGAGGTAGCCGTCGTGGAACACCAGCCTCGAGCCGAAGTGCCTGGTGCTCTCGACCTTGGGCCGCTGCGAGAAGACGACCTGGCCGCCGCCGATCTCGGCATTGTCCACCGACAACGCGCCGCGGAACACCGCCGTACTGTTGGTGCGGCCCGCGCCCGGCTCGGAGAAAGTGAGATAGACGAGCCGGCTGGTGGCAAAATCGGGGGCGATCGCCACGTCCAGCAGCCCGCCCTGATCCTTCGCCACCACCTCCGGCACGCCGCGGATCGGATCGGAAACGGTGCCGTCGGGGGAGACGAGGCGCAGCCGGCCGGGGCGTTCGGTGACCAGCATGGTGCCGTCAGGCAGGAAGGCGAGGCCCCAGGGATGCTCCAGCCCCGAGGCAAGGGTCTCGACCCGGATCGTCGCCTGCTCGGTCTCGATCTGCTGCCCCACCGCTGCCACCGGCCCCGAACAGGCCGCCACCAGCGCTGCCGCGGTGATGATCGTCGGACGGAATGGCCCGCGCATGTCGCCTCTCCCTCGGCTGCCCAGCATGGTTGCAGGAGGTAGCCGATCGGCGGGGCCCGTCAACCGGGGTTCACGCACCCGTCATGGCTGCTCCGGCGTCCGCCGCGCACCATGGGTGCCAAATGCCTGTGCCCTGGGCGGACGCCACCCGCCGCGCCCTCGCTCCCTCCCGCCTCCTCCGCGCCGGGGGAGGAGACGGTCGCTGCGGCTTCCGCCGCGACGGAGGCGTCAGGCCCAGCGGGCCATGACGTGGCGGGCGACGGTGTAGTCCTCGAGGCCGTACATCGACAGGTCCTTGCCGTAGCCGGACATCTTGAGCCCGCCGTGCGGCATCTCGCTGACCAGGGCGAAGTGACAGTTGATCCAGGTGCAGCCGTACTGGAGCCGCGCCGCGGCCTGCATCGCCTTGGAGACATCGCGGGTCCACACCGAGGAGGCGAGGCCGTACTCGCTGTCGTTGGCCCAGGCGATTGCGGTCTCGACGTCGTCGAAGCGGGTGACGGAGACCACCGGCCCGAACACCTCGCGGCGCACGATTTCGTCCTCCTGGCGCGCCCCGACCACCAGTGTCGGCTCGTAGAAGAAGCCGCTGCCGGCGGCGTTGCTGCCGCCGATGGTGATCTCCGTGTGTGGAAGCCCGCGGGCCCGCTCGACGAAGCTCGCCACCCGCTCCCGCTGGCGGGTGCTGATCAGCGGGCCGAAGAACGTCTCGTGATCATGCGGATCGCCGTACTTCAGCTTGCCGAAGGCGCCGGCAAGGTC
>CALKHQ010000139.1 GCA_937988735.1 uncultured Alphaproteobacteria bacterium
ATCTCCGCCGCCACCGACCGGGCGCCGTCGAGGTTGACGTCGAGCACCGCCACCCGGGCCCCCGCACGCGCCAGCAGCCGCGCCGTCTCCGCCCCCATCCCAGAACCCCCGCCGGTGACCAGCGCGGCGCACCCCTTCACGTCCATGAACGCCTCCCTGCTGCGTAACCCGCCTGCCGAGTAGCCCGGACGGCGCGCCGGCGCAATCGCCGCGCGCGGCGGCGGCCGCGCCCTGTGCGGATTCGCACTGGCCGACAGCGTGAAATGCACCAGTCTCACAGGGGAGACTCGGCCAACGACGATGCGGCGACGATGGGCGAGCCTAGTTCCGGGCGGCCCAGAGGCGGAATCAGGATTCGGCAAAATGCCGCCGGACCGCCGCGAATGCGCCCGATTGACAGACCAAATGGCTGTTCGCTATGGCCTCCGGCCGTTGCGAGGTTGCCAATCGGCAAGCGGCGCTCCAATATCGCGCCGACAAACGGCTGGAGCAGGGCCAGGATTTTCTCGGGCACGACAGTCGCTTGGGGGACGGAATGATGAGCACGGAACAGGCTGCCGCGGCCAAGGCTGCGGGGAAGAAGCATTGGACGCGTGACGACATTCCCTGGGACCAGTTCGACCCCAGCAAGGTCGATCCCGACATCCTCCGCATCGTCAAGGCCGCGTCCCTCGTCGAATACAACGGCGACGACTACGCCCAGTATCTGTGCGGCGTTTTCCACGACGATCCGGAGTTCCAGGAGGCCGCCCGGCAGTGGGCGGTGGAGGAGATCCAGCACGGCGAGGTGCTGGCCGAGTGGGCGCAGCTCGCCGACCCGACCTTCGATGCGGAGAAGGCGCGGCGCCGGTTCAGCGAGGGCTACCGTGTCGACGTCACCGCGACCCAGTCGATCCGCGGCTCGCGCAGCGGCGAGCTGATCGCCCGCTGCATGGTCGAGACCGGCACATCCTCCTATTACACCGCGCTGCGCAACGCGACCGAGGAGCCGGTGCTGCGCGAGATCTGCCGCAACATCGCGGCGGACGAGCTGCGCCACTGGAAACTGTTCTACTCCCACCTCAAGCGCTACCTGGACAAGGAGCACATCGGGGTGCTGCGCCGGCTGGCGATCGCCATCGGCCGCGCGCGGGAGACGGAAGACGACGAGCTGTCGCTGGCCTTCTACGTTGCCAACGACGACATCGCCGAGCCTTACGACCGCAAGAAGAGCTACCGCGCCTATGCCCGGCGGGCGGCCCGCTATTACCAGGCCGACACGCTGGAGCGGGCGGTTGCGATGACGCTGAAGGCCTGCGGCCTGAAGCCGCACACGAAGCTCAACCTGTGGGCCTCCCGCCTCGCCGCCTGGCAGGCCCGCCGCATCGCCAACAAGCCCGACCTCTACCCGTCGATCGCGGCATAATCCGGGCACTTCATGGCGGTCCGGGGGGCGGCGCAGTTGCGCCGCCCCCCGGACCGTTACGCGGTGACGGAGTGAGTGCCCCGGCGGTTCAGGAGCGGCAACCGCTGCCCTCGAAGGCAACCGCCTCCACCATCCGCTCGCCGTTGGTGGTGTACCGGGTGGTACAGATGCGGGTGATCTGGTCGACGCCGCTGCCGAAGTACGACGGCCGGTAGACCGGCACGACAGCGCCGTCCTTGGTGTGGACGTAGTAGACACGGTTCCAGCGGTCCATGCGCGGCCGATGCTCGATCAAGAGCTCCTCCCATTCGAACACCCAGCGGCCGTCGCTGAGCTGGAACGACGAATCCGGCGGACCGTAGGCGAGCACGACGTTGTCGATCGGCTGGCCGAGGAAGCTGTTCACGTCCCGGGCGTAGTTGTTGCGGCTGACGCATCCGGCGAGCGCCGCGGCGGCGGCGAGCCCGATGCAGATGCCGGCGATGGTGCGCATGGCGTCATCAACCATCCAGTGAGGCGGCTCACGCCGAGCCCACCGCAGGAATGCGGCGGCACGATGGCGGCCGATCCGGCGGAGCCCCTGACGACCGAGATGTAGGCAGCGGCCGGGGCAAAGGCAAAGTCAGCCGCGGCGGAGCGCAAGCGGCGGCACGCCCAGCGCCGCCGCGGCCGCATCGGCCATGTCCGGCAGGCCTGCAGCCGCGATCCCGGCGAGATAGGCCCGGAAGTCCACCGTCGGCACCGTGTCCCGGTCCTCCAGGTCGGCGAGCGAAGGCTGGTCGCCGTGCCAGCCGCCGGCGATGCCGCCGCCCATCACGAACTGCGGCGCCGCGGTGCCGTGATCGGTGCCGCCGCTCGCATTCTCCGCCAGCCGGCGGCCGAACTCCGAGTAGGTGGCGACGGTCGCAAACGGCCACGCCTCCGCCTCGACAAGAGCCCGGCGCAGGGCGGCGAGCCCGTCGCCGAGCGCCGCCAGCAGCGCGTCGTGCACCGGGCGCTGCCCGGCGTGGGTGTCGAAGCCGGTGACGGGCACCAGGATGACCGGCGCAGGCGATCCGCCGGCGACCAGCCGCGCGGCGAACTCCAGCCGCCGGCCGAGCTCGTGCGCCGGAAAGGGGGCGGCAAGCGACGGCAGCGCCGCGAGCGCCTCGCCCAGCCCCGCCTGTGCCATCGCCAGCCGGCGCTGCACCGCCAGCACATGGGCCAGCGCGGGGTTGGCCGCGGGGGCGTCCGACGCTGTCGCCGCCGCAGGCGGCAGGGCGGCGTCGGCCCCGGTCGCGACCGCGGCGAGCCCGCTGCCGGCGAGGAGGACCTGCGGATCGCTGCCGATGACGAGCATGGCGAGCGGCGTTGCCTCCGCCCGCCCCTCGAACAGCCGCGCCAGCCACCCCTGCGAGCGCGGCACGCCCGGCTCGCCGCCGGTCTCCCACACGTCCATGCTGCGGAAATGCGACCGGTCAGGCGGCCGGTAGCCGACCCCGCGCACGACTGCCAGCTCCCCGGCCGCCCACGCCTCCTCCAGCGGCGCAAGGCCCGAGTGCAACCCCAGCCCGTCGCCGAGGCGCAGCACCTCGCCCGCCTCCAGCCCGATCGCCGGGCGGGACCGGCGATAGACCGGGTCGGCATAGGGCACCACGGTGTTGAGGCCGTCGTTGCCGCCGGCGAGCTTGACGAGGATCAGCGTCCGCCGCCGCGCTGCCGCCCGCGCCGGGCGCAGACCGGCAAGGGCCACGCCGCCTCCGGCCACACGCAGGAAGCGGCGCCGCGTGACGGGCTGTGCCCGGTTCGCCGTCATCGGAGCTGGAACGCCGGATCGGCGAGCCAGCCGCGGACGAGATCGGCCAGCACCTCCGCATCGGGCGAGGCCGCGACGGGCAGCACGTCCACTCCTGTCGGCGGGGTGGCCAGGACCAGGGCCTGCAGCCGCTCCGGCGTGCGCCAGGCGAACGGCAATCCGTCCAGCCAGCGCACCAGCGCCGCCGACCGGCGGGCGGCGAGCCCCGGGATTCCCGCCGCCGCCTCGCGCGGACCGGCGACGAAGCGCTGCACCGTCGCCAGCCGGCGCGCCAGCGTCGTCGGGGTGATCCAGCCTTCGCCGAAGCCGTGCGCCGCCGTCCATCCGGCGACATTCGGCGGCTCGAACAGGTCCTGACCAAGCTCGGCCGCCAGCGCCGCAACCGGCTCCGGCGGCGTGTCGCGGGCATCGAGCAGCCGGAGCGTCCCGACCAGCCATTCCACCGGCCCCGCGATCATCGCGCCCCGCTCCGCCGGCCGCCAGAAGGCGTCGCTGACGAGGATTGCGCGCAGCAGCGGCGCGATCTGCCGGTCGCGGCGCAGTCCTGCCGCGAGCGCCTCCAGCTCCCCGGGCGCCGGCGGCGCGGCGATGAACTGCGCCCTCAGCCGCCCGGCGACGAAACGCGCCGCCTCCGGCCGGGCCAGCAGGATGCGCACCAGGTCCTCCGCGTCCCAGGCGCCGGTCTCGCCGAACAGGGTCTTGTCGCCGCCGTCGTGGCGGTCGGGGACGAACACGGCGTCGCCGGTGGCCGGATGGACGATCCAGCCGGTGAGCGCGCGGGCGGCCTCCCGGACGTCCGCCTCGCCATAGCTGCCCACGCCGAGCACGAACAGCTCCATCACCTCGCGGGCGAGGTTCTCGTTGGGCGCGGCGGCCGTGCTGCCGTCGCCGTCGAGGTAGAGCAGCATCGCCGGGTCGCTCGTCATCGCCGTCAGCAGCGCGCGGAAGTCCCCGAGCGCGTGGCGACGGATGAGCCCGTTCTGGCGCAGCATGAGCTGCGGCGAGCGGACCTTCGACAGCGCGGTCGCGAAATGGCCGTGCCAGAACAGCGTCATCCGCTCGCGCAGCGGTGCCGGGCTCACGAGCATGCGGCCGATCCACCATGCCTTCAGCTCCGCCCCCTGCTCCGCCAGCAGGGCATCGGCGACCGCGGCATCGGCGAGGCGGCGCACGGTCATCGGATTGTCGTCCGCCCAGGCCGGAAGCGGAACGTCGCCCTCGTCGCGCGCCGCTTCCGCCAGCAGCAGGTCCACTGCCGCCGCGCGGTCGAGCGGCAGCAGCCGGTCGACCTCCGCCGCCGTGGCGCCGAAGCCGGTGCGCGCCAGCAGGTGCCGCGCCTCCGCCTCCGACAGCGCCAGTGCCGGGCGCGCGAACAGCGCCAGCGCCAGCAGCAGCGGGAGGACGCATCGACAACCCAGGGCGAGCACGCTAGATCGCATTGCCGGATCATGTAATCTCGGACGATGGCTTATATCATGGACAGCGCGGGCCCTGGGCTGTTTGCGCCGATCGAGCCGTACGACAGCGGCTTTCTCGCGGTTGACGGGCACCACCGGCTGTACTGGGAACAGTCGGGCCGGCCGGACGGCGTGCCGGTCGTGTTCCTGCACGGGGGGCCGGGCGCGGGCTGTTCCCCCACCCACCGCCGCTTCTTCGACCCCGCGCACTACCGCATCGTCCTGTTCGACCAGCGCGGCGCCGGGCGCTCGACGCCGAGCGGTTCCCTGACCGGCAACACCACGCAGCACCTGGTCGCCGACATCGAGCGCCTGCGCCAGCACCTCGGCGTGGACCGCTGGGTCGTGTTCGGCGGCTCGTGGGGCAGCACGCTGGCGCTGGCCTATGCCCAGGCGCATCCGGAGCGGTGCCGCGCGCTGGTGCTGCGCGGGATCTTCCTCGGTGACGACTCCGAGATCGACTGGTTCCTCCACGGCATCGGCCGCTTCTTCCCGGAGGCCTACCGCGCCTTTGTCGAGGCGATTCCCGAGGAGGAGCGCGGCGACCTGCTCGCCGCCTACTACCGCCGGCTCACCGGCACCGACCGCGCCGCCCGCCGCGCCGCGGCGCTGGCCTGGAGCCGTTACGAGGGCTCGTGCTCGACCCTGCTGCCGAGCCAGGACACCGTGCTCAACTTCTCGGAGCTCGACTTCGCCGAGCGGCTGGCGCGGATCGAGGCGCACTACTTCGTCCACCGCCTGTTCCTGCCGCCGGGCGCGCTCCTCGCCGGCGTCGACCGTATCCGACACATCCCCGCGGTGATCGTGCAGGGCCGGTACGACATGGTCTGCCCGATCGTCACCGCCGACCGGCTCGCCCGCGCCTGGCCCGAGGCGACCTACGAGGTCATCCCCGACGCTGGCCATGCGGCGCTCGAGCCCGGCATCCGCAGCGCCCTGATCGCCGCCACCGAACGCTTCAAGCAGCTCGCGTGAGCCCCTGCCCTGTCGCCGGCACGGGACACGGGCCTTGCCTTTCCGGGTCCGATCCTATAGAAGCCGGCATCTTCGCGCGCAGGCGGCAAGGTCGTGCGCCGTCACTCCATTTGCGTAGGATCGAGGTCATGGCTGTTCCAAAGAGAAAGACCACGCCGTCCCGCCGCGGGATGCGCCGGTCGCACCACCGGCTGGACGTGCCGGCCTATGTCGTCGACAAGGAGACGGGCGAGCTCCGCCGGCCGCATCATGTCGACCTCACCACCGGCCGCTACAAGGGCCGCCAGGTCTTCGAGCCGAAGTAGGCCCCTGCCCGCAGCCGAGGCGGGCCACAGCGGAGCCCGGGAGCGATCGCGCCGCCGGCGCAGAGTCCGCCCCTGCATCGCCCGGGTCTGGCCAAGCCGCACGGCCCTCCGCCCCGACGGATGACGGCCGTGCGCGTCCTGGTCATCAAGCACAGCGCCTTCGGCGACTTCATCCTTTCCACCGGCAGCTTCAAGGCGATCCGCGCCCACCATCCGGGCGACCGGATCACGCTGCTCACGACCGCGCCGCTCAAGACGCTGGCCGAGGCCTGTCCGCACTTCGACGAGGTGTGGGTCGACCCCAGGCCGCGGATGACGCGGCCGCTGGCCTGGCTGGCCCAGGTGGCGAAGCTCCGGCGCGCCGGCTTCGGCCGCGTCTATGACCTGCAGCGCAACGACCGCACCGCCACCTATTTCCACGCGCTCGGGCCGCGGCCGCCGGAATGGGTCGGCGTCGTCCGCGGCTGCAGCCACCGCTACGTGAAACCGGCCGGGCGCGCCCAGCACATCATCGACCGCGAGGCCGCGCAGCTTGCGCTGGCGGGCGTCCGGGCCGAGCCGGTGCCGGATCTCGACTGGCTCGGCGCCGACACCCCGCCGCCGGCAACCGGCGACCGCATGGTCCTGCTGGTGCCCGGCAGCGCGCGACGGCGGCCGGAAAAGCGCTGGCCCGCGGAGCACTATGCGCGCCTTGCGGCCGGTCTCGCCGCCGACGGGCTGACCCCGGTGCTGGTGGGCGGCGCGGACGAGGCGGAGGTGCTGGCGACGGTGCGCGCAGCCTGCCCGGCGGCGATCGACCTCGGCGGCCGCACCACAGTGGCCGAGATCGCGGCGCTCGGCCGCCGCGCGACCGCCGCCGTCGGCAACGACACCGGGCCGATGCACGTCATCGCCGGCGCGGGCTGCCCGACCGTCAGCCTGTTCGGCCCGGCCTCCGACCCTGCGCTGATCGGTCCGCGCGGGCCGCGGGTGACGATCCTGCGCCGCGACCCCATGTCGGCAATAGGCGTCGAGGAGGTGCGCCGGGCGCTCGACTGCGTGGCGGGGCCGGTTGAAGAATTGACCCATCTGGGGCTATCTGGCGACTGACCTTGCGACTCGGTACCTGCCCGACGCGTCCCTCGACCGGTGATGGAGGGGCGGAAGCGCCCACGGCACAGGGATCCCCATGACGCGTACGCTATTCGGCACTGACGGCATCCGCGGGCTGGCCAATGCCCACCCGATGACCGCCGAGACGATGCTCAAGGTCGCGATGGCCGCGGGCAGCCGGTTCAAGAACGGCGGCCACCGCCACCGGGTGATCATCGGCAAGGACACGCGGCTGTCGGGCTACATGCTGGAGCCGGCGCTGACCGCGGGCTTCATCTCGGTCGGCATGGACGTGCTGCTGCTCGGCCCGATGCCGACGCCGGCGGTCGGCATGCTGACCCGCTCGATGCGCTGCGACCTCGGGGTGATGATCTCGGCGTCGCACAACCCCTACCAGGACAACGGCATCAAGCTGTTCGGCCCGGACGGGTTCAAGCTCTCGGACGCGGTCGAGGCCGAGATCGAGGCGATGATTTCCGAAGGCGACGGCAAGCTGCTGGCCGTGCCGTCGGCGCTGGGCCGCGCCCGCCGGCTGGAGGATGCCGCCGGCCGCTACATCGAGTTCGTCAAGGCGACCTTCCCCAACGACCGCACGCTGGACGGGCTGAAGGTGGTGATCGACTGCGCCAACGGCGCCGCCTACGCCATCGCGCCGACCGTGCTTGCGGAGCTTGGCGCCACCGTGGTGCCGATCGCGGTCGATCCCAACGGCTTCAACATCAACGACGGCTGCGGCGCAACCGCTCCGCAGGCGCTGTGCGAGGCGGTGGTGCGGCACCAGGCCGACATCGGGCTTGCGCTCGACGGCGACGCGGACCGGCTGATCGTGGTGGACGAGAACGGGCGTGTGATCGACGGCGACCAGATCATGGGGCTGATCGCCTCCACCTGGGCGCGCGACGGCCGCATCCGCGCCGGCGGCATCGTCGCCACGATCATGTCGAACCTGGGCCTCGAGCGGCACCTGAAGGGCCTCGGGCTCGAGCTGCGGCGGACGGCGGTCGGGGACCGCTACGTGCTGGAGGAAATGCGGGCAAGCGGCTTCAACCTGGGCGGCGAGCAGTCCGGGCACATGATCATGACCGACTTCGCCACCACCGGCGACGGCCTGATGGCCGGACTGCAGGTACTGGCCGCACTGGTCGAGGCCGGCCGGCCGGCAAGCGAGCTGCTCGACGTGTTCCCGGCCGTGCCGCAGCGGCTGCACAACGTGCGCTACGCCGGCGGACAGCCGCTGGATTCCCCGCACGTGCAGGCCGCGATCGCCGAGGCGCGGGCGCGGCTCGGCGAGGACGGGCGGGTGGTGATCCGCAAGTCGGGCACCGAGCCGGTGATCCGGGTGATGGCCGAGGGCGAGGACGAGGGGCTGGTGCAGGCGGTGGTGATGGAGATCGCCGCCGCGGTGGAAGCCGCCGGCCACGCCGCCGCTGCGGCCGAATAGCAGCCGATGCGCGGCCGGGTGCTTATCATCGCCGGGTCGGACAGCGGCGGCGGAGCCGGCATCCAGGCAGACATCAAGACCGTCACCGCGCTCGACGGCTACGCCATGACGGCGATCGCCGCGCTGACCGCCCAGAACACGCTGGGCGTGCACGGCGTCGTCGCCATCGACCCCGAATTCGTCGGGCTGCAGATCGACGTGGTCCTCTCCGACCTCGGCGCCGACGCGATCAAGCTCGGCATGCTGGCCAACGCCGCCATCGTCGCCGCGGTGGTCGAGCGGCTGGCGCCGGTGGCGAACCGGATCCCGATCGTGCTCGACCCGGTGATGGTCGCCAAGGGCGGGCACCGGCTGCTGGAGGACGCGGCCATCGACCTGATCCGCGAGCGGCTGCTGCCGCTCGCCACGGTGGTCACCCCCAACGCGCCGGAGGCGGAGGTGCTGACCGGCCTGCCGGTGACGACGCCGGACGAGATGCTTGCCGCCGGCGCGGCGCTCCGGGAGCGCGGGGCGCGCTACGCCCTGATGAAGGGCGGGCACCTGGAGGGCGACCGGCTGGTGGACCGCCTGATCGGTCCCGGCCTCGACGTCGCCTATTCCGACAACCGCATCGACACGCCCCACACCCATGGCACCGGCTGCACCCTCGCCTCGGCGGTGGCGACCGGGCTCGCCCAGGGGCTGGCGGTGGAGGCGGCGGTGGCGCGGGCCCGCGGCTATGTCCGCCGCGCGATCGAGACCGCGCCCGGCTACGGCAGCGGCCACGGCCCGCTCAACCACGCCCACCCGTTCGAACGCACGCGATGAGCCGCCGGCCGGTCATCGGCGTGACCCTCGACCACGAGACGGTCCAGACTTACTCCCGCTTCCCCTGGTATGCGCTGCGCGAGAACTACTGCACGGCGGTAACCGACGCCGGCGGGCTGCCGGTTGCGCTCCCCCACGAGCCGGAGCAGGCGGACGCCTACCTCGACGCGATCGACGGCCTGATCATCACCGGCGGCGCATTCGACGTCGATCCCGCCCTGTTCGGTGCCGGCGAGCGGCACGCGACCGTGGTGACCAAGGACCGGCGCACCGCCTTCGAGCTCGCCGTCACCCGCGGCGCGCTTGCCCGCAACATGCCCGTCCTCGGCATCTGCGGCGGCCAGCAGCTCCTGCACGTGGCGCTGGGCGGCCGGCTGATCCAGCACATCCCGGATGCGGTCCCCGATGCCCTTGCCCACGAGCAGCCGAACCCGCGTAACGAGCCCGGCCATACCGTGCGCGTCGTGCCGGGCACCCTCCTCCACCGCATCGTTGGCGTGGAGGAGCTGGCGGTGAACTCCGCCCACCACCAGGCGGCCGCGGACGAGCCGCCGGGCGTGGTGGTGAATGCCCGCGCGCCCGACGGGGTGATCGAGGGCAACGAGGCGCCCGCCTACCGCTTCGTGCTCGGGGTGCAGTGGCACCCGGAGTTCCGCATCACCCCGGCCGACGCCGCCATCTTCGCCGCCTTCGTGGCCGCCGCAGGGGCGCGGTGATGCGGCCATCCGTCGGCGTCGGCGTGGTCGTGGTGCGCGACGGGTCCGTGCTGCTGATCCGCCGCGGCCAGCCGCCGAACCAGGGCCAGTGGAGCATCCCCGGCGGCCGCCAGGAGTGGGGCGAGACCGTGCGCGAGGCGGCGCTGCGCGAGGTGCGCGAGGAGACCGGCCTCGAGGTCGAGCTGGTGGACCTGATCGGCGTGTTCGACGGCATCGGCCGCCAGCCCGACGGCACGGTCGGCTGGCACTACACCCTGATCGACTTCGTCGCCCGCTGGACCGGCGGCGAGCCGGTCGCCGGCGGCGATGCGGCCCATGCCGAGTTCGTGCCGCGCGCGCGGCTCCGGTCGCTCGGCCTGTGGTCGGAGACGCTGCGCGCGATCGACCTCGGCTTCGCCCGGCTGGAGGCCACCGCCGGCGCCTGACGGTCGCGCCAAGACGCCGGCGTCGGCGCGGGCTACGATTGACGTACAGACTCGCAGGGGAGAAGCCGATGCAGCCGACCGAGCTGCGCCGTCTCGGCGCCACCGACATCCATGTGACCGCACTCGGCTTCGGCGGCGTGCCGCTGGGCGGCATCTTCGAGGTCATCGACGAGGATACCGCCCGCGCCACCGTCAACCGCGCCTGGGACGAAGGCGCCCGCCTGTTCGACACGGCGCCGCTCTACGGCCACGGGCTGAGCGAGCTCAGGATGGGCGCGGTGCTGCGGCAGAAGCCGCGCGACGAATACCGGCTCTCCACCAAGGTCGGCCGCTACCTGCGCCCCGGCGTGCCCGGCCGGATCGACATGGGACAGTGGCAGCAGTCGATCGGCTTCGAGACCGTGTACGACTACAGCTACGACGCCACCTTCCGCGAGGTGGAGCAGTCGATGATGCGGCTCGGGATCCCGCGGATCGACATCCTCCTGATCCACGACGTCGATGTCTGGACCCACGGCGACGCCTACGAACAGCGCTACCGCGAGGCGATGGAAGGCTCCTACCGCGCGCTGCGGAAGATGCGCGAGGACGGCACGGTCGGCGCCATCGGCGTCGGCGTCAACGAGGCCGAGGTCTGCGCCCGCTTCGCCCGCGACGGCGATTTCGACTGCTTCCTGCTCGCCGGCCGCTACACGCTGCTGGAGCAGGGTGCGCTCGACGACTTCCTGCCGCTCTGCGCTGAACGCAACATCGGAATCATGCTCGGCGGGCCGTACAACTCCGGCATCCTCGCCACCGGCGCCATCCCCGGCGCCAGGTACAACTACAGGGACGCGCCGCCCGAGATCCTCGAGCGTGTAGGCCGCATCCAGGCGGTGTGCCAACGGCATGGCGTGCCGCTCGCGGCGGCGGCGATCCAGTTCCCGCTCGCCCACCCGGCGGTCGCGTCGATGATCCCCGGCGCGGTCACGCCCTATGAGGTGACCCGCAACGCCCGCCTGATGCAGCTGCCAATTCCTGCCGACCTGTGGGCCGAGCTGAAGCACGAGGGCCTGCTGCGCGCGGACGCGCCGGTTCCGCGGTGATGGACCGTCGCGAACGGGCGGCGGACAAGGGGGAGGAAACAATGACGACGATCGACCTTTCGCGGCGGAAGGAGGTGCGTACCGGCGACGGTGTCACGCTCCGCTACATCGAGGCCGGCAGCGGTGACCCGCTGGTGATGATCCCGGGCTGGTCGCAGTCGGCGGCCGAGTTCCGCGACAACATCCCGGCGCTGGCGGAGGTGGCGCGCGTGATCGCGCTGGACATGCGCGGGCATGGCGAGTCCGACAGGCCGCCGCACGGCTACCGGGTCAGCCGGCTCGCGGCGGATCTCCACGACGTGCTCACCGCCCTCGACCTCGGGAACGTGACGCTGCTCGGCCATTCGATGGGCAGCGCCGTCGCCTGGTGCTACCTGGAGAACTACGGCGCCGGCCGGATCGCACGGCTGGTCGTCGTCGATCAGGCGCCGGCCTGCGTCGCCCGCGAGGGCTGGACCGACGCCGACCGCGCCGCCTATGGCGTGCTGTTCCCGACGCCGCAGGCCGCGCATGACCTCTACGGCCTGCTCACCGGGCCCGATGCCGAGGAGCAGACCCGCGGGTTCCTCGGCGCCATGTTCACGAAGAGCTTCGGTCCGGAGCAGTTCGCGTTCGTGGTGGAGGAGAACCTGAAACTCCCGCGCACCAGCGCCGCCGACCTGATCTTCGACCACGTCCACAAGGACTGGCGCGACGTGATCGGCCGCATCACGCTGCCGACGCTGGTGATCGGCGCCGAGGCCAGCATCTTCAGCGCCGAATCCCAGCGCTGGATCGCCACCCAGATCCCCGGCGCGGAGGTGGACATCGTGCCTGCGGAGGAAGGCGGCAGCCACTTCATGTTCCTGGAGAACCCGGCCCGATTCAACGCGCGGGTGATCGCGTTCCTCACCGGCACCACGGCCGGTCGGTAAGCCTCTCCAGCCAAAGCGCCGCGCCGTCATCGCGGACCGCGAGGCGGCGTGGCACTGCTAGAGCGCCAGCGCCAGAGGCCACCACCAGGGGCCGCTCGCGAAGATGGCGAGCACAGCAACGAACAGGAACGATGCAATCATCGGCTAGCGGCCGGAGAGCGGGCGTTTCGCGCCGAGGCCGGCGAAGGCCGGGCCGATGATCCGAAGGTCCATGCGAACCTCTCCCCCTGGAGCGCCGGGCCCACTATGCGCCCAAAGCCGTGCGCCTGCGAGCGCAATCGGCTCCCGACGGGGCCGAACCTGAGCCGCAGGGTGAGCTTCCGGGACCAAGCCGCGAGCGTGGCGCGAGTCTCCGGGCGGCTGGCGGTCAAAGAAACGGCAGACATTGGCACAAAGTTGTGTTGATATGCGCGAATCGCGGCATGCGATCGCATGGCCGCAGGGCACATGGCGCGTTGGGGGAGGGGGACCCCGGATGCATCGGCGGGCGCGGCCGCGCCACCCATCATCGATCGGACAGTCCGCGGCGAGGCGGGGATGAACAGGCTCCCCCCGGGCGCCGCCATCCTGCCGACACCGGTCGACGACTTCGCTCTCCCGGACGAGCGCGCCGCCGCTCTCGTCCGCCACTGGTACGCCTGCCGGGGGACCGCGCCCGTTCCCACCCGCCACGAGTTCAATGCCTTCACGCTGCGGCCGTGGCTGGGCTGGCTGTCGATCTACCAGCGGCTGGGCGAAAGCGACGACTTCCGGGTGACGCTGGACGGAACCGACGTCGTCGCCGTCACCGGCGACGACTGGACCGGCCGCCGGGTCAGCGACATCGACCGGGAATTCGGCACCACGTGCCGGACCGAGCTGCTGTCCGTGCTGGAGAGCGGTCTCCCGCGCGTCGACCGGGTTCCGCTGCTGCAGAAGAGCTGGCGCCGCGTCACCCGCCTCTGGCTGCCGGTGGCGCGCGAGCCGTCGCTCCCGCCCGACCAGATCTTCCTCGGGCTCTTCATCGACTAGTCCTGGCGCCGGGCGGCGAAGAAGGCCCGCAGCAGGCCACCCAGCTCGCGCTCCATGATGCCGCCGATCACCTGCGGACGATGGTTGCAGGTCGGCTGGTTGAACACCCGGGCGCCATGATCGACGCCCCCGCCCTTGGGGTCGTAGGCCCCGAAATACAGCCGCCGGATGCGGGCGAAGGCGATGGCCTGGGCGCACATGGCGCAGGGCTCGAGCGTCACGTAGAGGTCGCAGCCGGTGAGCCGCTTGGCGCCGAGCGCCGCGGCCCCGGCGCGGATCGCCAGCATCTCCGCATGCGCCGTGGGGTCGCCGTCCTGCTCCACCCGGTTGCCGGCCGTCGCAATCACCCGGCCGGTATCCGCCTCCACCAGCACGGCGCCAATCGGCGCGTCGCCGGCTTCGGCGGCCGCAACCGCGGCGTCCCGCGCGCGCTGCATGTAGCCCGCAGCCGGCGACGAAGCCGTCATGACCGGTGCCGTGCACCGCGTTGATCGGCGCGGCCCGAGCCGGCATGATGCGGCGCGATCCGTTGCGCGCCGCCGAGGGAGTCTGCCGTGTACCGCCTGATCTTCGCCTGCTGGCTGACCGTGTCGGTCATCGCGTCCCTGGGTGTGGCGGCTGTCGTCGGGGTCGGGCGGGCCGGGGAAGCCCCGTTCCGGCCGGGGATCATCTATGCCCTGGGCGCCAAGTTCGACAAGAGCTTCAACGAGGGCGCCTACAACGGGCTGGAGGCCTTCAAGGCCGACACCGGCACCGAATATCTGGAGTACGAGCCGGCGTCGCTCGCCGACTTCGGCAAGGCCGTGGACGCGATGGCGGGCCGCGGCGCCACCATGATCATCTGTGTCGGCTTCTACTACGCCGAGCCGCTGACGGCGCTGGCCGCGGACTACCCCGACATCGACTTCGTCATCATCGACGCCGTCGCCGAGGGCGACAACGTGCAGTCGGTGCTGTTCCGGGAGCAGGAAGGTTCCTTCCTCGCCGGCGTGCTGGCGGCAATGCACTCCGGGAGCAAGGTGATCGGCTTCGTCGGCGCGATCGACATCCCGCTGATCCGCAAGTTCGTCGTCGGCTTCGAGGAAGGGGCGCGCCACGCGGAGCCGGAAGTCGAGGTGCTGCTGAACTTCATCGGCACCACGCCCGAAGCCTTCAACGACCCGGCACGCGGCTACGAGGCGGCGGTGTCCCAGTTCGAGCGCGGCGCGGACGTGGTCTTCGCCGGGGCCGGCAACTCCAACATCGGCATCTTCCAGGCGGCCGAGGAGACCGGCAACTTCGCGATCGGCGTCGATTCCAACCAGAACCACCTCCACCCCGGCACGATCCTGACGTCGATGCTGAAGCGGGTAGACGTCGCCGTGTACCGGGCGCTCGAGCAGGGTCTGGAGGGATCGTTCCAGCCGGGCGTGCTGTCGCTGGGCCTGGCCGAGGACGCGGTCGGCTGGGCGCTGGACGAGCACAACCGCGCGCTGATCACGCCGGAGATGGAGGCGGCGGTTGCCGCGGCGACCGCGGCCATCATCAGCGGCGACATCGTCGTGACCGATCCGACGGCCGCCAACTAGGCGGCAGCCGCCGGAACCGGTACCGTTGCCGCCGGCGCGGCCCGCAGCAGCCGGGCGCGGCGGCAGATCAACCGTGTAGGCTGGCGCTCCAGCCACCGCAGAAGGACTGTTCCATGACTCCGATCCGTCTCATGGCGGTGATGCTCGGAATGCTGGCGACCGCCACGGGCTGC
>CALKHQ010000140.1 GCA_937988735.1 uncultured Alphaproteobacteria bacterium
ATCTCGCGGATGCCGCCCTGTCCCAGCTTGATGTTGTGGCCGGCGACCGCGATCTTCCCGCCGCCCTTGTGGGCGTGGATCTGCTTCTTGACCGCGTGGACGTCTTCGATCGCCCAGAAGTCGAGGTGCCGGCGCCAGACGAAGGGCTCGATGATCGCCTTCGCGGCCGCGATCGAGGCGGCGCTGCCGGTGATCGGCCGCGCCTTGATCATCGCCGCGCGTTCCCAGGTCTGGCCCACGGAGTGGTAGTAGCTTTCCGCCGCCGCCAGCGATATCACCGGCGGTGTCGCGCTGGGATCGGGGCGCAGCCGCAGGTCGGTGCGGAACACGTAGCCGTCGCCGGTACGGCTTTCGATCAGCCTGTTAAGATCGCGTGAAAAACGATTGAAAACAGAAGACAAATTTTCGATATCGTTGCTGTCGATCATGTCCGAGTCGAACAGCAGCACCAGATCGATATCGGACGAATAGTTCAGCTCGCGGGCGCCAAGCTTGCCCATGGCCAGGGTAACCAGCCCGAAGTGGGCGTGGGGCGGCGTCCCGGTGGGCACGGACCAGCCGCCGCGGCGGGCATGGCAGGCGATGAGGTGGTCGATGCAGAGCTGGACGCAGAGGTCGGCGAAATCGGAGAGCGCGGCCGTCACCTGGCGCAGGTCCCAGGCGCCGGCGAGGTCGGCCAGCGCCACCACCAGCGCCACGTCCTGCCGCGCGATCCGCAGCCGGCGCATGAACGCCGCCTCGTCGCCCTCGGCGGCCGCAGCGAACCCGGAGGTGGCCGCGGCGAGTGCCGCCTCCGGCCCGTGGCCAAGCGTCGTCAGCGCCGTCGCGGTCCGCTTCGCCAGCAGGTCGGAGAGGAAGGGGCTGCAGCCGAGGATGCCGTCGATCAGCGCCTGCGTCGCCGGGTCGTCCGGTGCCGCCGCGTGGGCGAGGTCCGGATCGGCGCCGGCGACCGCTTCCGCCCAGCGCTGCCGCCCGCGCTCCAGCAGCGCCCTGTCGAAGGGAACCGGGACGCCGTGACTGTCGATGTGAAGGCGGATCTGGGGCATAGTCACGGTACCATAGCTGGCGGGCGCAGCTCCTCCGGGACCGTCCCGCAACCCGGTAGACCGATGTCCAGGACGCGACGCAGGTTGAGACGGACGGCCATCATTGGGCTGGAAATCCTCGCTGGCGCAACCCTTGGATTTCTGGTGCTGATGGGGGTGACGATCTGGCGCCTCGGCGAAGGTCCGATCGCCCTCGACTTCCTTTCGGAGCGTATTGCCGAGGCCCTTTCCGATCCGGAGCGGGGCTTCCACGTCGGTATCGGCGGCACGCAGCTCACCTGGGAAGGCTGGGAGCGCGGGCTCGACATCCACCTGGTCGATGTCGAGGCGCGCGACGACAGCGGCGCCGTCGTCGCCGTCGTCAACGACATGACGGTCGCGTTCAGCCTGCGCGCGCTCGCGGCGGGGGAGCTTGCGCCGACGCGCCTCGAGGTGGTGTCGCCCAGCATCCTGCTCACCTGGCACGCGGACGGCACCGTTTCCGTCGGGCATGGCGACGGTGCGGGGGCGGAGGGCGCGGGGCCGGCCGACGACGACGCGCTGATGGAAGCCATCGTCACGGAGCTGATGCGGGCCCCCGACGAGGAGCGCACCTTCGGCAGTCTGCGCAGCTTCGAGGTGCGCGACGCCAACCTCGTCGTGCGCGACGAGGCCCACGGCGCGGTGTGGGAGACGCCGGGCGCCAGCATGATTGCGCGCCGCGACGCGAACGGCCTGAACCTGGAGGCCGCGCTGGCGGTGAAGCTGGGCCAGGAGGTCACCTTCTTCGACATCAGCGGCTATTTCGACCGCGGCGGGGAGACGGTCCGGCTCGGGGTGGGCTTCGACCGGCTCATCCCCGCGGCGCTCGCCGACCAGTCGCCGTATCTCTCCGACCTCGCCCGCTTCGACCTGCCGGCGGGCGGGCGGATCGACACGCTGATCAGCGCGGAGGGCGTCGGCTTCAGCCTGCGCCTCGACGTGGCCTTCCCGGAGACGACCGGGACCATCACCGCGGAGGGCACCTTCGGCTTTGCCGACCGCATCGTCACGGCAGACGCACGCGTCCGCGGGCTGCCGCTCGCGGAGCTTGCCGAGCGCCTGCCGTGGCTCGCGCCCTTCACCGGCTTCGGCATAACCGTGGACGGCGAGTCGCAGCTCGTCGTCGGCCCCACCGGCGTCGAGTCCGCGGGCTTCGCCTTCCGTTCCGGCTCCGGCACGGTGACCCTTCCGGACCAGTTCGACCAGCCGCTGACGGTGGTGGCGGTGACGCTGGAAGGGGCGATGGCGGGCGGCGGCGAGGCGCTCGACATCGCCAACGCCGACATCGAGTTCGGCACCTCGCGCTTCGTCGGCTCGGCCTCTGCCTTCGCGGACGGCGAGGACGGCTACGAGATCGCCCTTGACGGGTCGCTCTACGAGCTGTCGGTCGCGGACATCGGCCGCTACTGGCCGAGCGGGCTCGCCGAGAGCGCTCGCGACTGGGTCGTCCAGCGGATCCCCGACGGCGTCTTCACCCAGGTGAACGTCGATTTCTATGGCCGGCTCGATACGGCGCATTACAGCTACGAGCCGCTCGACACCCGCATCGACTTCGCCTTCGAGGACGTCGCGCTGATCTATGTCGAGGGCATGCCGCCGCTAACCGGCATGACCGGGACCGGCACCTACGACGGCGCCACCCTGGTGCTCGATGTCGTCGAGGGCGCCCGCACCTTCGATCTCGTCGCCGGCGCCGGCCAGGTGGTGGTCGACGGCATCGCCGAGGGCGTCCCGGTGGCCCACGTGACGGCGAGCCTGAGCGGCGATTTGCGCAACCACTTCCCCATGCTCGATCACGAGCCACTCGCCTTCCTCGACGGATACGGCATCACGCCGGACAGCGTCGCCGGCACCGGCACGGTGAACATGCAGCTCCGCTTCGACGTGGACGAGGACGTGCTGCTCGATGAGATCGCCGTCAGCGTCGCCGCCGAGATGCGCGGCGCCACCGTGCCCAACCTGGTCGCCGGCCGCACGCTGGAGGGCGCCAGCCTGCGCGTCGTCGCCGATAACGGGCAGATGCGCATCGAGGGCGGCGGCATCGTGGACGGGACCGAGGTGCGGATCGCGCGCGAGGAGCGGTTTTCCGGCGGCGACTTCCGCGCCCGCTCGGCGATCAGCGGCGTGTTCGACGCCGCGACCCTCGCCGCCATGGGGCTCGACATCAGCCGCTGGGTGGCGGGGCCGACGGCGATCTCGGCCCAGCTCACCGACTTCCGCGGCGGCAGCCGGCGGGCGGAGGTGGCGCTGGACCTGTCGGCGGCTACCGTCTCGCTGCCGATGCTGGCGTGGGCGAAGGCGCCCGGCGCCCCGGCGACGGCGGAGGCGAGCCTGACGCTCGCCGGCGACGCGCTGCAGGCGGTGGAGCGCTTCGTCGTCGAGGCCGAGGGTCTGGCCGCGGCGGGCAGCGCCCAGTTCGCCGCCGACGGCAGCTTCCTGACCGCCCGCCTCGACCGGCTCGCCGTCCACCGCACCGACGTCAGCGGCAGCGTCGCGCGGGCCGCCAACGGCATCCTCGACCTCCGGCTCGAGCGCGGCGTGCTGGACCTCAAGCCGGTGCTCGATGACGACAGCGAGGACGCGAACCCGACGCAGGTGATCAACGTCGCCGCCGCCCTCGACCGCATCTGGATCAGCGACGACGGCTATCTGAGCCGCGTGTCCGGCAACGTGCAGCTCGTCGGCTCCACCTGGTTCAGCGCCCAGCTCTCCGCGGTCACCACCACCGGCGCGCCGGTCGCGGTCAGCCTGGAGCCGACCGAGAACGGCCGCTTCCTCCGCATCACCACCGATGACGCCGGCGCGCTGCTCGCCGACATGGGGCTGGTCAGGTCGGTGCGCGACGGGCGGCTGGTCGTCTCCGCGCGCTACCGCGACAACGAGCCCGGCCGCCCGCTGGTCGGCGATCTCGACATCTCCGATTTCCGGCTGGTCAACGCGCCGCTGCTGGCACGCGTGATCAGCATCGCCGGCGTCACCGGCATTCTCGACGCGCTGCAGGGGGCCGGCATCGGCTTCGGCCACCTCGCGACCACCTTCCGCCTGAACGACGGGGTGGTGGAGTTCCGCGAGGGCCGGATGGTCGGCCCCTCGCTCGGCATCACCTTCGACGGCCAGGTGGACCTCGACCGCGACGTCGTCGCCCTGCAGGGGGCGGTGGCGCCGGCCTACGCCGTCAACGGCATCCTCTCCGGCATCCCGCTGATCGGCGACATCCTGGTCGGCGGCGAGGGCGAGGGCATCTTCGCCCTGACCTACGCCGCCTCCGGCCACGCCGGCGACCCGCAGGTGGCGGTGAACCCGCTCTCCGCGCTCACCCCCGGGATGCTCCGCAACATCTTCCCGGGCGGGTAAGCGGGGGCCGATCGGCCCAGGGCGGGCTATCCCGCCCGCACCAGCACGTGCTTCTTCTTGCCGGCGGAGAGCTTCAGCGTGCCTTCCGGCAGCAGGTCGGCGGTGCCGATCAGCCGGTTCTCGTCTTCCAGACGGACGTCGTTGAGGCGGCCACCGCCGCCCTGGATCAGCCGGCGGGCGGCGCTGTTGCTCTCGGCGAGGCCGGCGCGGGAGAAGAGGGCGAAGGCGGGGATGCCGGCGTCGAGCTCCGCCTGCGGCACGGTCATCGTCGGCAGCCCATCGGCGATGCCGCCCTGCTCGAAGGCCTTGCGCGCGGTCTCGGCCGCCTCGAGCGCCGCCGCCTCGCCGTGGGCGAGCTTCGTGGCCTCGGTGGCCAGCACCTTCTTCGCCTCGTTCAGCGCGGCGCCCTCGACCCGGGTCAGCGCCTCGATCTCGTCGAGCGGCAGCTCGGTGAACAGGCGGAGGAAGCGCGCAACATCGCCGTCGTCGGTGTTGCGCCAGAACTGCCAGTAGTCATAGGGGCTGAGCCGGTTGGCGTTGAGCCACACCGCGCCGGCGGCGGTCTTGCCCATCTTGGCGCCGGACGCCGTGGTGATCAGCGGGCAGGTGAGCGCGTAGAGCTCCTCCTCCGGCAGCCCTTCTGCCGCACGCAGCCGGCGGTTCAGCTCCACGCCGTTGACGATGTTGCCCCACTGGTCGGAGCCGCCCATCTGCAGCCGCACGCCGAGCTTCCGGTTCAGCTCGACGAAGTCGTAGGCCTGCAGGATCATGTAGTTGAACTCGAGGAAGGTCAGCGGCTGCTCCCGCTCCAGCCGGAGCCGGACGGAATCGAAGGTGAGCATGCGGTTGATCGAGAAGTGGCGGCCGATCTCGCGCAGCATGTCGATGTAGTTGAGGTGTCGCAGCCAGTCGTCGTTGTTGACCATGATGGCGTCGGTCGGTCCGTCGCCAAAGGTCAGGTAGTTGTCGAAGATGCCGCGAATGCCTGCCATGTTGGCGGCGATCTCTTCGTCCGACAGCAGCTTGCGGCTCTCGTCCTTGCCCGAGGGGTCGCCGATGCGGGTGGTTCCGCCGCCCATCAGCACCACGGGCTTGTGGCCGGTCTTCTGCAGCCAGCGCAGCATCATGATGCCGAGCAGATGGCCGACGTGGAGGCTGTCGCCGGTGCAGTCGAAGCCGATGTAGGCGGTGATCGCTCCCTGCGACGCCAGCGCATCCAGCCCCTCGAGGTCGCTGCACTGGTGGATGAAGCCCCGCTCGGAGAGTGTGCGCAGGAATTCCGACTTCAAGGCGCTCATGGATGCTATCGTCCGCTGGAGTCCGTTGGGCGCGGACGTGTAGCACGGAGGGTCATGTGAGCAAAGCCGGCCTCGGCCTGTGGCGCGCCGTCGGGCTGATGAGCGGGACCTCGGGCGACGGCATCGACGCCGCGCTGATCGAGACCGACGGCGAAGGGGTCGTGCGCTGCGGCCCGTCGCTCACCGAGCCGTACGATCCTGCGTTCCGCGCCCGGCTGCGCGCCGCCTTCGGCGGCTGGGAGCGGACGCCGGAGATCGCCGCGCTGGAGGCGGAGCTGACGCGGCGGCATGCAGATGCAGTGGCGCGGCTGCTGGCGGCGGCGGGCGTCGATGCCACGGCGGTGGACATCGTCGGCTTCCATGGCCAGACCCTGAGCCACGACGCGGCACGCGGCCGCAGCTGGCAGATCGGCGACGGGTCGCTGCTCGCGGCGCTGACCGGCATCGACGTGGTGTTCGACCTGCGCAGCGCCGACCTGGAAGCGGGCGGGCAGGGGGCGCCGCTGGTGCCGGTCTATCACCAGGCGCTGGCCGCCGGCCTGCCGCGGCCGCTCGCGGTGGTCAACATCGGCGGTGTCGCCAACGTGACCTGGCTGCCCGAGGCGGGAAGCCCGATCGCCTTCGACACCGGTCCCGGCAACGGCCCGATCGACGACTGGGCGGCGCGCCACGGCGGGGACAGCTGCGACCGGGACGGGGCGCTCGCCGCGGCCGGCCGCCCGGACGAGGCGCGGCTGGCCCGCTGGCTTTCCGACCCGTGGTTCCGGCGTCCGGCGCCGAAGTCGCTGGACCGCGGCGACTTCGCCGGCCTCGACGTGGGAGGTCTCTCTGCTGCCGACGGCGCGGCGACGCTGACCGCCTTCACCGCCCGCAGCATCGCGCGGGCGGCGGAGCACTTTCCGGCGCCGCCGGTCCGCTGGCTCGTCACCGGCGGCGGGCGGCACAATCCGTCGCTGATGGCGGCCCTCGCCGGCGCCGTCGAGGCGCCAGTGGTGCCGGTCGAAGCAGTGGGGTGGGACGGGGATGCGCTGGAGGCGCAGGCCTTCGCCTATCTCGCGGTGCGGTCGCGGCGCGGCCTGCCGCTCACCTTTCCGGGCACGACGGGCGTGCCGCGGCCGACCTGCGGCGGCCGGTTCGCACCGGCCGCCCGTGCTCAGGCCATCTCGGAGAGGCGCTCGTCCAGATAGCTGTCAACCAGGCTCATCATCTCCTCGATGTGCTGGCCGAAGAAGTGGTCGGCGTCCGGGATGGTCTTGTAGGTGATGGTGATGCCCTTCTGGAGGTTCAGCTTGTCGACCAGCTTGTCCACGTCC
The DNA here is from genome assembly GCA_937988735.1 of uncultured Alphaproteobacteria bacterium. Classification (GTDB taxonomy): domain Bacteria; phylum Pseudomonadota; class Alphaproteobacteria; order CALKHQ01; family CALKHQ01; genus CALKHQ01. The sequence goes on from CALKHQ010000140.1 coordinate 7,033, forward strand.
GCCTTCGGCACGATGTCGTCCCGCCCGCCGTGGATGATGATCCCGGAGGCAGGACAGGGCGCCAGGAAGCTGAAGTCGTACATGTTGGCCGGCGGCGCGATCGAGATGAAGCCGGAGATCTCCGGCCGCCGCATCAGCAGCTGCATGCCGATCCACGCACCGAAGGAGAAACCGCCGACCCAGCAGTTGCGCGCGTTCGGGTTCTGCGCCTGCAGCCAGTCCAGCGCGGAAGCGGCGTCCGACAGCTCGCCCTCGCCGCGCGCGAACGATCCCTGGCTGCGGCCCACACCGCGGAAGTTGAAGCGCAGCGTGGAATAGCCGCGGTTCACGAAGCTCTGGTAGAGGGCGTACACGACCTTGTTGTGCATCGTGCCGCCGTGCTGCGGATGCGGATGGAGAAGGAGCGCGATCGGCGCATTGGGCTCCTTGCTGCGCTGATAGCGGCCTTCCAGCCTGCCTTCTGGGCCATTGAAGATGACGTCGGGCATGTCCGCGTTCGTTCCTCGGTTCCGCAATAAGGGCTGTGCCACCGTCGCGGGCCGCGTTCGCCGCGGCGTTCGGAGGCGGCGGTGCCCGTGTTGATCCCCCGCCGGGAGACCTTATATGGTGCGTGTCAAGCGGCGTGTCCTACTCGATTTCGTGAACCGATTGCAAGCGCCGCACGGTTCGGCCGAAGGAGGCCAGGATGTTCAGGCGACTGCGGGAAGACATCACCGCGATTCGCAGCCGGGATCCCGCAGCGCGGTCCACGGCCTCCATCCTGTTCTGCTATCCCAGCCTGCACGCCATCTGGTTCTATCGGCTGGCGCATCGCCTCTGGCTGTGGCGGATGTATTTCCTCGGCCGCTTCGTCTCGGCGCTCGGCCGCTGGTTCACGGGGATCGAGATCCACCCGGGAGCGAAGATAGGGCGCAACCTCTTCATTGACCACGGCATGGGCGTCGTGATCGGCGAGACCGCCGAGATCGGCGACGACGTGACCCTCTATCACGGCGTCACCCTGGGCGGTGTCGCGCCCTCGATCGACAGCGACAAGCAGCGCAATATCAAGCGCCATCCGACCCTGGAGAACGGGGTCATCGTCGGCTCGGGCGCGCAGATCCTCGGCCCGATCACCATCGGCGCCAACGCGCGGATCGGCGCCAATGCGGTGGTGACGCGGGATGTCCCGCCCGGCGCCACCATGGTCGGCGTGCCCGCCCGCCAGGTGGTGCGCGAGAAGGCCTGCAAGGACAGCTTCGCTCCCTACGGCACCCCGCTGGGCGACCTGCCCGATCCTGCGGCGCGGGCCATCCAGGGCCTGATGGATCAGGTGACGGCGCTCTCCGCCCGGGTGCAGGAGCTGGAGCGGATGCTGGCCGAGCGGCCGCCGATCGAGCCGCTGCCAGCACCGCTCCCCGCGCCGGTGCACAAGGATCCCGCCCCGCGCCGACGCGCCGCCGATCCGGTGTGACCCGCATCTACCTCGACTACAACGCCTCGGCGCCGCTGCGGCCGGAGGCGCGCGCCGCCATGACGGCCGCGTGGGACGTGGTGGGCAACGCCTCCTCCGTCCACTGGCACGGCCGGCGGGCCCATGCGCTCATCGAGCAGGCGCGGGAGACGGTGGCAGCCGCGGTCGGCGCGGCGCCTGCCGGTGTCGTGTTCACCGCCGGCGGCACCGAGGCCAACAACCTTGCGCTCGCTTTCGGCGCGGAGCGGCCATTGCTGGTGTCGGCGATCGAGCACGATTCCGTCCTCCGCACCGCGTTCGCCCGCGGCGGGGCGGTGGTGCCGGCGACGGCCGCCGGCACCGTCGATCTCGACAGCCTCGACCGCCAGCTCGCCGCGGCCGGGCCCGGCGCGCTGGTGGCGCTGATGGCGGTGAACAACGAGACCGGCGTCATCCAGCCGGTTGCGGAAGCGGTCGCCATGGCCCGCCGGCACGGCGCGCTGGTCCATTGCGACGCGGTGCAGGCGCTGGGGCGCGTTCCGCTCGACATGGCGGCGCTCGGCGTCGACATGCTGGCGCTCTCCGCCCACAAGATCGGCGGCCCGCAGGGCGTCGGCGCGCTGGTGCTGCGCGAGGGCGTCGCGCCGCCGCCGCTGCTGCACGGCGGCGGGCAGGAGCGCGGCCGCCGCCCGGGGACGCAGAATGTCGCAGGCATCGCCGGCTTCGCCGCCGCCGTCGCCGTGACCGCTGCCGGGGAGGGCGCAGACCTCGCCGGCTGGCGCGACGCGATGGAGGCGCGGATCGTGGCCGGCTGTCCGACAGCGGTCGTCGCGGGGGCGAACGCCCCGCGGGTGGGGGGCGTGAGCTGCATCGCGCTCCCGGGCCTGCGGGCCGAGACCCAGCTCATGATGCTCGACCTCGAAGGCTTCTCGGTCAGCGCCGGGTCGGCCTGCTCCTCCGGCAAGGTGTCGCAGAGCCACGTGCTTGGCGCCATGGGCCTGGACGAGGCGGTGGCGGGCTGCGCGATCCGTGTCAGCGCAGGCTGGGCGAGCCGCCGCGAGGAGCTGGAAGCCTTCGCCGACGCCTGGCTGGCGATGGCCGCGAAACACGGGCGTGCGGCCTGAAAACACCTTGACGGCGGCGGTTTCCGGCATGACTTGACAGGGGGCCGGCCGCTCTCCCATACAGCGCGTTCCTGAGCCAGCGGCCGAGCAGCCCGGCGCTATCTCCGAGGACCGGAGCAGTGATGCGATGCCCAAGATGACGTTCATCTACCCGGACGGGACGCCGCGGGAGGTCGATGCTCCCGTCGGGCTCTCGGTCCTGGAGATCGCGCATCGTCACGGGATCGACATCGAAGGCGCCTGCGAGGGCTCGCTCGCCTGTTCCACCTGCCACGTGATCGTCGACAAGGCGTGGTACGGCAAGCTGAACGAGGCGAGCGAGGACGAGGAGGACATGCTGGACCTCGCCTTCGGCCTGACCCCGACCTCGCGGCTGGGCTGCCAGCTGATCATGACCGAGGAGCTGGACGGGCTCACCGTGCGCCTGCCCGACGCGGTGCGCAATCTGCTCGAATGACGGGCTGGGCCACGCCCGGCGGGCTGTTCGCCGGACTCCGCGACGCCGCGGCTGCCGACTGGCGGCGCTACGTGGAACATCCGTTCGTGGCCGGCCTCGCCGACGGCACGCTGCCGGAGCCGGTGTTCCGCGCCTATCTGGTGCAGGACTGGCTGTTCCTCCTCCAGTTCGCCCGCGCCTTCGCGCTCGCCGCCTACAAGAGCGACCGGCTGGACGACATGCGTCAGGCGACCGCCGGCCTCGACGCGATCATCAACCTGGAGATGGGGCTCCACATCCGCTACTGCGCCGGCTGGGGCATCGACGAGGCAGCACTGGCGGCGGCTGAGGAGCATCCGCACACGGTCGCCTACACCCGCTATGTCCTCGACGCCGGCATGGCCGGCGACCTGCTCGACCTGCATGTCGCGCTGGCCCCATGCATGCTGGGCTATGGCGAGATCGGAGCGCGGCTGATCGCCGATCCGGCCACGCGACGCCAGGGCAACCCCTACATGAGCTGGATCGAGATGTACGGCGGCGAGGAGTTCCAGGCCGCCGCGCGGGCCGAGGAGGCGATGCTCGACCGGCTCTACGCCCGCCGGGGCGGGCAGTCGCGGCTGCCGGATCTGCAGCGCATCTTCGGTGCCGCCACCAGGCTCGAGGCCGCCTTCTGGCAGATGGGCTTCGACATTGCGGCGGCGGAGGCGGCGCGCTAGTCGCGGCGTCGCGCGTGCGACGGCGGCATGTGACCGCCGTCATGGAACCGCCACAGAAGCTGGTAGATTCTGGCAGCGGGTTTTCCCGATGGCCCGGTGCACGCCGGGTTGTCGCGAGAGGGCGAGAGGGTGGGATGACCGAGCTACTGGCCGCCACTGCCGGCCCGCAGCCGGGTCTGGGTGTCCGGGCGCTGCAGTCCCCGATCGGGCGGATCGCGTCCGGCTGGTGGATCGACGGGCCCGCGCTTGCCGCGATGCTGCGCGTCTATTTCCCGCTGTCGCGGCTGTGGGCGGCGTCGGAGCTTTCGGGCACGGACGTCGATGCCTTCGCCGCCGCGGCCGGCGTGCGCATCCCCGGCTTCCTGCGTGCCCGCACCGCCCGGGCGCTGGCCCGGGTTGCCGACGCGCGCGCGGCGGCCGAGGCTGCCGTTGGCGCCCGCGACGCCGCCTTCTGGTCGCCGGAGCCGCCGCTGCACGACCGGCTGCTGCACCTGGAGCGTGCGCGGCTCGCCGCCTGCGACCGCTAC
>CALKHQ010000141.1 GCA_937988735.1 uncultured Alphaproteobacteria bacterium
CGTTGCGGGGGCGTAATAGGGGACGTCCTCGACCAGGGCGTCGATCCCCGCGCCGGTCACCGGAACCAGCACGGTGTCGCAGCCTTCCGTTGCCGCCTGCACCAGGCTGGACGGGTGGGCGACGGTGTAGACGACGGCATCGACCTCGCCTGCGCACAGGCGGGCCGCCTGCTCCGCCGCGCCGGCGTCCGTCGCGGCGGCGAGCCCGTCCATCGTCTGTCCCACCGCCTCCAGCGCCGCCGCCAGCGTTGCGCGCTGGCTGGAGCCGCGGGTCCCGACATTGACCCGCTTGCCGGTGAGGTCGGCGAGGGTGGCGATGCCGGCGTCGGCGCGTGCGACGACGGTCAGCGGCTCGTGCTGGATCGAGAACAGGGTCCGCAGGTCGGGGTTGCCTTCCGGGAAGGCCTCGGTGCCGCCGTGATAGGCCTGGTACAGCCAGCTCGACGGGACGATCGCCATGTCCAGCGCGCCCTGCGCGATCGCAGCCAGGCTGTAGGACGATCCTGACGTGGCGCCGACCGAGCAGCGGACCCTGTGCTCCGCGCGGTTGGCGTTCACCAGCCGGCAGATCGCCCCGCCGACGGGGTAGGAGGTGCTGGTGACGCCGCCGGTGCCGATGGTCACCAGCCGCTCGTCCTGCGCGCGCAGTGCTCGCGGCATGCCGGCGGCCGTGGCCGCCGCAGCCAGGGCGAGCAGGCCGGCGCGCCGGGAGAGCTCCATCGCTGCTTCGCTCCGCTCGATCCGTGAATGGACGCAAGGCTAACGGCTGGTGATGGCTGCGGCAATCCTCGCTTCGGCGGCTCGCCGGCCGCGTGCCCTCATCCCCATTTCGAAGGGGATCCGCAGACGATCATCCTGGCGAGCGTGCCGCCGGACGAGGCCGGCTGGGAGCCCCTGCCGGAAGGCACCGTGCTTGCCGTCCGCGACGGCGCCGAGCTGATACGGCAGCCGTGCCGCTGGGGCCAGGGCCGCGAAGGGCCGTCCGGCCAGCTGCCATCGGATCGCCGGATTCGTCTGCCAGCTTTGCCGTGGCGGACGGAGGAGGGGCTGTTACATTCAGCGAACCGACAAGACAGCAGAGGAACGGCCATGAACAGCAGAACGAGCCGGCGGGGTCGGCCGGCGGTCTTCGTGTCGGCGATCGTCGCGGGCGCGGCGATGCTTGCGGGGATGGCGCAGGCGCAGGAGACCGGGTGCCGCACGGTGGACCAGACCGGCTGGGTTGCCGAGGTCACCAGCGTGCCGCAGAGCACGACCGTCAACTTCGGTCCCCACAAGGCGCGCCTGGCCTGCGAGGTCGGCTGGCAGCGCATCGAGTCGATGGGCGAGCAGCACTGCCAGACGAACTATTCGGACGGCACCCTCTACCGCAACGGCCAGCTGCTGCCGGTGGAACCCAGCTTCAGCGACTGCCGCTGCCAGGAGTCTGCCGACCGGACGGTGTGCCAGATCTCGACCAGCGTGCAGTGCAGCTACGAGGTGTACCGCACCGCCGGCACGCAGATCTGCAACTGATGCCTCAGAGGTATGCGACCTCGATGATCTCGTAGGTGCGCCCGCCGTTGGGCGTGTTCACCTCGATCGAGTCGCCGGAATGGCGGCCGATCAGGGCACGCGCCAGCGGCGAGGTGACCGAGATCAGGCCCCCCTTCACGTCGGACTCGTGGGCACCGACGATCTGGTACGTGGCCTTCTCCTCCGTCTCCTCGTCGACCAGCGTCACCGTCGCGCCGAACTTGATGGTGTCGCCCGACATCTTGCTGGGGTCGATCACCTCGGCGTGGCCGATCACGCTCTCCAGCTCGGCGACACGGCCTTCGATGAAGCTCTGGCGCTCGCGCGCGGCATGGTATTCCGCATTCTCCGACAGGTCGCCGTGGGTGCGGGCCTCGGCGATGGCGGCAATGACCGCCGGGCGCTCGACTTCCTTCAGCTGCTTCAGTTCCTCGACAAGCCGCCGGTAACCGGCCGCAGTCATCGGGATGCGTTCCATCGTGGGCGATCCAGACAAAAATATGTCCGCCGACGCGGTCGGCGGATCGTCGTCTCAGTCCATCCAGTTTGTCCCCTGAAAATAGTCCTGCAGCGGGGCGACTTCAAGCGCACCCTGCGACAGTGCCGTGATGGCCTGGGCGGCGGCGCGGATGCCGGCGACGGTGGTGTAGTAGGGCTTGTCGTGGGCCAGCGCCGCCCGCCGCAGCAGCCGGCTGTCGGTGAAGGCCTGCCCGTGGGTGTCCGTGGTGATGAAGATGACCTGGATCTCGCCGTTGATCAGGGCGTCGACCACATGCGGCTGGCCTTCCAGCACCTTGTTGACGATCTCGACCTGCAGCCCGGCGCGCTCGAGGTAGGCGCCGGTGCCGCGCGAGGCCTTGATCCTGAAGCCGGCGGCGCTGAGCATCCAGGCGAGGTCGATGATCGCGGGCTTGTCGCGGTCCTTCACCGAGAAGAACACGGCGCCGGAGCGCGGCAGGAAGTGGCCGGCCGCAATCTGCGCCTTGGCGAAGGCCTTGCCGAAGGCCGGCGCCATGCCCATGACCTCGCCGGTGGACTTCATCTCCGGGCCCAGGATGGTATCCACGCCGGGGAAGCGGTTGAAGGGGAACACCGATTCCTTGACCGCGACGTGCTTGGTGGTGATGCCGAGCCCGTTCGCCCGCAGCGCGTCGGCCAGCCCGAAATCGGCGAGCCTGGCCCCCGCCATCAGCCGCGCCGCGATCTTCGCGATCGGCACGCCCGTCGCCTTGGCGACGAAGGGCACGGTGCGGCTCGCCCGCGGGTTCACCTCCAGCACGTAGATCGTCTCGCCCTGCACCGCGAGCTGGACGTTCATCAGCCCGACGACGTTGAGCGCGCGGGCCATCGCCTTCGCCTGCTCGCCGATCTCGTCGACGATGGCGTCGGTCAGCGAATGCGGCGGCAGCGAGCAGGCGCTGTCGCCGGAATGGATGCCGGCCTCCTCGACGTGCTGCATGATGCCGGCGATGTAGACGGCGCCGGTCCCGTCGGCCAGCGCGTCGCAGTCCACCTCGATCGCCTCGCGCAGGTAGCTGTCGATCAGCACCGGGTCGTCGCCGGAAACCTTGACCGCGGCGGCCATGTAGCGGCGCAGGCCGGCCTCGTCGTAGACGATTTCCATCGCCCGGCCGCCCAGCACGTAGGATGGCCGGATCACCACCGGATAGCCGATCGATTCGGCGATGCGGACCGCCCCCTCGATCGTGGTCGCGGTGCCGTTGGCCGGCTGCCGCAGACCCAGCTTCTGGATCAGGGCCTGGAACCGCTCGCGGTCCTCGGCGTGGTCGATCGCATCCGGCGTGGTGCCGAGGATCGGCACGCCGGCCGCCTCCAGCGTGCGGGCGAGCTTCAGCGGCGTCTGCCCGCCGAACTGGACGATCACGCCCAGGATCTCGCCGGCCTCGGCCTCGCGGCGGATGACCTCCAGCACGTCCTCGCCGGTCAGCGGCTCGAAGTACAGCCGGTCGGCGGTGTCGTAGTCGGTGGACACCGTCTCCGGGTTGCAGTTGATCATGATCGTCTCGTAGCCGGCCGCGCGGAGCGCGTAGACGGCATGGACGCAGCAGTAGTCGAACTCGATGCCCTGGCCGATGCGGTTGGGGCCTCCGCCGAGGATCACCACCTTGCGCGCGGTGGTCGGCGCCGCCTCGCATTCCGCCGGCGCCAGCCCGTCGCCCTCGTAGGTCGAGTACATGTACGGCGTGTCGGACGGGAACTCGCCGGCGCAGGTGTCGATCCGCTTGAAAACCGGCCGCACGCCGAGCGCCTGGCGGCGGGCCGCGACCTCGTCCGCCTCCATGCCGGTCAGCGCTGCCAGCCGGGCATCGGAAAAGCCCAGCCGCTTCAGCCGGTGCAGCCCCTGCCCGTCCTTCGGCAGGCCCTGGTCGCGAAGCTGGTCCTCGACGCGGACCAGCTCCCGCACCTGCTCCAGGAACCACGGGTCGATGCGGGTCGCCTGGTGGACCTCGTCAACGGTGAGCCCGATGCGGAATGCCTGGGCGACGATGCGCAGCCGGTCCGGCGCGGGCCGGCCGAGCGCCGCACGGACCGCGTCACGCTCCGGCCAGCCGGGGATGTCGATCTCGTCGAGGCCGGAAAGCCCGGTCTCGAGCGAGCGCAGCGCCTTCTGCAGCGCCTCCTGGAACGAGCGGCCGATCGCCATCGCCTCGCCCACCGACTTCATCGAGGTGGTGAGGGTGGCGTCGGCGTCGGGGAACTTCTCGAAGGTGAAGCGCGGCACCTTCACCACGACATAGTCGATGGTGGGCTCGAACGACGCCGGTGTGACGCGGGTGATGTCGTTCTTGAGCTCGTCCAGCGTGTAGCCGACGGCGAGCTTGGCGGCGACCTTGGCGATCGGGAAGCCGGTCGCCTTCGACGCCAGCGCCGACGAGCGGCTGACCCGGGGGTTCATCTCGATCACCACCAGCCGGCCGTCCTTCGGGTTGACCGCGAACTGGACGTTCGACCCGCCGGTCTCGACCCCGATCTCGCGCAGCACCGCGATCGAGGCGTCGCGCATGATCTGGTATTCCTTGTCGGTCAGCGTCAGCGCCGGCGCGACGGTCACGCTGTCGCCGGTGTGGATGCCCATCGGGTCCACGTTCTCGATCGAGCAGACGATGATGGCGTTGTCCGCCTTGTCGCGGACCACCTCCATCTCGAACTCCTTCCAGCCCAGCACCGACTCCTCGATCAGCACGCTGCCGACGGGAGAGGCGCGGAGCCCCGCGATGACGATGCGCTCGAACTCCTCGCGGTTGTAGGCAATGCCGCCGCCCATGCCGCCGAGGGTGAAGGACGGACGGATGATGGCGGGCAGTCCGACGTACTCGATCGCCTCCTGCGCCTCGCCGAAGCTGTGGACCAGGCGGCTGCGCGGGGAGGCGAGGCCGATCCGGTCCATCGCCTCGCGGAACAGCTGGCGGTCCTCGGCCTTGGCGATGGCGTCTCGGTTGGCGCCGATGAGCTGGACGCCGTACTTCTCCAGCGTGCCGTCGTCGGCGAGCGCCAGCGCCGTGTTCAGCGCGGTCTGCCCGCCCATGGTCGGCAGCAGCGCGTCGGGCCGCTCGCGCTCGATGATCTTGGCCACGATGTCGGGCTGGATCGGCTCGACATAGGTCGCGTCGGCCTGCTCCGGATCCGTCATGATCGTCGCCGGATTGGAGTTGACCAGGATGACCCGGTAGCCCTCCTCCTTCAGCGCCTTGCACGCCTGGGTGCCGGAGTAGTCGAACTCGCAGGCCTGGCCGATGACGATCGGCCCGGCACCGATGATCATGATCGAGTGGATGTCGGTGCGTCTGGGCATGGGGCTTCGGCTGCGGTCGTTCGATGCTCGCGGGGGGAGAAGGCCGCGGCGTGATACATGGTCGCTTGCGCGGATGCCAGTGTTTTGGCGTCGCAAGCGGCGCGGGCAGGACCTTTCCGTGCGCCGGGCGGGGCCCGACGTTCGCGCCGGCCCGAGTCTTCCCGGCCGCGACGCAACGCTAGCGGGCGATCATGCCGCCGTACAGGCCGGTGACCTGGTCGGCCGCGATGGGGAAGTTGAGGCCCTCCGCGACGTCCCTGGAGATGGTGAGCGTGTTGACGCCGATCACCCGTCCGCCTGCCTCGTCGATCAGCGGGCCGTCGCCGTGATGTGGCCGGCGAGGTCGCAGGCCCCGGCTGCGGCGGCACTGTCGACGATTGCGGCCTCGCGGAAATGCGGCGCGCGTTCGCGGCGCATCGCCTCGGCGAAGTAGTCGCCGAGGGCGATCTCGACCGTATAGCCGTGGGAGCGGGCGGAGAAGGTCAGCGCCCGCAGCGCGGCGTCCTTCACGATCGCGACCGGGACCGGCGCGGCGCGTGCGGCCGCAGGCGCGGTGCCGGCTGTCGGCGTGATCGGCTGGAGCGAGGACTGGCAGGTGCAGCCGGCGACGGCAAGCAGCACCATCGCCAGCCGGGCGCGCAGTGCGCTTGCAAGCATGACAGTCCCCCCGGCAGTCTTTCCGCGACCGATGGCAAAGCGATCCGTCCGTTGCTCCCGGAATCATCTGGGACGGGTACTTGCCCTCGTCCCTGAACGCTTCGCGCGAAAAACCTGCGCTTTCACGCGGGACTGACGCCAACGTGTGGTTGAACCGGGGCGGCTGCATTCGGTAATAGGGGGTGCCCGGCTGCTTCTGCCCGCGCTCCGGGTGTGGACATCTTCGCAGGACATGCCGGCGCCCGGCGCGCCGCTGCTGCAGGAAGGCGCCGCGCGCATGACCCGGCCGCTGTCGCTCAGGCTCCTCGGCTACTTCACCGTGCTGTCGCCCGAAGGCGCGACGCTGCCCACGCGCAAGGCGGAGGCGCTTCTCGCCTATCTTGCGCTCCCCGCCGGAACGCCGCGCCCGCGCGCGGAGCTGGCCGCGCTGCTGTGGGGCAGCCGCGACGAGCGGCAGGCCCGGCACAGCCTCAACCAGGCGCTGTCCAGCCTGCGCAAGCTGCTCGCGCCCCTCCACCCCGACCTGCTGCAGGTGGACCCGCTGGCGGTGACGCTGGCGGCTGACCTGGTCGGGACCGACGTGGCGGTGCTGGAGGCGGGGTTCGCCGACGGCACCACGGCAGGGCTGGAGAGGGCTGCAGCCGTCTACGGCGGCGCGCTCCTGCAGGCGATGGACATCCGCGAGGAGGTGTTCGAGGGCTGGCTCGCCGAGGAGCGGCGGCGGCTCCGCGAGATGGCGCTCGCCGCCAGCCGCGGGGTCTTTGCCAGCCGGTCCGCCGCCGGCGATCCGGCAGCGGCGATTGCCGCCGCGCACCGCGTGCTGGCGATCGATCCGCTGGACGAGGAAACCCAGCGCCAGCTCATCCGGCTCTATGCCGACACCGGCCAGCGCAACCTGGCGCTGCGCCAGTACCGCGACTTCGCCGAGCGCCTGCGCCAGGAGCTGGATGTGGCGCCGGAGCCGGAGACGCGGGCGCTGCACCAGCAGGTGCTGCGCGCCCAGCAGCGGCCGGCGCAGGCGCCGCCGTCCCGCCCGGCGATCCTGCCGTCGTCGCCGCCGGAACTGCAGGTCCGCGGCTTCACGGCCTCCGGCAGCGATCCGGTGGGGCAGGCGATTGCGGATGCGCTGCGCGACGACCTGGTGACGCTGCTGACCCGCCGCCGCAGCATCCGGGTGCGCGACGGCGACGGCGCCGGGGAGGCCGAGCGCAGCGAGCGCGGCCGCTGCTACCGGGTCGAGGGGAGCGTGCGGGTGGGCGCGGCGGAGATCACGGTGACCTGCCGCCTGGTGGACGGACGCGACGGCGGCTACCTGTGGTCGGAGCGGGTGACGGGCCAGCCGGAGCAGCTTCTCGGCCCCGACGTGCCGCTGGCGCGCCGCCTCGCAGTCGCGTTCCTGCGCGAGATCGAGGTGGCCGAGGCTCGCACCGCCGCCGGTTCAGCCGGGCCCGACGCCTGGGGTCACTACCATCTCGCGCTGCGCGAGCTCTACCGCTTCTCCATGCCCGGGCTGATCGCGGCGCGCGACCACCTGCTGCGGGCGGTGACGCTGGATCCGGACTTCGCCGCCGCCTATGCCCGGCTCGCCTATGTCCACGTCCAGAAGTACTGGTACGGCCCGCGCGAGGACCGCGAGACCAATCTGGACCGGGGGCATCTCGCGGCGACCCAGGCGGTCGGTCTCGACCCCCGGGATGCGCGCGGTCATTTCGCCCTCGGCCGCCTGCTCGCCCTCCGCCGCGAGTTCGACATGGCGATCCCGGAGTTCGAGCAGGCGATCGGTCTCGATCCCGTCTTCGCCCAGGCGAGCTTCGGGCTGGGCCAGGCGCTGGCGGCGGCCGGTCAGCCGGCGAGCTCGGTCGGCATGCTCGACCGCGCGATCGACCTCGACCCCTACGACCCGCACCTGTGGACCTTCTACCACGACCGGGCAGAGGCGCAGTTCGCCCTC
>CALKHQ010000142.1 GCA_937988735.1 uncultured Alphaproteobacteria bacterium
TCCCACTTCGCCTGGACGACGCTCGCCGCCGTTCTCGGCGCCGCCGGTGACCGCGAGGGGGCCGCGCGGGCGGTGCACCAGCTCGGGCTGTTCCGGCCCGGCTACACCCTGGAGCACGCCCGCCACGAGCTGGCCCACCACACAAACCGCCGGTTCGTCGCGGACTATCTCGATGGGCTGCAGCGCGCCGGGGTGCCTGCCGAACCCGCGGAAGAGGCCGCATCGGGCCCAGATCATTTGCAGGCTAACAATTTTTGACGCGGTTTCGGCCGGTTCTTTGATTCCGGCTTGATTGCCCCCGGGCATTGTGGCGCCCGATCAGAGCGCCCGGTCCTCCGTCCCCGCGCTCCGGTTGCTGCTTCACCCCTCGTACCGCCCTGGAAGGAGTCGCGCGATGTCCGGACCCCCAGCCGCGTGCCGGTTCGCCGGCACTGCCGCAAATGCAGCGGCCCTCGTGGCCCGGCTGGTTGCGGGCGGCTGGATGGTGGTGCGGCTGGAGCGCGCGTGGATGGGACGCAAGCGCACGGAGCCGCCGGTACGGCGTTCCGCGCCCCCGGCGCAGGGCGTCCTGGTCGAATCCGTCCGCGCGACCATGGGCAGCGTCCATCTGTGAGCGCGGCGGCTGCAGTCCGATGGATGGAATCATGTCGACCCGCACAGTCGTGCAGGCTTTGGGAACCGTGATGGTCGTCGCCGCGCTGGCCTGGCAGTGCGCCGCGGGGCATCTGCCGGCCGAACTCGGCCCGGCGGCGCTGTCCGACCGTCTGGTTCCCCGCGCGAACGACCGCCCGCAGACGGCGGTGGTGGGAGTCCGCTTCTGATCCGCGAGGCGTGGGCCGGGGCGGCGATCACCGCCCCGGCCGGCCCGTCAGTCGCGGAAGATGAACATCTGGGTGTCGAGCGGGACGTTGGTCTCGAAGCTGAGCAGCGCGACCAGCGTCTGCGCCCCGTCGGGGTCCGTCACCACCCACTGCCGCAGGTTGATCGGCTCGCTGTCGAAGGTGAAGGTCACCGACCCTTCCTCGGGGTTGGCGCTGTCCACGATGGTGACGCTGATCAGACCGTCCTCGCGGCTGAACTCGGTGATCCGGATGTCACCGCTGAGCCGCAGGTTGGCGCGGGTGAAGAAGTCCACCGTGGTGTCGCTGATCAGCGCCCGCGTCGTCTGGTCCAGCTCCTTGTCGTGGTAGTGGACCCAGGTTCCGTCGGCGACGATCAGGATCGGCGACGGCGCGTCGTACTCGAACCGCAGGCGGCCCGGACGCAGGATGTAGAGCGTGCCCTGCACGTTGCCGCCGGAGGAGTCCACCTGCAGGAAGCGCGCCCGCATCGAGCCGATCGAGTTGAGGTAGGCCTCGATCCGCTGGACGTCGGCCTGATCCTCGGCCGTCAGGTTGACCGCACCCGCCGTGCCTGCCGTGGCGCCAAGGAGCGCCGCTGCCGCCAGAACCGTCCTGGCCCGCTTCCAGATACGCCGTGCCGCGCCTACCGCCATCGCTTCATGCTCTCCGTGCTCGGGCCGCGTGTCTCGGCCTCACAACTAGGCTACCCGCTCCCCGAGCGCAACATTCGCCGACATTGGGGCGTCAATAGGGCGGCACGGCCCCATCCGGGGCGCCGCCATGGTCAGGCGATCCCGAGCAGCGCCGGCAGCCCGTCGAGGTCGGGGATGGTCGCCGTCGGCCGCCCCGGCAGCCGTTCCGCCGGCTCCCCCGTGCGATCGACCCGGACCGCCTGGAAGCCGAAATGGGCGGCGCCGGCGACGTCCCAGGCATTGGCCGACAGGAAGCAGATCTCGCCCGGCGCGATGCCGACGCTGTTCGCCGCCAGCCGATAGACGCGCGGGTCGGGCTTGTAGACCCGGATGATGTCCACCGACAGCACGGCGGCAAGCTCGCTGCCGATGCCCGCGGCGCTGACCGCGGCCGACAGCATCGCCGGCGAGCCGTTGGACAGGATCGCCCGCGCGATGCCGGCGCGGCCGAGGCGCCGCAGCACGCCGGGCACCTCGGGATAGGGGGCGAGCGTCAGATACGCCTCCATCAGCCGGGTGCGGAGCGCCGGATCGGTCCGCCCGAGCGCCTGCAGCGCGTAGTCGAGGGCGTCGCCCGTCACCTGCCAGAAGTCGGCGTAGACCCCCATCAGGCTGCGCAGCCAGGTGTATTCCAGCTGCTTGCGCCGCCACAGCGCCGCCAGCGCCGTGGCGGCGTCGCCCAGCGTCGCCCGTTCGGCCTCGGCGGCCGAGGCGACGTCGAACAGGGTGCCGTAGGCGTCGAAAACGCAGGCGCGGATGCGTTCGCGCGGCACCGGGGCTGCGGAGGACGCTTGTGCAGGCAGTCCGGACTGCGTAGCCATGCTTCGTTCCGCGCCTGTGTTCACGCCGGGGATACAATGACAGCTTTTGACATCGCCGCCATACTCGTCGTGCTTGCGGCCATCTTTGGCCAGATCAACTACCATGTCCTGAAGCTGCCGACGACCATCGGTCTGGTCGTGATCGCCCTCAGCGTTTCGCTGGCGCTCCTGCTCGGCGACTGGCTGACCGGCAGCCATGTCGCGGACCATACGGCCGCAATCATCGCCAGCATCGATTTCTACGACGCGCTGATGAACGGCATGCTCGGGCTGCTGCTGTTCGCCGGCGCGCTCCATGTCGATCTCGACCAGCTCGCGGAACAGAAGTGGGCGATCGGCTTGATGGCGTCGGTGGGCGTCCTGATCTCGGCGGCGGTGGTTGGCCTCGGCTTCTGGTGGATCGCCGGCGCGCCGCTGATCGTGGCGCTGGTGTTCGGCGCGCTGATCAGCCCCACCGATCCCGTGGCCGTGCTCGGCCTGCTCAAGACGGTGCGGGTGTCAAGGTCGCTGCAGACCAAGATCGCCGGCGAGAGCCTGTTCAACGACGGCATGGGCGTGGTCCTGTTCCTGGTCTTCACCGCCATCGCCTTCTCCGCCGCCGGCCATGGCGCAGACGGCGACATCGACGCCTGGGACGTCGCCTGGCTCCTGCTGGTCGAGATCGTCGGCGGGGCGGCCCTCGGCGGGGTGGCGGGCTATGTGACCTACCTGCTGCTGCGGCGGGTGGACGAGTACACGCTCGAGCTGACGATGACGCTCGCGCTGGCGATGGGCATCTACGCGCTGGCGACGGCGTTTCACGTCTCCGGGCCGCTCGCGGTCGTCGTGGCAGGGCTGTTCATCGGCAACGCCGGCATGCGCTTCGCGATGTCGGAGAAGACGCGCGAGCACGTGCATGACTTCTGGCACCTGATCGACGAGCTGCTCAACGCCGTGCTGTTCCTGCTGATCGGGCTCGAGGTGTTCGCGGTGACGACGAGCTGGGAGGAGATGGCGGTGGCGCTCGCCTGCATCCCGCTGGTTCTTTTTGCCCGCTTCTGCTCCGTCGCCATTCCCGTGCGCGCGCTGACCCTTGCCGGCTCCACCTTCAGCCAGGGCGCAATCCGGATCATGACCTGGGGCGGCATGCGCGGCGGCGTTTCGGTGGCGCTGGCGCTGGCGCTGCCGCCGTCGGAATGGAAGCCGCTGATCCTCACCTGCACCTACACGGTGGTGATCTTCTCCATCATCGTGCAGGGGCTGACGATCCGGCCGATGATCCGCTGGGCGGCGCCGGAGATCGCCAGGCCGGAGCAGCCCAGGATGCTGT
Organism: uncultured Alphaproteobacteria bacterium; assembly: GCA_937988735.1. Lineage (GTDB taxonomy): Bacteria > Pseudomonadota > Alphaproteobacteria > CALKHQ01 > CALKHQ01 > CALKHQ01. The sequence goes on from CALKHQ010000142.1 coordinate 3,665, forward strand.
GAGCCCGGGGCGGGGGCTGACCCCGGCGCGACCATCGGCCATCCGGGCACCGTCCGGCAGCAGCCTGTGGCGGAGAACGTCTGCCCCGAGGTTGCGCCAGGGCCGCGGGGAGCCGCCCGGTCCGGGCCGACCGTTCGTTGACGGCGCGCGCCGCGGGCACCTATGGTGAGGCGCTTCCCCGCAGAGCCGAGATCGAGTCGCATCCCGATGACCAGACTGGAGCAATCGCAGAAGCGTCTGGCCGAGGCGGTGCAGCGGCTGGAAGCCGTCCTCGCCGAAAGCGGTGGTCCGCAGGGCGCGGCGGCACGCGAGCTTGCGGCCGTGCGCGAGGCGTACGAGGACCTGAAACGGACTGCCGATGCCGTTGCCGACCGCCTCGACCGGGCGATCGCGCGCGTGGACCTGCTGCTCGGCGAAGCGGATGCGCGCGATGCAGCGGAATGACGGTATGGGCAAGGTTGAAGTCACGATTCACGGCAAGCGCTACATGCTCTCCTGCGCCGACGGCAAGGAGGCCCACCTCGCCGCGCTCGCACGCTACATCGACCGCAAGATCACAGAGCTCGACGGCGGCCGCGGCCAGGCGAGCGAGGCCCAGCTTTTCATGATGGCGAGCCTGGAGATCGCGGACGAGCTGGCCGGCCTTTACAACGAGCTGGACGACCTCCGGCGCGCGGAGCAGGACACCGAGCGGACCAGCAGCGAGATCGAGGCCGCCGCCGAGCGGATCGAGGCGCTGACCGAGCGGCTGAAGCGCACCGCCTGAGGCCGCGGCGCGCGAAGCCACTTGCACTGCGTGCAGGAGCTACCAGATAGTGTTCCGGGCTGTCCTGTGCGTCAGGCATCAGTTTCCCCGGGGCCAATAAAGACCTCTAGGGAGCTGTCCCTTCCGCGGCCGTGGTCGCGGAACATGGCGCCCACCTGTGTTGTGCAGGCCTAGAGGGATATGATCAGCCAACGGCAGGCACGGCCCACCTGACCTGTACGCCGCCGCGCGCAGCCCCGGCTGTGCGCGGGGTTTAGTCAATTGTCGGAGAAGCATCATCCGCGGTCCGGCGGCGCATACCCTGAACAGCGAGCAGTGCCGGGCGGCGAAGGCTGCGCTGCGCGCGACCGCACGGTCGGCGCGCGCCGTGGCCGCTCGGGCCGTGCCCGACAGCGCCGACAGGATCGCGGTCTGGGTTGCGGACCTCGTCCGCCAGCGTCGGCCGGCGGCCGTCTCCGGCTACTGGGCCATCGGTGACGAGATCGACGTCCGCCCCGCGTTGCGGATGCTGGCGGCCAGGGGGCTTGCCGTCGCGCTGCCGGTGATGGCCGGTGCCAGCGCGCCGCTCACCTTCCGCCGCTGGGTCCCCGGCGACCGGCTGCGCCACCGCATGTGGGGGATCGAGGAGCCGCTGCCGGACGCGCCGGTCGTGCGGCCCGACCTGCTGCTGGTGCCGCTGCTCGCCTTTGACGCGCGCGGCGGCCGCCTCGGCTACGGCGGCGGCTACTACGACCGCACGCTGGCGCTGCTGCGCTCCGACGGCGGGTCGCCGGTCTTCGCCTGCGGCGTCGCCTTTGCGGCGCAGGAAGTGCCCGAGGTGCCGTGCGAGCCGAAGGACATGCGGCTGGATGCGGTCATCACCGAGAACGGCCTCCGCCTGTTCCGGCCGGCGGGGCAGGGCTGACGATGCGGGTGCTGTTCCTCGGCGACATCGTCGGCCGGTCGGGGCGCGAGGCCGTGCTGGCGCGCGTGCCGGCGCTGCGCCGTGAGCAGGGGCTGGACCTCGTGGTGGTCAACGCCGAAAACGCCGCCAGCGGCTTCGGGCTCACGCCCCAGATCTGCACCGACCTTTACGCCGCCGGCGTCGATGTCATCACCACCGGCAACCACGTGTGGGACCAGCGCGGCATCATTCCCCACATCGCGCAGGACCACCGGCTGCTGCGGCCGATCAACTTCCCGGCCGGCACGCCGGGGCGGGGCGCCAACCTCTACGCGCTGCCCGACGGGCGGACGGCGCTGGTGGTCAACGTGATGGGGCGCCTGTTCATGGACGCCCTCGACGACCCCTTCGCCGCCATCGACTCGGTGCTGGCGCAGAAGCGGCTGGGCCGGGACGCAACCTTTATCCTGGTCGATGTCCATGCAGAGACCACCAGCGAGAAGATGGCGCTGGGGCACCACTGCGACGGCCGGGTCAGCATGGTCGTCGGTACCCATACCCATGTGCCCACCGCCGACGCGCAGGTGCTGCCGGGCGGCACCGCCTACATGACCGACGCCGGCATGTGCGGCGACTACGACTCGGTGATCGGCATGAAGAAGGAGCCGGCGACGCTGCGCTTCGTCTCCAAGATGCCGGGCGAGCGGCTGTCGCCGGCACTGGGCGAGGCGACGCTGTGCGGCGCGATCGTCGAGACGGACGACCGCACCGGGCTCGCGCGCTGGATCGAGCCGGTGCGCCTC